>JBBKWQ010000041.1:0-24513 GCA_037969115.1 Ilumatobacteraceae bacterium
TTGGGAGGTCGAGGAGCGCACGCGGCAGAAGGCCGGTGCGCTACCGGATGAGTACTACGAGGGCGCTGAGCTGCAAACGCATCGCCGACAAGTGTGCCAGGCTGCCGGCGGAAACGCAAACGCCCCGCAGCATTGACGTGGCGCACTTCCGGTCGAGCTGCTTGCGGCGGCTCTACCGACCGTGGAGGATGCCGTGGCGACGGGGGTCGCCACGGGATCGGAGAAGAGGTTCAACACGAAGCTTCGTGTCGGGCGGCCGAGGTCGGCGGCTCTGCACTCAGTCGGGTGATTCGTCGAGGCGGCGGCGCTGACGGGGTTGGGTGAAGGTGACCCATTTGAGTTGGAGTCGTTCGCCGGTGGGGTGCCGGTAGCGGCCCTCGGGTTGGGGTGGTGGCCCGTTCGGCGGGTTCGGTCGACCACACCCTCGAATGACGTTTCCCGAGACGTTCGTGATCTTGATGCCGTCGGGCAGATCGGCGTTGCCCGTGAGGCCGAGTTGGCTTCGGTGATGCAGCCGATGATGGTGTGCGCAGAGGGTGATGAGGTTGGAGGTGTCGGTCGGTCCGCCGTGTTCACGGTGCACGATGTGGTGGATTTCGAACCATCTCGACGCAGTACAGCCCGGCACCCGGCAGCCCTGATCCCGATGCGAGACGATGGTACGGGTGCGGGCCGGGATCCCCGGTTGCGTGCTACCGACGCTGAACGGCAGCCCGTCTCGTTCCCACACCGGTTGCACCGTCGCGTCGCACCCCAACTGGTCGACGAGCGCTTGCGGAAGCCGGATGCCGTTGGTGAGGGTTGTGATCGGGGTGCCGTGTTTCGTTTCGAGATGGACCCAGACCCGGTAACGGTCACGTCGCGACAACGATGTGACACCGTCGAGCGAGCGGTGGGCCATCTCCAACAGAGCATCGGCCCAGGTGACCTCCGGTTGGCCGTCGCGGATCAGCTGATCACGCGCTTCACCGATCGCCGCGTCGAACACGGCTCCGTCCACCGCGTTCAGATGCGCGTGGATCTCGTAGCGCCCGGCGTCGTTGAAGCCGGCGCTGCATCGATCCGTATCGACCGGGACGACATCAGGCACATGGTCGGGTTCTGCATCGTCGTGTGGCTGGTCGGGGTCGGGATCGAAGTATTCCGAACGCATCACCCGACGGATCTGGGTGACTGTTGCGTACGGGGCGAACTCGGACATGTGCCGATCCGCCCATGGCGGTGCCGTCACCGCAGCGGCGACTTGATCGAGTGCCAGCTCGCCACGCTCGAACACCTCAGTCACACGAGGAAACTCGGCGCGTTGTGTCGCGACGCGTACGACAGCCGCGGCGTGTGCGGGAGAGAGACCGGTCTGCCATGCCACCCACTGGGCGGGTGAACGAAGCCCGTCGCCGGTCCACAGGTTGTGTTCCAGCACTTGGGAGACGAGTTCGACGAGGCGGGCGTGTTGGGCGTTGATGATTCCGCACACATCGGCGACCGCGGCGGTGATCTCGGTGTCGAGTTCGTGTCGATTGATCGTCGCTCCATCCACAAGGTTATCGTACACACGTTCGATCTGCGCCACAACACCCCAGCTCATGGGTAATACCGATCACCTCGCTCGAACGATCGGCAGAACCGATCGCAACCGCCACAACGACCCACCACGACGACCACCACAACTACTGTCGTCGGGATGAAGATCGTCGAGCTCTGGCGCTACCCGGTGAAATCGATCGGCGGCGAACGGCTGGACACCGTGGAGGTCGACGAGTTCGGGATCTCCGGCGATCGATCGTGGGGCGTCCTCGACCCGGACACCGGCAACATCCTGACTGCTCGCCGGGCTCCGAAGCTGTTGATGGCAACTGCGCGGCTCGTGGACGACGCGCCCGTGATCGAGACGGCGGACGGCGACACCATCACCACCGCAACCGAACTGTCGGACTGGCTCGGGAAGCGAGTCGAACTCGTCCGTGCCGGCGACGCCGGCGGCACCTTCGAGAACCCGATGGACGTCGAGAACGAGTCCGACTGGGTCTCGTGGACCGGGCCAGGTGGAGCGTTCCACGACAGTGCACGCACGCGAATTTCGCTCGTGTCGAACGCGACGCTCGCCGATCGCGACATCCGCCGTTTCCGGGCGAACGTCCTGCTCGACGGCTCCGGCGAGGACGATCTCGTCCACACCCACGTTCGTCTCGGCACCGTCACGCTCGACGTACGAAAACAGATCGACCGCTGCATCATGGTCACCCGCCCTCAGCCCGGCCTCGACGCCGATCTCGATGTGCTCAAACGGGTGATCAGAGAACGCAACAACACGCTCGGCATCGGCGCAATCGTGGCCGAACCCGGCAGCATCTCCCTGGGCGATCGTGTCATCGCCGTGTGAAGAAATGGGCGCATCGGGAAGTAGAGCGCTGCACAAATTCTAACGTCGAGGGGTGACTACACCTCCGTCCCCAACCGTTCAACCCGCCGAGGGTCGTCTCGGCATTCTCACCGTGGGTCTGGGCGCCGTGGCGTCGACCCTCATCGCCGGCGTCGAGCTCATCAAGCGCGGCCAGGCCGACCCGGTCGGTTCGCTTGCGTTGATGGGCACCGTCCGCCTCGGCAAGCGCACCGACCACAACTCGCCCATGATCAAGGACTTCGCGCCGATCGCCAAGCTCGACGACATCGTCTTCGGCGCGTGGGATCCCTTCCCGGACGACGCCTACGTGGCCGCCCAGCGAGCCGGCGTGCTCGAGTCGGGTAAGCACCTCGAAGGCATCGCCGATGCGCTCCGCGAAGTCCGTCCCATGCCAGCCGCGTTCGACCGCAGCTATGTGAAGCGTCTCGACGCCGACAACGTCATGTCGAGTGTCGACAAGCGCTCGATGCTCAACGCGATTCGTGAGGACATCAACCGGTTCCGTGACGAGAAGCAATGCGACCGCGTCGTCATGTTGTGGGCTGCCTCCACCGAGATCTTCATCGAGCCGGGACCGACGCATCAGACCCTCGAAGCGTTCGAGGCAGCGATCGACGCGAACGACCCGACCATCGCCCCCTCGATGCTCTATGCATACGCGGCCCTGCAGGAAGGTGTGCCATTCGCCAACGGTGCGCCAAATCTCACCGTCGACATCCCGGCACTCCGCGAATACGCCACCGAACACAACGTGCCGATCTCGGGGAAGGACTTCAAGACCGGCCAGACCCTCATCAAGACCGTGCTCGGACCGATGATCAAGGCCCGCATGCTCGGCCTCAACGGCTGGTACTCCACCAACATCCTCGGTAACCGCGACGGTGAGGTGCTCGACGATCCCGACAACTTCAAGACCAAGGAAGAGTCGAAGCTCGGCGTGCTCGAGCACATCCTCGAACCCGAGAAGTTCCCCGAGCTCTACGGCGACGTCTACCACAAGGTTCGTATCAACTACTACCCACCCCGCGGTGACAACAAAGAGGGCTGGGACAACATCGACATCTTCGGCTGGCTCGGCTACAAGATGCAGATCAAGGTCGACTTCCTCTGCCGCGACTCGATCCTGGCCGCACCCCTCGCGCTCGACCTCGTGTTGTTCTCCGACCTCGCGCAGCGCGCCGGGCTCGGCGGCATCCAGGAATGGCTCAGCTACTACTACAAAGCACCGATGGTGGCACCGGGCCTCTATCCCGAACACGACCTGTTCATCCAGCTCACCAAGCTGAAGAACACGCTGCGCTGGATGATGGGCGAAGACCAGATCACCCACCTCGGACGCGAGTACTACGAAGACGTCTGATCTACCCTCGCTCGGGTGACGGTCCGAGCCGGGTTCATCGCAGACACTCGTGACGCCCTGCGTCGGATTGCCGTACCGGAGGATGCGGCGCGGATGCAGGCGTACATGAAATCGACGATGCCCTACCTGGGTATCCGCAGACCTGCCCAGACCGCAGCCATGAAGCCGGTGTACCGCGCTCATTCCTTCGACTCGTTCGACGATCTGAGCGACACGTTGCTCGAGCTCTGGCGCACAGCCGAGTACCGAGAAGAACGGTACGCGGCGATCGGTCTGCTCCGACTGAAGCAGCATCAACACCTCCTCGACATCGCATCGCTGCCCATGTTGGAGGAGCTGATCGTCACGGGCGCCTGGTGGGACTTCGTCGACGAGCTCGCCTCACACGCCGTCGGCACCGTGTTGCACACCGACCCGTCGGCGACCGCCGCGCAGATGCGCAAGTGGTCTTTCGGTACCGATCTGTGGAAGCGGCGCACGAGCATCCTGTGTCAGCTCCGGTTCAAGCACGACGTCGACCTGGTCCTGCTGGCGGATTGCATGGAACCGTCGCTGGACTCGACGGAGTTCTTTCTCCGGAAAGCCATCGGCTGGGCCCTTCGCGAGGTCGCCAAGACCGATCCGGACTGGGTGTGCAACTACGTCGACGAGCACGCCGACCGACTCAGCGGCCTCAGCCGGCGCGAGGCACTCAAACACATCGGTTGAGTCGATGACTACGCACCCGGGGTCTCGCCGACCAGTACCGCTGAGAGCATCGACGCGTTGACGTTGCCACCGGTCATCACGACGCCGACACAGCGCCCTTCTTGGAGCGCTCGCTCAGACATCAGGGCAGCCGCGCCGATCGCTCCAGCGGGCTCGGGGAGGTTGTGCGTCGTACGCCACAGCAACCGCATCGCCTCGGCCGAAGCCTCGTCACTCACGCTGACCACCCGTGCGGCGCCGCCGACGATGATGTCGATCGCAGTGGCGTTCGGGCTCCGCGTCGCCACACCGTCGACGAACGTGTTGGCGGCATCGGTGGTGACCACATGTCCGGCTTCGAAGGAACGCTTCGTCGCGTCGGCCCCATCGGCGACGACCCCCACGATCTCGGTGTCGAGGCCCAGCAGATCGCGCACCGTGATGAACGCACAGATGCCCGATCCCATGCCAACAGGCACGTAGACCGTGTCGAGCCGAGGTACGGCGCGAAGGAACTCGAGTGCGTAGGTGGCCACCCCCGTCACCAGGTCGGGGTGGAAGGCCGGCACCATCTCGAAACCACGCTCGCCGGACAGCTCGACCGCACGCTCGCTCGCCTCTTGGAAGTCGCCACCGAATTCGATGACCTCGGCGCCGAACGCCTGCATCGCCGCGTTCTTGTCGACGTCGTTGCCGCGCGGCACGACCACGGTGACCGGTACGTCGTGTGCGCGGCCGGCGAAGGCAAGACTCTGCCCATGGTTGCCGCGAGTTGCGCTGATGATGCCCGAAACATGACGACGTTCACGCTGCAACCGATCGAGGTAGACCAACCCGCCACGTACCTTGAACGCACCGGTCGGCGTGTGGTTCTCGTGCTTCACCCACACCTCGGCTCCAGCCTCGGCGACGAGCATCGGCCAGGCGAACTGCGGAGTGGGCTGCATGTACCGGCCGACCACGTCGACAGCTGCGTCGAGACCGGCTCGGTCGAACAACGTCACACCGATGCCGGCCCTGCGTCGGTCACGATCCGATCCAACCGGACGTCGTGCGCCTCGGTGGGCAACGCGTCGACCAACTGCGGTTCGAAACCGACGCCGATCGTGACGCAGTCGGGTCGGATTCCCAGGAGGAACCGGTCGTACCAGCCACCACCCTGGCCGAGCCGATCGCCCGCAGCCGTGAACGCCGTTCCGGGCACGATCACCACGTCGACCGAGTCGGGTTGTGGGTTCTGTTCCGGCAGAAGGACCAGCTTGCCGTTCGCCTCGCACCACGCGATGAACGAATCGGTCTCGGGCTCGCCTGGGACCGACGAGAACACCATCACCACCCGAGCGCCTACGACGGCGTCGAGACGCTTCACGAACGACCAGATCCGCTCTGAGCGCTCCGCCCGATCGATGAGCGAGCGGCGCATCGCACGCATCTCGGAGCGCAGCATCGTCTTGTCCGGAACGGTGGAGGCCACGCGCTGGAGCGTACAGTCGGAGCCGATGACGGATTCAGCAAACACCCCCGCCTTCGATGCCAAGCAGTTCCGCAACGTGCTCGGCCACTTCCCCACCGGTGTCACCGTCGTGACCGGAATGCACGAGGACGAGCCGGTCGGGTTCACGATCGGGTCGTTCACATCAGTCTCGCTCGATCCGCCGATGGTCGGTTTCCTGCCGATGTCCGACAGCGAGACGTGGGCCGCGATGGCGGCGGGCGGCAGGTTCTGCGTCAACGTGCTGAGCCGCCAACAGACCGATCTGTGCTGGAAGTTCGCCAGGACCGACAACGAGGCCGAGCGGTTCGACGACGTCGACTGGCACCTGTCTCCCGGCGGTTCGCCCATCCTCGACCGAGCCGTCGCCTGGATCGACTGCACTGTCGAAGATGTCTACGAGATGGGCGACCACAAGTTCGTACTGGGCAACGTCGGCGCGCTCGACGCCGATGCCGACGGCGACGGCGACGGGCCACATCCGCTCCTGTTCTTCAAGGGCACACTCGGCGGTTTCCACACCGAGGGCTGACCGCCTCGTTCCCCCTGTGACGGGGCAGACTGCGTCGGTGAAAGAAGATCGACAGGTTGCGCTGGCCATCGGACTCGACGTGTTCTTCGTCGTACTGTTCGTAGCGATCGGCCGACGGAACCACGACGAGGGCTCGGCATTCGGCGAGGTCATGCGCACGGCCCTCCCGTTCCTGATAGGCCTCGCCGCATCATGGGGAATCGTGCAGGCCTGGCGACGCCCCCTGGCGGTCATCACCGGGCTCGCGATCTGGCCGATCACGATCCTCGTCGGCATGGTGGTGCGTCGCCTCGTCTTCGACCGCGGCACCGCAACCTCATTCGTGGTGGTCGCAACATTGTTCGTCGGTGCATGCCTCGTGGGATGGCGGGGGCTACGACAGGTCGTCGTGCAGCGACGTCCGGAGGCCCATCAGTCGGAATCACGCAACTTGACGTAGAGCGCCGCGAGGCCGCCCAACACGATCAACCACACGACAATTCGAACGAGGAATCTGATCGTACCGATGACGGCGCCGAGCAGCCAGAACACCACGATCGCGACGATCACCCATCCGACGATCGAGGCGAGTGCGGACTTCGGAGAGGTACTCATTGGCGTCCGTCCTCAGGTGACGTTGGTGATGGCGCCCTTTTCGGCGCCCTGGGCGAGTCGGGCGTACTTGTGCAACACGCCGCTCGTGTAGCGAGGAGCATTTGGTTCCCAACCCTCGCGACGGCTCGCCAACTCGGATTCGTCCACGAGCAGGTCGAGTGACAACGTCGGGACGTCGATGCGAATGCGGTCACCGTCGCGCACGAACGCGATCGGTCCGCCGTCGACCGCTTCCGGCGCCACGTGACCGATGCAGAACCCCCACGTGCCGCCCGAGAACCGTCCGTCGGTGATGAGCGCCACGTCGGCCCCGCGCCCGGCTCCCTTGAGTGCACCCGTGATGGCCAGCATCTCGCGCATGCCGGGCCCGCCTTTCGGACCCTCGTACCGGATGACGATGACGTCGCCGGGCTCGATCTGGTCGTTGAGCACAGCGTCCATCGCCCCGTCCTCGCCGTCGAAGACGCGGGCGACACCCTCGAACGTGCGCTGCTCGTGGGTCAGTCCGGCAACCTTGACCACCGAACCTCTGGGCGCGAGCGAACCCGTGAGTATGTTCAGGCCGCCCTCGGCGTTGATGGGTGTCGACAGTGGGTACACCACCGTGCCGTCGGGCGCGGGCGGGTCGATGTCGGCCAGGTTCTCGGCCATGGTCTTGCCGGTCACGGTGACCTCGTCACCGTGCAAGAGCCCCTCGTCGAGCAGGTGCTTGAGCACCACCGGAACACCACCGATTCGGTCGAGATCGGTCATGTGAAACTTGCCGCCGGGCTTCATGTCGGCGAAGTGCGGAACCTTCGAGGCGATCCGGTTGAAGTCATCGAGATCGAGATCGACGCGGGCCTCGTTCGCAATCGCCAACAGGTGCAGCACAGCGTTGGTCGACCCACCCAGCGCGTTGGCGAGCGCGATCGCGTTCTCGAACGCTCCCTTGGTGAGGATGTCGGCCGGACGCAGCCCGATCTTCAACATGTTGACGACTGCTTCGCCGGCGCGCCGAGCGTCGTCTTCGCGACGTCGGTCGACAGCCGGCGGCGACGCCGAGCCCGGAAGCGACAGCCCGAGCGCCTCGCCGATCGAGCTCATGGTGTTCGCGGTGAACATGCCGCCGCAGGCACCCTCGCCCGGACACGCGTTCCGTTCGATCGCGGTCAGCTCTTCCTCGGTGATGTTGCCGGCAGCACAGGCACCGATGGCCTCGAACACCGACGTGATGTCGAGCGCTTTGCCATTGAGGTATCCCGGCAGCGTGGAGCCGTTGTACACGAACACACCGGGCAGGTTGAGCCGGGCGATCGCCATCATCATGCCGGGCATCGATTTGTCGCATCCACCGGTGGCCACCAGCCCGTCGAGCCGCTCGCCGTGCATCACGGCCACGACCGAGTCGGCGATGATCTCGCGGCTCACGAGCGATGCGCGCATGCCCTCGTGGCCCATCGAGATGCCGTCCGACACGGTGATCGTCCCGAACTCGAGCGCGACCCCTCCGGCGGCTCGCACGCCCTCCTTGGCAGCGGCGGTCAGGCGACGGATCGACGCGTTGCACGGCGTGAGCTCGTTCCACGACGAAGCGATGCCGATCTGCGACTTTCCCCAGTCGTCGTCGGTGAGCCCGACAGCCCTCAACATCGCCCTCGCAGCCGCCTTCTGTATGCCATCGGTGACATCGCGAGAACGTGGCTTGATGTCGACGGGGGTCTCACTGTCTGCTGCACGCTCGGCCATGTCGCCGAGGGTAGTGCGCACCGTCGAGCGCAACACGGTGGGCCGACCACCACCCTGCCACCCGACGGTCTCGGTACCATCGGCCACCTGTGAACCCCGACATCGACCTCGAAACGTGAGCGGCTCGTACGTCGACTGTCCGGCCAGAGCGGCGCTCGCCGGTAATCCGTCCGACGCGTACGACGGCGCAGTGCTCGCCGTGCCGGTCACACAGTTCGCCGCCACGGTATCCAGCTCACCGGCAGAGCACTACGGGGTCGATCACGACGACCCCGACATGATCCGCCTGATCGATGCCACGGTCGCTCGCCTGATTCGCGAGTTGGGTTGTCCGGTGCCGACAGTCGAGCTCAAGCCATCGACCACGATTCCCCGATCAGTCGGACTCGCCGGGTCGAGCGCGCTGGTGATCGCCACGCTCCGGTCGCTCGCACCTCGTGTCGGTTGGACGCCGACATCTCTGGAGCTCGCGGAGTTGGCCCTGTCGATCGAACACGACGACATGGGAATCACCGCAGGCCTTCAGGATCGCCTCGTGCAGGCGCACGAGCGGCCGATCCTGATGGACTTCTCGGCCGACACGACCGTCACTCCCGTCGCGTTCCATCCGTCGATTCGCCTCTTCATGGCGTGGTCGGACCGAGCCGCCGCGTCGAGCGATCTCACCCACCGTCCCCTGCTCGAACGGCACCGAAACGGTGAGCGGGCGGTCCGCGCTGCGATGGGCCGACTGCGGACGTTGGCGCACGATGCCACGACCGCCGCCATCGCAGGCGACGTCGAAGCGCTCGGGACCACGATGAACACCACCTTCGAGATTCGTGCCGAGCTGACGGACGTTCCCGGGCCGATGCTGCAACTCGTGGAACAGGCCCGCCGCCGAGGCGCACCGGTCAACTCAGCTGGATCGGGTGGCTCGATCGTCGGCCTGTTCTCCGACGACGCCCACGCTGTCGAGATCGCCGAGGCGCTCGTCCAGATCGGTGCCGAACTGAGCGAGATCAACCTCGGCGAGCCCGAAGTATCGCCGTGACGGCCTTGCCGTCGGCCTGACCGCGGGAGGCCTTCATGATCGCTCCCACCAGTGCGCCCATGGCCTTGTCTTCGCCGTCTCGGTACTTCGCCCACGCATCGGGCTGATCCGCGATCGCCGCGTCGACGAAACCCTCCAGTGCGGACGTCTCGATCGCCTCGAACCCACGCTCGGCCGCGATCGCCTCGGGGTCTCCCCCGCCACGTTCGACCATGTCGGCAAGCACCTGCTTGACCTGCGTCGACGTGAGCGTGCCGTCACGCTCCATCGTCGTGAGTTTGGCGAGATCGGCCGCCGCCACGGCGGGCGATTCGCCGACGTCCGCGAACGCCTCCTTCACATGCACAGCGGCGCGACCCACGTCTCCACCTTCGGCGCCGACCGCCAACACGTACGCATCCTGTCCACGATCGACGATGACCATGGCGGTCTCGCTATCGGCTTCGATTCCGGCAGCGGAGGCGAGCGCCGAGCGGCGAACCGCAGGCAGAACCGGCAACGCCGCGCGCACGCGGCCGATCCAGGCCGGGTCGGGAACGAGAGGAACGAGGTCCGGCTCGAGGAAATAGCGATAGTCGTCGGCGTCTTCCTTCGAACGCAAAGTGTGCGTGCGGCCGTCGTTCTCGTCCCAATGCCGTGTCTGCTGGCGAACCTGCTCGCCGCCCTCGATCAGTTGGATCTGACGCTTCGCCTCGTACTCGATCGCGCGTCCGAGCGAACGAACCGAGTTGACGTTCTTGATCTCGCACCGCGTACCCAGCGGGTCGCCGGGGCGGCGGACGCTGACGTTCGCATCGACCCGCATCGACCCCTCTTCCATCTTCGCGTCGGACGCTCCGACCGCCACGAGGATCGCCCGCAGTTCGTTCGCGTATTGCCGGGCCTCCTCCGGGGTCCGCAGGTCGGGCCGACTGACGATTTCTACGAGCGGCACTCCCGCTCGGTTGAAGTCGATGAGCGAATAGTCCGAGCCGTGGATACGTCCGCCGGCACCGCCGACGTGGGTCGACTTACCCGTGTCCTCTTCCATATGGGCCCGCTCGATGCCGATCCGCGTGCCGTCGGGCAGCGGCAGGAAACCATCGACATTCAACGGATCCTCGTACTGGCTGATCTGATACGCCTTGGGCATGTCGGGGTAGAAGTAGTTCTTCCTCGCGAACGTGCACGGCTGCACGGTGCAGTTCAAAGCCAGGCCGATGCGCATCGCCAGTTCCACCGCCTGCCGGTTGAGCACCGGGAGCGCCCCGGGCAGACCGAGCGTGACAGGGTCGACATGCGTGTTCGGTTCATCGCCGAAGCGGTTCGGGCTCGCCGAGAACAGCTTCGTCTCGGTCGCGAGCTCGACGTGTACTTCGAGGCCGATGATCATCTCGTAGCCGTCGTGCATCCACAGCGGATCCGTCGTGCTTCTCGTCATGATCGTCGCGTCGTTGCTCATGGCGCCTCCCCGTTCGCCGTTGCCGCCCGTTCGAGCTCGGCAGCGACCCGGAACATCACCGGTTCGCCGAGTGCAGGAGCCAGCACCTGCACGCCGACCGGCAGACCTTCGGCGCCGGTACCGAAGGGCACGCTCATGCCCGGGTGACCGGTGAGATTCGACGGGATCGTGTACGTGTCGCACAAATACATGGCGAACGGGTTGTCGGTCTTGTCACCGAACCGGAATGCCACTGTCGGCGATGCCGGGGTGATCAGCACGTCGACCTGTTCGTAGGCGCGGGCGAAGTCGTCGCTGATGAGTCGACGAACCTTCAGCGCCTTGCCGTAGTACGCGTCGTAATATCCGGCCGACAAGGCGTAGGTACCCAGCATGATCCGACGCTTCACCTCGGCACCGAAACCCTCGGTGCGGGTCGCCATGTACATCGAGTTCGTGTCGGGCGCGTCGACCCGCTTTCCGTAGCGAACGCCGTCGTAGCGCGCCAGGTTCGACGACGCTTCTGCCGGCGCGATGAGGTAGTACGCAGTGAGGCCATAGGTGAACGCCGGAACCTTGACATCGACGATCCGCGCTCCCCCGGCAGCGAGCGCTTCGAACGCACGCTCGACGCGTTCGAGCACATCCGGATCGGCCCCCTCGGGCAAATCGGTGATCCGCCCGACGCGGAGGCCCTCGACACCCCGATCGAGCACCGCGGCCAGGTCGGGGAACGGCTCCGGAATCGACGTGGAATCGAGTGGATCGTGGCCACCGATGACGCTCAACGCCAATGCTGCGTCACCCACGGTGTGCGTGAACGGACCGATCTGATCGAGGCTGCTCGCGAACGCCACGAGTCCGTAGCGGCTGACCGCGCCGTACGTCGGCTTGACTCCGACGACGCCACAGAGGGCGGCGGGCTGGCGAATCGATCCTCCCGTGTCACTGCCGAAGCCGATCGTGGCGAACCCGGCCGCGACCGCCGCCGCGGACCCGCCGGAGGATCCTCCCGGAACGCGGGTCGGATCGTGGGGATTCCGAGTCGGACCGAACGCCGAGTTCTCGGTGCTCGAGCCCATGGCGAATTCGTCGAGGTTCGTCTTGCCGATCACGACCGCCCCGGCCGCTCCCAGCTTCGTGACCACCGTGGCGTCGTACGGCGGGCGCCAACCCTCGAGGATCCGCGACGAGCAGGTCGTCGGCACCCCGCGCGTGCACATGTTGTCCTTGAGTGCGACCGGTACGCCGGCGAGTGGACCCGGGTCGTCGCCACCGGCAACGACTTCGTCGATTTCCGAAGCGCGTGCCCGTGCGCGGTCGGCGAGCACCAAGTTGAAGGCGTGGATGTCGGTCTCGTGGCCATCGATGGCCGCGAGGTGACGCTCGATGACGTCGAGCGCTTTCACGCTGCCCGTTCTGACTCCCGCGGCGATCTGTGACGCCGATTCCGGTACGGCAGACATTCCTCAGTCCTCCAGGCCGAGGATCGGAGGGACCTGGAATCGACCGTCTTCGGCTCGCGGCGCAGCAGCGAGCACCTCGTCGCGGTCGAGTGTCGGTGCGACGACGTCGTCTCGCATCACGTTCACGAGCGGATATGGCTGGGTCATCGGCTCGACGTCGTCGAGATCGAGCGAATCGATGTCGGCGAAATGCTCGAGCATGTCGTTGAGCTGCGCAGCCGTTCGCTCGATCTCGTCGGGTGTGAGGTCGAGCCGGGCCAGGCGCGACACCTTCACGACGACATCTGCGTTCATTCGTTCGGACACGACGGCCGAGGCTACTGGCACGCGTTCGTCCGCCCCACACGGGTTCGGTCCGCGGCGACCGGCCGACCGCATCGGTCACTTCGTCAACGCAGCGCGGCGATCACCGGCGCGAATGCGTCACGCTCGCGCACGACGAAGTACGTGATACCCCAACGGTCGCGGCAGCGCCGGATGTCGTCGGCGATTTCGTCGACCGATCCGATCAACACGTACGGCACGGCGGCAGCGTCTTGCGGCTCGAGACCGTCGATGAGCTCGCATGCAGCCGCGAGCCCTGCCGCGCGGTCGTCGGTCACGTCGACGATCTGGACCAGTGCGTTCAGTTCGACTTCGCCGAATCGCTCACCGGCGCCCGCTCGAATCTGCGCGATCTGTTCATCGAGATGAGATGGCTCGAAGCGCACGGTGTGACGATGGCCGTCGAGCTGGGTCCTGCCGAGACCCTGCAGTCCGACGATTTCGGCGTGAGCTCCTGCATGGCCGAGCAGCGCTGCACCGTTGCCACCGACCAGGATCGGAAGTCGATCCTGACGGGATCGATCGACCTGAGCTCCTCGCAGGTGATGGTGCTCGGCATCGCACTCGACCTCTTCGCCGTCGAGGAGCCGACGGACGATCTCGACCGATTCCGCGAGCCGCGCCTTGCGGACGCGAGCCGGCCGGAACGGCAAGCCGGTCGCCGCGAACTCCTGTGGAGTGTGTCCGGCGCCGAGCCCCAACTCGAACCGACCTCCCGAGAGATGGTCGAGCGAGGTCGACTCCCACGCGATCTGTACGACGTTCCTGATGTCGGCGTTCACCACGAACGTGCCGATACGGATCCGTTCCGTGGCAGCTGCGGCAGCTGCGAGCGTGACGAAAGGAGCGAGACCCGGCCCGACGTGATCGGGAACGAGCACGATGTCGAACCCTGCCTCCTCCGCCTGACGAGCGTCCGCAGCGACGTCGGCGTCGGACGTCGGCCTGAGCTGCAACCCGAACCGAAACGGACGCGTGTTGTCGTTGCCTGCCATCTGGTGAGTCTGGCATCCGGCGACTGCTGAGGGAGCGGAGAGCGATCGCCGAAAGCTCTGCGCATCGTCTGGAAAATCCTCTCGGGGTGCCCGCAGTGCGAAGCACTTGCGGACTATTCTCACGGAGAGTGGCGCGACTTGCACAATTTTGTCAGACGTTGTTCCATGTACAGGCGAGTCGACGATTGGACGTTGGATGAACGGACAGATGACGGGGCAACCTTCGTGGTCGATACCCCGAGAACAGTCGCCCGACTTCGACGCTGTCTTCCAGGCGATCGCCGCACCGACCCGTCGCTCGATCCTCGACATCTTGCGCGACGGCACGCATGTCACCGCCAAGGACATCGGCGATCAGTTGAACGAGGTCAGCCGACAGGCACTGTCGCACCACCTGCGAGTGCTCCGAGATGCCGAGTTGATCGAGATGGAACGCGACGGACAGTCATGGCGCTACAGCCTGAACACCGACCCACTGGCATCGATCTACCGGATCTGGCTCGGCCGATATGTGCCCGCCGACGCGGAACAGGACACGGAACAGGACACGGAACAGGACACGAAACAGAGCACGGAACTGGACACGGAACAGCGAGCGACACTCGCCGGCGCGACCGACGGCGGACACATTCGCACCGACCGATCCAGTGACGAGCCACCACTGCGCGTCCTGCCCGAGTCGACCGACCACGAGCCAGAGGTCCGCGGGCACGAACACGAAACGATGAACGTCGACGACCGTCTCGCGCGGCTGTCCGAACGGATTCAACGTGTGGCGGCTGCCCCGAGGGCGATCCCGGGGCGCCACAGCGGGCACGGCGAGCGCAGGTCTCCGACCGAGCTGAACAGGGCGCTGGGACGCATCGCTGCCGAGATCAGCGCCAAACCGTGACACTCCGATCGACGTTCTGACCAAACCCGTCGACCGTCGCCGCAGTCAGAAATCGGTGACCAAATAGGGTTCGGGAGCGAGGCAGAACATCGCGTCGGCACGACGCAGTACATCGGGCCGCCGGGCGGTGAGGCGACGACCTGCCGCCAGCGCGCTGGGTCGAACGCCGCCCAGCAGCAACGCACTGAACGATGGGTGATCGGTGACCATGTCGGCCTTGCGCCGGGTGGAGGAGCATCCGGCGCCACCGATCTTCCACCGTCGGTCTCCGACTTCGACGACCAGTTCGTCGTCGGTGCCGTACTGCCGAGCCCCGAAGCACTTCCCCGCGTCGAGCACGTTGATCCAGGCTCCGTCGTCGAGCGCGGTGGTTCGGATCTGGCGCGGGTCGTCCAACAAATACGGCAGCGGGTCGTCGACTCGCACCTTGAACGACTTGATCGACCCGACCAGGTCGACCGAGAGGATGGTGTGCCACAGCGCGACGTGTGCCTCGGGCGTGGTGTAACCGAAATCGATGAGATCGAGCTCGTGAGCCGGTAGACCGTCGGGCCACTTCTGTGCGACTCTCCACGCAGCGAAGCCGTCGTGATGAAATGCGTAGACAACCCCGTCACCGCGCAACGCTGCCTCGGCGACGATTCGTTCCGGCGAGCGGGTGATCTCGCCGGGATGCGACCGCGCACACGCTTCCCACTGCCGGACGAGCAGATCGACGACTTCGGGCCCGTGCACGAGGCGAACCGATCCAGGCTCCGGCACGAAACGCGACCGAATGTTGGCGGACCGAGCAGCGATTTCGACTCGACGCCTGACGGTTGCGCGTCCGTAGCCGAAGCGCTCGTAGATGCCGCCTTCGGTCGCCAACAACGACGACAACACATCACCTCGATCGCGCAGGTCGGCGATCATCTCGGCGATCAGCCGTGTGAGGATCCCTTGGCGCCGATGTGTGACAGCGACGCCGACCCACGTGAGTCCGCCGGTTGCGATCTGGGCGCCTCCGTGGACCGTGGTGTCGAACCCGAACGACCCGGCGAGTCCGACGAGTCGACCCCGGTCGGTCGCCACACGGAACCGTTCCAGTTGCAGCGACGGTCGTACCTTGTCGAAGTCGTCGGGTTTCCACACGTCGCCGAACGCGACGCCGTCGTGACGCACCATCTCTGGGACGTCGTCCTCGGTTGCCGGTCTCGTCTCGATCGCCACGTGGCCAGTGTGGCCCATGCCGGCCGTGCGGGCCGTGCAACGCGCGGACTCACTCGATGCCGTCGTCGGATTCGTTGGATTCGTTGGATTCGGTGGCTGCCTTGAATTCGGTGGCCGCGGTGGTTTCGGTCACTACGGCCACATCGATGTCGAGATCGTGCAGTGCAGCGTCGAGATCGTCGACGACCGGGTGGTCGCCGGCGGACACAGCACCGAACGCGTCGCGCCCTCTGGGCTCCGGGTCGACGGCGCGGACCTCGGCGACTGTGTCGTCGCGTCCGTCGACGGGTTCGTCTGTGTCGGGCCACTTCTGTCCCCTCGTCAGCACCAGCGCCAGCGCACCGCCGACCACCGCGGCCAGCGCCACCCATTGGTTCCAGCGGAGCCCACCGAGTTCGTCGGCGGGGTCGATCCGGAGCCCTTCCACCCAGAACCGTCCCAGGCCGTATCCCATGACATAGACCGCCATCAGGCGGCCCGCGCCGAGCCTGAACCGACGTTCGACGAGCAGCAGCACGCCCACGAGGGCGAGGTTCCAGAGTGATTCGTACAAGAACGTGGGATGGAACGTCGTGGCGGCCGGATACTCGGTGGGTACGAACTGCGGGTCGACCTCGAGAGCCCACGGCAGGTCGGTGGGTCGACCGAAGAGCTCCTGATTGAACCAGTTGCCGCACCGTCCGATCGCTTGCGCCAACGGGATGGCCGGGGCCGCCATCGTCGCCGTCTTGGCCATGGGAATGCCTCGCCGTTTGCCGGCGTACAGACCGGCGGCCGTCCCGAACAGCAGACCGCCGGGAATGCCGAGCCCTCCGTGCCACAGCTTGGGGATCTCGTCGAGGTTGTTCTCGAAACGTCCCCAGTCGGTGGCGACGTGATACAACCGGGCGCCGATCAAGCCGGCGCCGACACCCCACATCCCGATGGCACTCGCGTCATCGGTCGTGCCCAGGCCGAACGCCTCGAGCCGTCGCCCGAAGAGCCACACGGCGGCGATCACCCCGAGCGCGATCATCAGGCCGTAGGCGTTGAGGTCGAGTGGACCCAGACTGAGCGCCTTGCCGGGTGGGGCGGGGAACGTGGCCACCACCGAGGCGACGATTGTCGATGTCATGAGCTGGTAACCCGCTCGACGAAGACCAACATTTCACGGGCGATCAGATCGCGATCGTAATCCCGCGTCGCCACGTGATAGCTGCGCTCCAGCCACGTGTGTTCCACGCTGCCCCCGTACGTCGCGGCCAGGAACTCACTGTCGGTCGGCGGCACCACGTGATCGAGACGCGATGTGAAGATGCGCAACGGCATCGACAGCTCGCCGTACCGATCGCTCAAGCTCGGTACGCCGTCACAGATGAGCGAGCGAAGCGCCACGAGCGGAGTGCCCTCGTACGCGATCTCGACGGCATCCGGGTCGGCAATGTCAGAGCCGGCTCCCGGTACGACCGTGATGCCGTCTTCGATGAACTCGTCGATCATCGCCAACTCGTCGGGCGTCCGCGTCGATGTGAGGGGGTTGATGCAGACCAGGCCCGCCACGTCCGGCTGTTGCATCCCCAGCCACAAGGCCAATGACGCGCCCATACTCAGTCCGGCGACGACCACCCGATCACAACGATCGGCGAGACGCGCATACGCGTCGCCGACCTCCCCGGTCCAGTCGGCCCACGTCGTCGTCAATATGTCGTCGACGTGCGTGCCGTGGCCAGGCAGCAGCGGGAGCTCCACGTGGTAGCCAGCTGCATCGGCCGCGAAGGCGAGGCCGCGAACCGACGACGGATTGCCCGTGAAGCCGTGCAGGCACAGGACGCCGACCGATGAATCGTTCGCCACCGACCACGGTTCCGCACCGGCGAGTATCGGAGATGTCATGCAGAGTGTCTATCGGGCCGGGCGCCGACCATCACGGCACGTCAACTTGACCCGCTGGTCAAGTACGGGCTCAACTGTCGGCGATGTCGAATGCCGAAGAGCGTCAACACACAGCCCAGGGTCACGAACGCAAGCAGCAGCTCATCGAGGCGGCGATGGATCTGTTTGCGTCCCGTGGCTACGCATCTACTCGCATCGCCGACATCTGCGAGCAGGCCGGTGTGGCCAAGGGGCTCTTCTACTGGTACTTCCCCACCAAGCAGGACGTGTTCGGCGAGTTGGTTCGCACCATGCGCCGGGGGCTCCGTTCGACCCAGGCCGCTTCGATGGATCCGACCGCGACACCGATCGACCAGATCCGGCAAGGCACCGCGGCCAGCGTTCGGTACATGGCCGAACATGCCAGCTACTTCGCCCTCGTCGAGGTCGAGCGCACCGAGCCGGCGATTGCCGAGGCGCTGCGATCCGGAAGCAACGTGTATCTCGACGATGTCGTCGCCAAGGTCACGCTCGCTCAGCAGGCAGGCGACGTGATCGACGGTGACCCGACCCTGATCGCACTCGGCGTGCTCGGAGCAGTCTCGTCGTTCAGCAACGCGTGGCGCAGCGGCCGTATCGACCTGTCGCCCGACGACCTCGCCGAGTTCGTCGCCGATTGGGTGCTCCGGGCGATCCGGTCGACCCCCAACCAGTAACAGTCGGATCGCGCGTGGTCCGTGTCAGTCGAGTTCGGTACGCAGCTCTGGATGCCGCTCGCGGGCAACGGCGACGAACGCGTCGACGACCATCGGGTCGAACTGGGCATCGCGTCCCGAGATGATGAACCGGGCGGATTCCGCGAGGTCCCACGAGCGCTTGTACGGTCGGGCGCTGAGCAACGCGTCGAAGACGTCGGCCACGGCGACGATGCGACCCGACAACGGAATCGCCTCACCGCGCTGTCCGGTCGGGTAGCCCGTGCCGTTCCACCACTCGTGATGGGACAGGGCGATCTCGGAAGCGAGTTGGAAGAGCGGGAGCGAGCTGCCGGCCAGGATCTGATTGCCGATGACCGTGTGCGACTGCATCGAGTCGAACTCGTTGACCGTGAGCGGCCCCGACTTCAAGAGCACGGCGTCGGGTACGGCGACCTTGCCGATGTCGTGGAGACGTGCCGCGAGACGCAACTGCTCGCACCACTCGGGATTCTCACCGAGCGCATGCGCCACCTCGGCAGCGAGGTCACCCACCCGTTGGGTGTGCTCACCCGTTCCAGCGTCTCTCGATTCTGCGAGCACCGCAACGCGGTTGAACGCCTCGAGATGATCGGCAGATTGCGTCGAATCGGACGGCCGCGACGTGCGTTCGGTCGCCTCGAGCTCCTGGCTCCGAAGCCGCAGGATCTCGCTCTGCTGGCGGGCGGCCGCCGATTCGTGCGCGACGAGCAAGGTACGAAGGCGGAGGTCGGCCGCGTGCGTGAAGGTTTCGCGGTGCTGGGCATGGTGGCGTTCGCGACGTTCGAGTGCTTCCTCGAAGCGACCGCTCCGCTTGAAGGCGGTGGCCAGCAGATCGTTGATCTCGAGTTCGAATTCGACGCTCTCGGTGCGCTCGGCCATGTCGAGTGAGGCTTGCAGTACGCCGATCGCCTCTGGCAACGCGCCGCGCCGGAGCGCGACCCGGCCCTCGGCCACCATCACGGCCAGCTGAAGCGCCGGCGTGGGTTCCATGCCCATCTCGGCCCGTTCCATCCACACCCGACGTGCCTCGGTGAAGCACTCGGCGGCCTTCACGTGGTCAGCCAGGCCCATGTACGACTCGGCGAGGTCTGCCAACAGGCTCGACACGATGTGCGGGCTGTAGGCGCGGGCGACCTCGACAGCACGCCGGCCCATGCTCACAGCGGGCAGATACTCGGACCGCGACGCGCGGATCCTTGCGATGTTGCCCATGATCGATGCCTGCATCGCCACACGCCCGAGCGGTTCGCTGACGGCGAGTGCGTTTTCGTACGTGACGATCGCTCGATCGTTGTCACCCATCGAGTGGAAGATCGCGGCGACGGTGTTCAAGATGTTGCCCTCGTCGACCGCGTGGTCGGTCATGCGGTACACGTCGAGGGCCTTCAGACAGTTCTCGAGCGCTTCGGAGAAGTTGCTCGCTTGGTAGTGGACGATGCCGATCAGGTGAATCGCCCAGGCCTCGACCAGACGCGCCCCGCCGGCCGACGCGATCTCGACGGCTTCGAGCGCCAGCCCGAAGGCGTCCTCGGCGTCACCGGCCTGGTGGGCGATGCTGGCGAGGCGATACAACGCCTCGGCTTCGCCTTCCTGGTGTCCGGCCGCCCGAGCGACCACCCGCGCCTGCAGAGCGAGTTGCCGTGCCTCGACGGGGTCGGAGTCGCGGACTTCCGACGCCTGATCGAGCAAACGTCGAATCCTGAGCCCGGCGTCCGGGTCGGCGCGTACAGAACTCATGACGGGCCGCGATCTGCTTGTGGGCGCGAACGTCCCGCGGCGTCGACAATGTCGACCCGTCGTGGCGCGGCCGTCCGTAGCATGGCAACTTCATGGAAACGCCAGGACGTCGAGTCGAATCGGCGGCGGTGACCGCGCTGCTGCCGCTGTTGGTGCTCACACCGTTCTGGCTGCTCGCGCTCGCAGTCGTCTGGCTGCCCCTGCGATGGATCTGGGACGTCCCGTTCTGGGTGTTGCCCAGCGGATGGCTGTTGGCGGGCACGCTGCTCTTCGTCCGGCCTGCACAGGTGGCCGTCCTCACGACCCTGCTCGGAGCGCGGCGACCCACCGAGCGCGAGCTCGACGTGATCGAGCCGATCTGGGCAGAAATCGCGCACGCCAGCAAGATGCCGTCGCAACGGTACGTCGTTCGAATTCTGGAGTCGGAAGAGTTGAATGCGTATGCGTGTGGGGGTCATCTCGTGGTGGTGACATCGTTCGCTGTGACCGAGCTGTCGCCACGTGAGCTATCGGGCGTTCTTGCACATGAGTTGAGCCATCATCTCGGATTTCACACCGTTGCGCTCACGCTGGGTCACTGGCTCTCACTCCCCGTGGTCATGTTGGCGAGAATCGGGTTCTTTCTTCAGAATGTCGCAAAGGCTGCCACTGCGAGCTTCGCTTCGAACTCCGCGTCACTCACAGCGTTCGGCCGCGTCGTCGCCGGCGTCCTCACCACCATTTCATGGGTGTTTCTCGCCGCGCTCTACGCGTCCGACGCGCTCGCGAACATCGTCGGACACTCCTCCGAGTACGAAGCAGATCGGCGGGCGGTTCGGCTCGGCTACGGGCGGCCGCTGTCCGCAGCCCTTCGGCAGATCATCAGTCGCGGCGGTGGTACCCGACCCGTGGGCTGGCGTGCCCGCCTCGGCACGACCCATCCACCGGCGAGAACCAGGGTGGCCCGGATCGAGGCGATGCTCCGCCACCCCGCGGGCCGCCCCAGCGGTCGACCACAGCTCCGCCGCCGACCTCTGCCCTGACCTCGGAAGCTAGCCCAGGTAGATGATCCTCAGCTCCGTGTCGACTCGGCGGAGAAACTCGCCGGTTGGAGCGTCGTAGACCGCGAGATACTCGGTCGCCATGTACGGTTCGGGAGCGACCTCGGTCGGCGGTAGCTCGGCGACGAAGACGTCACCGACGAAGTACATCCCGGCAAACGGGCGATCGAACTCGACGCTCCACAACAGCTCGCCGGTCGTGGTATCCCGCGATCGCATGGTCTCTGTGGTGAGCGGACTGCCGTTCGACGACACCCCGTAGTCGCCGTATGCGACCTGTGAACCGTCGGCGCTGTAGACGTGCGAGCCGGCGTAGTCGTCGCCGTTGACCGACATCGCCTGCTCGTTGACGACTCGAGCGTTCCCCTCAGCATCGCCGTAGGCGGTGAACGTACGACCGTTCACCGTCGTGACCGCACGCGACTGGCTGTCGCTCGCCAGCCACGAGATCGGCTCGATCGGTGTCGAGTCGAGCGTGTCACAGTCGATGGCGAAGTTCGGAACGGGGATCTCGGCGGCGGCGCCGACGTCTCCGGCCAGGTCGTCGCGTTCGGTCGACGCGACGAAGGTTCCGTCGTCGCGCTGGCGAAGCCGATGGATCCGACCTTCGACCTCGCAGACCCGGTTGCCGTCGAGGGTCGCCGCGGTACTTCGCCACGTGATGCCCTCGCTGTCGCTCTGCGCCAACGTCCAGAACACGAACGTTCCGTCGGAGTGCACAAAGGCATCGGCCGGACCGTCGACCGAGGTGACGGTGCCGTCTCGCAACGCGACGACCTGACCATCCGGTGTCTGGGCCACCAGCACAGAACTCCCCGTCCCAGTCGCGATCGTCCGCAACGAGTCGATCACCGACTGCGCAACAGCCCCATTCGCAGTTGTCGGTGCCGTCGTCGAAGTCGGTGCCGTGGTCGTCGTCGAATCGGCTCCGATGTCGGTCGTGCCGTCGACCGGCTCGAACGGCGATTCGTCGTTCGTTCGGATCCGATCCTGCCCCCGGAGCGTGACGGCGATGCCGGCGACGAGTGTGCCGACGGCCACGACCGCTGCGGCCACGAGGAGGAGTCGCGAGCGACGGTCGACGTGATCGGACTCGGCGAACGAACCACTGCGCACGTCGTCCCAGTCGTGAGGAACCGGGGCAGCGGCGTTCAGCTCACCCATGAGTTGCCGAATCCGGCGATCGAGTCGATCAGCCATCACAAAACCTCCCGAAGCGTGTTCCTGGCCCTGGCGAGATGCCTCTTCACCGAGCCCTCTGAGATGTGCAGCGCCTCAGCCACCGACGCCGGCGAAAGGTCTTCCCAGTACGTCAGGAACGTCACCGCTCGCTGCTGCACACTGAGCGCGCTCAGGGCTCGAACGACCTCTGGATCCGCGATGAGTTCCTGTTGCAACGGTGGCATCGACCAGTGCGTCTCACGTCTGCGTCGACGACTGCTACCGCGTTCGTTCTGACGGGCGACGTTGAGCACCGACCGGAACAGGTACCGCCGCGGCTCGTCGACCGCCGACCAGTGGTCGGTCCCCCGGCGTAGAACCGAGGAGAAGGCTTCGGCGACCAGGTCGGCCGCGTCGGATGGACCGACCAGCGCGGTTGCGTATCCGAGCAGGTCTCTCGACCACTTTCGATACGCATCCTCGATCGAAATCGACTCGGTCACACTGACGATCCTTCCCACAACCACACGATGCCGCACGGGTCACATCTGGGTGACACGTACACATATTTATTCTGGTCTCCGCTGTCACGCGGGCGATCGCCTGCCGGCACACGGCCGCACCGTCGACCTGACGGGACTGGGTTACGGTCTCGGCCGTGCGCATCAGGGTCGAACCATCCACCAACGCAGCGGACTATCCGTTCGTGCATCAACTCAGGGTCCGCTTCGCCGAGACCGATGCGATGGGCATCGTGCACCACAGCCGATACCTACCGATGCTCGAGGAGGCGCGAGTCGCATACCTCCGCCACATCGGTCACCCCTACTCCGAGATCAGGGAATCAGGAATCGAGATGGCGGTGTTGGAGGCCTTCATGCAATACCGGCGGCCGCTGTCGTTCGATGACGTGGTCGACGTGCACGTGCGCATGGCCGACGTCGGCCGGGTCGCGTTCCAGATGACCTACCTGCTGACCGTGGAGGACGAGATTCGAGCGACCGGCGTGACCGCACACGGATGCATCACACCGGACGGCCGCGCGACGCGGATGCCAGCATGGCTCGGCCAAATCGCACAATCGTGACCACGCTCGATCCGCCCTGACCCCCGATCGCAGTGCGATCGAGCGCAGTCGCCGGCGCCCGCCCACTTCGCCCGCGCCGTGAGCCGTCGGTACGCTCGCGAACGTGCGTAGCCCCAAGGACTTCTTCAAGCCGCTCGCCGTGGGCGCCCCGGAGCCACTCCGGGAGATCCCGTTCCGGCCGAGCCGGATGATCCATTTCTTCCCGCCGTCGAACGCAAAGATGGTGGCCAAGGTGCCCGACATCGCGCCGACCGTCGACGTGTTGCTCGCCAACCTCGAAGACGGTGTTCCCGCCGACCAGAAGGAATCGGCCAGAGCCGGCTTGGTCGACGTCGGCCGGTCGACCGAGTTCGGCGACACACAATTCTGGACGCGTGTGAACAGCCTCGACTCACCATGGGGACTCGACGATCTGATCACTGCCGTCGGGGAGGTCGGCAGCCAGCTCGACGTGATCATGATCCCCAAGGTCGAGGGTCCGGAAGACATCCACTACGTCGACCGGCTGCTGGCACAACTCGAAGCAAAGGCCGGGCTCACCGAGCCGCTGATGGTGCATGCCATCCTCGAGACCGCCCGAGGCGTCGCGAACGTCGAGGAGATCTGTACGGCGTCGCCACGAATGCAGGGACTCTCGCTCGGCCCTGCCGACCTCGCCGCCAATCGCCGCATGAAGACCACGCGTGTCGGAGGCGGACACCCCGACTATCTGGTGCGGCACGACCCGAACCCCGACGACCCCGAAGCACCCCGCCACACCTTCCAGC
>JBBKWQ010000042.1:0-17897 GCA_037969115.1 Ilumatobacteraceae bacterium
ACCTCGTCGACGTCGGCGCCGAACCGGGCGTCGCCGCGCAAGCAGTGGTGGAAGGCGTGCTGCTCGCGGGCTACCGCTACGTCGGGTTGAAATCAGACACCTCGGGAGCGAGCGCGCTCGACACGCTGTCGCTGGTCGTGGCATCGAAGAACGTCAAGGCCGCCACGACGGGCGCCGAACGCGGCGTGGTCACGGCCCGCGCCGGCAACCTGGCGCGAGAACTGGCGAACACTCCACCCGCGTACCTGACGGCTCGCAAGATGGGTGCATTGGCGCAGGACATCGCGGCCGAACGTGGGCTCGAGGTCGAGGTGTTCAACCGTGACCAGCTCGAAGCGATGGGTTGCGGTGGCATCCTCGGCGTGAACGCGGGCAGTGCCGAACCACCCCGCATGGTGAAGCTCACGTATCGCCCGCGCAATCCCCGTGGCCATGTGGCGCTTGTCGGCAAGGGCGTCATGTACGACTCCGGTGGCATCAGCCTGAAGCCGAGCGACGCGTTCCATCAGGTCATGAAGATGGACATGTCCGGCGCCGCGGCCGTACTCGCGGCGATGAGCACGCTGCGGGAACTGAAGTGCCGGACCCAGGTCACAGCGTTCTTGATGTGTACGGACAACATGCCGTCCGGTACCGCCGTGAAGCTGGGTGACGTGCTCACCATGCGCAACGGCAAGACGGTCGAGGTCCACAACACCGATGCCGAAGGGCGGTTGATCCTCGCCGACGGACTGTCACTCGCCGCCGAACTCGAACCCGACGCGATCATCGACATCGCCACGCTGACCGGCTCCGCGCTCAGCGCACTCGGCACGCAGATCGCGGCGGTGCTCGGAAACGACCAGTCGGTGGTCGACAGGCTCGAAGTATCCGCCGCAGCGACCGACGAACCGGTCTGGCAGATGCCGCTGGAGAAAGATCGGTACCGCAAACTGCTCGACTCGGTCGTCGCCGACATGCGCAACATCGGCGGGCCGTACGGCGGCTCGATCATCGCGTCGATCTTCCTGTCGGAGTTCGCCGGCGATGTGCCGTGGGCCCATCTCGACATCGCCGGTCCGATGAAGGTCGACGGCGACGAAGGTTGGAAGTCGAAGGGCGCGACCGGCTTCGGCACGCGTCTACTCATCGACACTGTCACGAACTGGTGATCGTGGCCACCTGCAGGTCGACTCGGTGATCAACACCGGTGCGATGGTCGCCGTGTGACCGTGCTCGGTCACGGTTTCGCCGATCAGTACATGTACTCGTAACGGTCGATCAGTCGCTTCCGTGCCAGGAAGGTGGCATCGTTCGTGGGGTTCATCTCGGCGCCGGGATCTTCCAACCGAACCGTGAGGTCGCGCCAGTTGTGGAATCCCTCTGGGCGGGCAATTGCATGCGGCACCGGTACCGGCTGTGGTCGGACGATGTCGTTGCCCGGCACGTCGACGGTCCAGCCGTTGCCGTCGTCGTCCCAGCCGCACAGAGCGTCGGGCACTTCGGGATCGCGCACGAGCCAGTAGGCGGAGTGGGTGGCGGCGGCCGCCGAGACGGCGATGACCTGCTGATCGGCGGTGGGGCAGTCGAGCATCCAGAACGCGAGGTTGTGGAGTTGCCACGGATGCACCGCGTCGGGCAACCGGATCGCTGTCCAGTCGCCAGACGCGGCGACCTGGATCTGGTGCTGCTCGGAGCGTTTCGGCGAGAAGAGCGATGAGTATTCGTCGAGGTGTGCCAGCACGATCAGTTCGGCCGCGCGGACGTATGCACATCGTTCGACCGGTGGGTGTGCAACGGGCTCGACCGGTTGCTTCGAGAACAACTTCATGTCGTTTCCATCGGTCGGCCGATGGGCAGACATGAGCACGGCGTCAGACTGGTCGCGTTCTGACCGCCGACGCCCGCGCAACACGGTCGATCGGCCTGTCTCCGGAGCTCGGCGCGGGCATCGGCGAGCGTGCGCTCGTCGATGTCGATGTGCAGCGTCGCCATCAGCTTGATGTAGGCCTCGTCGGTCACGGATCGCGACGTCGCTCAGGAAGCGAGGGCTGCGATCTCGCTGGCGGCGATCGCTGTTCGACGTGGGACGCCGGCCCGGATGAGATGTTGTTCGAGATCGTGCACGTCGAGTTGCGTGGTGCGTCGAGCCCATTCGTCGTGTTCGCGTTGCACCTCCTCGGGAAGCCGCTTGAGGTGTCGCTGCGCCACGGTCGGTAGGCGTCGACGGACCTCGAAGCCCTCTGATGAGGGCTGTGCGAGACCGAACATGACGCAGCGATGGAGTGCCCGCCCGAACGGTGAGTGCTGGCCCTTCGTGTAGCTGAGTCCCATCGCGGATGCGGTCTGGTCGAGGTCGAGGGTGTAGCCGGCGGGTTCGTTGTCGAACTCCGAGGCGAGACGTCGCATGATCCACGTGGCGCTCGGGCCGATGATGCCGAGCCAGAACTTCTCGACGTACGTGCTGCGCGGATCGTGACCGCGTCGGTCGACCAGCGGGTCGATCCACGGTCGGATGGTGGCGCGGGTGATGTGCGTGGGCTTGTCCATGGGTGCTCCCGAAACAGAAGAATTCGGGGGAAGATCGGCGTCACATGGTGGGCGTACCGAGCGCCGATCCGGAAAACGGTTGCCGCGCCGGCCCGAAGAGGCACAATCGGTGGATGGATCTCGCCCGTGTCGCCGACGCCATCGCCCATGCCGAACGCATCACGGTGCTCACAGGTGCCGGCATCTCGACCGATTCGGGTATCCCGGACTTCCGTGGTCCGAACGGACTCTGGACGAAGAGTCCTGCCGCCGAGAAGTCGTCGAACATCGAGCACTATCTCGCCGATCCCGAACTCAGGAAGATCGCCTGGCAGAACCGGTTGGCCACGCCGGCCTGGACCGCCGAGCCGAACGACGGCCACGCGGCGATCGTTCGGCTCGAGCGGCAGGACAAGCTGCACGCACTGGTCACGCAGAACATCGACGAGTTGCACCAGAGAGCAGGCAACGATCCCGACAAGGTGATCGAGGTGCATGGCACGGTGTGGTGGTCCCGGTGCTGGGAATGCACCGACCGTCGAGCCATGGCCGACACGCTCGACCGCGTCCGCGCGGGGGAGTTCGACCCGCCGTGCCTCGTGTGTGGCGGCATCCTCAAGAGCGACACGATCAGCTTCGGCCAGGCACTCGTGCCGCACGTGATCGATCGCGCCCTGCGCGTGAGCGAGGAGTGCGATCTGCTGCTCGCGGTGGGTTCTTCGCTGAGTGTCTTCCCGGCGGCCAACTGCGTGCCACGCGCCAGAGCGGCCGGGGCGACGGTCATCATCGTGAACGGTGAGTCGACAGCGATGGATCGATACGCCGACGAGGTCGTCATCGGCCAGATCGCCGACGTGTTGCCGCACGTGATCCCGCCGACCCCGATGTAGAGCGAGTCCGTCGAGCGAAACCGTCGAGCCAACCCGGTCGGGAATACCCGACCGGGTTGGTAGGTTTTAGGTTCTATGGCTTCGTTCCGTGACCTCCTGTCTGCCGCCAAATCCGAGATCGTCGAGGTCTCGACCGAAACGGCCGCCGAGCACATCGGCGCCGGCTACGCCGTGCTCGACGTGCGCGAACCCGACGAGTACAACGAGGGGGCGATCAGCGGAGCGATCCACATCCCTCGCGGGCACCTCGAGGCACAGATCGAGGGTCGCATCATCGACAAGACCACACCCGTCGTCGTCTACTGCGCGGGCGGCGTCCGCTCGGCTTTCGCTGCCCGCACGATGCAAGAACTCGGCTACGAAACGGTCGAGTCGATGGACGGGGGATTCGGTCGCTGGAAGGACGAGGGCCGGGCTTGGAAGCAGCCGGCGACACTGAGTCCGGAACAGATGAACCGCTACAAGCGTCACCTGTTGCTCCCTGAAGTCGGCGTCGCTGGGCAGACCAAACTGCTCGACGCCAAGGTCTTGATGCTCGGCGCCGGTGGACTCGGTTCGCCGGCTGCGCTGTACCTCGCAGCGGCCGGCGTGGGCACGATCGGCATCGTCGACATGGACGACGTCGATGCGTCGAACCTCCAACGCCAGATCCTCCACAACATCGATCGCATCGGCGATCGCAAGGGCGCCTCCGCGAAGAAGACGCTGTCGATGCTGAACCCCGACGTGAACGTGGTCACCTACGACACCCGGCTCGCCGCCGAGAACATCATCGACATCATCGCCGGCTACGACGTGATCGTCGACGGCGCCGACAACTTCCCGTCCCGCTATCTTCTGAACGACGCCAGCGTGAAGCTTGGCATTCCCGTGGTGCACGGGTCGATCTTCCGATTCGAGGGCATGGTCAGCGTGTTCCATCCCACCGAGGGGCCGACCTATCGCGACATGGTGCCCGAACCACCGCCCGCCGAGCTCGCCCCGAGCTGCGCCGAAGCCGGCGTGCTCGGCGTGCTCCCCGGCATCATCGGGTCGATCCAGGCACTCGAGACGATCAAGGTCATCCTCGGTCTGGGTGAGCCACTCATCGGCCGGATCCTCACGGTCGACACGACCGAGATGGAATTCCGGGTCTTCAACCTGCGGCCCGATCCGGCCAACGAGATCACCTATGCCAACCGCGATCGCATCCAGGTTCGTGACCTCGACGGGCTCTGCGCACCCGGCCTCGACGATCACTGATCGATCGTCTGCGAGGTTGCACGCCGACCGCATGAGGGTTCCCGCCTGCTCATGCGGTCAGCGGCACCAGGGTTATCGGGAAGGGCCCGGCCACCCTTGAGGGAAAGTCGGCGTGCGCCGGTCTCAACCCGGTTCCGGCACTCCGACGATCTCGTCGCGCTCTTGTAGGGCGACGCCGATGAGCACCAGCCCGATTCCGGCCGCGTCAACGGGCGTCGGTCGCTGGTGCAACACGATCCAGCCGATGAGTAGAGCAGTGACGGGGAGGAGCGCGAGCAGGATCGAGAACCGACGGATGGGGATACGTCTGAGTACGTACTGATCGATGCCGTAGCCGATGGCGTTCGAGAACACACCGGTGACGAGGCAGAGCAGCAGCAATGTCGGCGACAGCCAGACCGCGCCGCTCGCGGGCGCTCCGATGGGCGTGACGACCACCGTACCGATCGCCAAGCCGACGCCGAGTCCGGTGACCCCGCGTCCGAGACGAGCGACCTTCGAGCCCAGCACGATGTACGCGGCCCACAGCGCGGACGACAACAGGATGAACCCGACGCCGACCAGGTTGTCGTCCAGCTCCACGCCTCCGAGCACGATGACGCCGGTGATCGCGAGGGTCAGGGCAGCTGCGTTCCGAGACGTTCGGGTCATCACTGCGGCGACCGCGATCGGGCCGATGAATTCGATCGCCACGCTCTTGCCCAGATCGATTCGGTCGAGCCCGAGATAGAAACACACGTTCATCAGCGCCGTGGTCACGCCGAAGATCGCAGCGCCCGCGAGCTGTCGCCGTGTCCACCCGCGATGGAAGCCCGGCGAAATGGCGAGCAGTGCGATCGCGGCACCCATCACACGGAACCAGGCGACGGTTTGTGGCGCGACCTCGTCGAAGATCGAGATCGCGATCGCCGCGCCGATGTACTGCGAGACCGCTGAGAAGGCGAAGAGTGCTTCGGGCGCGGCGTTGTCGAGCGTGCGGCCGACGCGACCGCCTTCGCCGCTCACGACGTGACAGGTTTCAGTCGAAGATCTCGGGATCGGTCCGACAGATCTCTTGCCACAACGGCTGGAACTGGAACCATCCGGCGAAATGGCCCCCGATCTGCTCGGCCGTGTACCGGGCGTACTCGGCGCGGATCTCGATGGGGTCGCCCGCCGCCATCGCCATGAGTTGGGCCTGACACGAGCGCTCCATGGTGATGAACCAGAACGCCGCTTCGTCAACGGTGGTGCCGACGGTGAACAGCCCGTGGTTCTGATGGATGGCGGCCTTGCCGGACGGGAACTTCGATGCGAACTCCTGGCCGGCCTCGACCTCGAGCACGATGGCGCCACCCTGTTCCGAGATCAAGGAGTGATCGTCGTAGAACGCGCATGCATCCTGCGTGATTGGAGCCAGCGGGATGCCGAGAGAACTGAACGACTTGCCGTATGGCGAGTGAGAATGGGCGGCGGCGACCACATCGGGTCGCGCGATGTGAATGGCCGCGTGCAGCACGAACGCCGCACGGTTCACGGGTTGTGTGCCGAAGACGACGTCGCCGTCGTGATTCACCAAGATCAGATCGGACGACCTGATGTGGCGAAAGCTCATGCCGAACGGATTCACCCAGAAGTGGTCGGCGAACTCCGGGTCGCGCACGGTGATGTGTCCGGCCACGCCCTCGCCGAAGCCGAAACGGCCGAACAGCCGAAGCGCGCCGGCGAGCTTCGACTTGCGGTGTGCCCGCTCATCGCCGACGTCGTCGAACTCGGGCGGGCTCGCGACGGTAACCGTTTTCGGGGTGAGGGCGATGCCGTCGATGGTCGGTGTGCCGGTCTCGGTGATCGCCATGACTCCACGCTAGCGGTCGCCGCGTGGCAGCATCGGAGCGTGAACAAAGAGATCAAGCCCCGCAACATGGCGCCGCCGCCGGCGAACTATGCGCACGCGATTCTCACCGAAGGAGCGTCGAGGTGGTTGCACACATCGGGCATCGTGCCGGTCGACCTCGCCGGCGGTACACCCGAGTCGATCGCCGACCAGACGGCGCTGGTGTGGCAGAACATCAACATGCTGCTCGTCAAGGCGCGCATGCGGATCTTCGACGTCGTGTCGATCACCACCTACGTCGTCGTCGGGAACGATCTGAATCCCGTGATGCATGCTCGCGACGTGGCGATGGGCCGTCACATGGCGGCGAGCACGCTGGTCACGGTGCCGGCCCTCGCCCAGCCTCAATGGAAGCTGGAAATCTCGTTCGTTGCTGCGGCCGCGTAAACCGTTCCGATCTACGCTCGTCGCATGTCCGAAATTCGTCGAACCGACTCAGGCATCGAGATCAAGCCGCTGTACACCGATCAGGATCTGGCCGACTTCGACGTGACCGGGCGGCTCGGAGCGCCAGGAGAGGCGCCGTACACCCGGGGCGTCTATCCGTCGATGTACCGGGGCCGGCTCTGGACCATGCGTCAGTACTCGGGGTTCGGCAACGCCGAGGCCACGAACGAACGCTTCAAGTTCCTGCTCGACGCCGGCCAGACCGGCCTCTCGTGCGCGTTCGATCTGCCGACCCAGATGGGCTACGACTCCGACCATCCGCGCGCCGAGGGTGAGGTCGGCAAGGTCGGCGTGGCGATCGACTCGATCGCCGACATGCGACTCCTCCTGGCCGACATTCCGCTCGCCGACGTCACCACGTCGATGACCATCAACTCCACGGCGGCCATCTTGCTGCTGATGTACGAGATCGTCGCCGAAGAACAGGGCGTCGACCCCTCGCAGATCTCGGGCACGATCCAGAACGACATCCTGAAGGAGTACATCGCACGCGGCACGTACGTGTACCCGCCGCGACCGTCGATGCGCATCATCACCGACATCTTCGAGTACTGCGCGCAGCACATTCCCCGCTGGAACACGATTTCGATCTCGGGCTACCACATCCGCGAAGCCGGGTCGACCGCTTCGCAGGAGATCGCGTTCACGCTCGCGAACGCGATCGCCTATGTCCAGGCGGCGGTCGATGCCGGCCTCGACGTCGACGACTTCGGGCCTCGGCTGTCGTTCTTCTGGAACGGCTACAACCACTTTTTCGAAGAGGTGGCCAAGTTCCGGGCGAGTCGGCGGATGTGGCACACGATCATGACGGAGCGCTTCGATGCGAAGGATCCGAAGTCGGCGATGCTGCGTTTCCACACGCAGACCGGTGGGTCGACGCTCACCGCGCAGCAGCCGGTGAACAACGTGGTTCGAGTGGCGCTTCAGGCGCTCGCCGCGGTGATGGGGGGCACCCAGTCGCTGCACACCAACGGGTACGACGAGGCAATCTCGTTGCCCACCGAGGAGGCAGCACGTCTTGCACTTCGGACGCAGCAGATCATCGGGTACGAAGCGGGCGTCACCGACACCCCCGATCCGCTGGCCGGGTCGTATCTCGTCGAATCGCTCACCGACGAGGTCGAGCGGCTGGCGTGGGAGTACATCGAACGAATCGACGAACTCGGTGGCGCGGTCAGCGCGATCGAGCAGGGTTATCAGATGGACGAGATCGACCAGGCGGCCTACGACTACACCAAGTCGATCGACGACGGCGAGCGCGTGATCGTCGGGCTCAACAAGTTCACGATCGACGACGAACCCGAGCCGAGCGTCTTTCCGATCGATCCGACGCTCGAGGCGGCCCAGTGCAAGCGATTGGCGGCGTTCAAAGCTGATCGTGACCTCGCCGATGTCGCCGCGAAGCTCGACGACGTGCGCAGCGCCGCACGTGGCACCGACAACGTGCTCTACCCCATGAAGGCGGCACTGCGGGCGAATGCGACGTTGGGCGAAGTGAGCGACGCGATGCGTGACGTGTTCGGCACGTACCAACCTTGATCGCGCCACAGTTGCTGTTCTGACACCGCCGCCGGTTCAGGTCGGAACGTTCACCGTCTCTGCAGCGGTCCGATCGGCTGTTTCGCGGCCGGCAGGGTCGTTGTCGGGTGTGTCGGCGAACGGTGGACGTGCGGCGTCGAGCAAGTGGAGATCCTGCTGGAGGGGGAGTCCGGCCTGTCGCACGAGCGCGTCGCGCTCGGCGACCGCCAGCAGGTAGGCCTCTCGGAGACGGCCGGGTTCGAAGGCGAGTTCGCGCCAGTCGCTCGTCTGCTGGGCGGTGCGCATCAACGATCGGTGATCGGGCTCCGACATCTCGCTCGCGAGGTAGAAGATCTGCTCGAGCGGGTCAACGTCGCTCGATCCGATCGCCCGGTTGTTGACCATCGAGGCAATGCGAGTGAAGCGTTCCTGTCCGATCTCGGCTGATGCGGAATACTGATCGTCGAGTACCTGCAACGCCAGACGTCCGCGGAGCAGGTTCGGGCTCGCCCACTCTGCACCGCTGATCGAGGCGTTCGATTCTCTCGCGAGTGTGAGCAGGCGGCTCGGATCGGTGGATCGGTACCAATCGTGCACCGCAACTGCGTATTCGAGGTCACGGGCGAGCAGAGCGACCTCGTCGTTGGCGAGGTGGCTCCACTCGGCACGATGTTTCGTCAAGAGAAGCCGAGCCTTCTTCCGTGCTCGTTCGGCGTGGTCGAGGCACTCCTGCGGGACACGCCCTTCCAAGAGCTTCCAGATCGCCTGGTCGTTGCTCGGCACGACGCGTTGGTTGCCCGAGAGTCGTTCGAGATACTGCTCGGCCCGGCGGAATGCGTCGGTGAGCTCGGACTCTTCGTCGGCGAGTTCCCGGGAGAACCACTGCTCGGCGACGGAGCGCGCCATGTCCTTCAGCTGGGGACGGATCGGGAGCCACTTCAGGAGACCGGCGCGCCACCCGGCCTTCAGCAGATCGTCTGATGTCGCATCCTGCGGCAGTCGAAGGTCGGCCTTCTTGAGCGCGCTCACCGCACGGGGCTCGTCGCGCAGCGACCCGTCGGGAAGGCAACTCTCCGCCAGATACAGCACGCCGTGGAGCAGCTGGGCATCGGACGCCTGCTGATCGTCGGCCGCTGACTCGATCGCCATTTCGACATGCCGGTGTGCTTCTGCCAGGTCGGGCGCCGCGCGATCGGCCTGCTCGACGAGCGCTTGCAGGGCCAGGTTGAGGTATGCCCCCGACTGCGCGTGCCCGATGCCGCTCTCGGTCGCCCATCGCTGGTAACCCTCGAGCAGTATGCGGGCCTCCGCCGTCGGCGACGCCGCCGTGCGCGACGTGTCGTCGGGTATGCCGCGGCAGACCGACAGCAGAAAGACACCGAGTTGCTGATCGGTCATCATGTCGACCAGGTCGCTGACGTCGCGCCGGTGCTCGTTCATCCGTCGGAATGCCCACTCGGCCAGCCGTGGTTCGACCTCGAGGAACTGGAAGATCTGACCCAACACGCTCCAGGCGCGCGAGCGCGGGTCGTCGAGGTCTCGATCCTCCTCGGGGCTCACGGCCTGGAGCCCGATGACACGCTCGATCTGGAACAACGCCTCGAACCGCAGGTTGTGGGCGCGCACCGGTTCGCGATGACGGGCCGCAATGGCGTCGGTGATCAGTTGCTGGGCGAGTCGGGCCGAGGTCGCAGCGAGCAACCAACGCGAGCCCGCCTCGCCCCGTGCGGCTTCGGCATGTCGCAGCGTCTCGAACAGGAGCTCGCGTGACCGTGCCGGGTTGTTCTTGAGCTCGTACCATTCGGCCAGTTCGAGGTTGACGTACCCCCTGAGTGCTTCGCACAGCCGGATGTAGTGCCGCAGGACGTTGGGCTCGGGGATGTCTCGCGGCGATGCCGCGGTCGATCCGGGCGATGTCGGCGCTGCCAGCCGCTTGTCGTGGAGGTTGCGAGACAGCTCGGCGAGCAGGACGAGCGCGTGATCGAAGTACTCCGTGGGGTCGGTGCCGTCGGTGTCCGACGCCCGTTCGTTGGCGAGGCGCGTCATCTGGCCGAGTCGATACAAGCAGTTCGCGAGGATCAACATGTCCTCGTGTTCGACGAGGCTCACCGTCTCCTTGCGGGCGTGCTCTGCGAGTAGCTGCGTGAACAACCTGATGGCGCGCCGGTAGTGAGCGCGCGCCTCGTGATACGCCAATGCCTGCTCGGCGAGCCCAGCCGCGATTCGTTCGGCGTCGGCAGCCTCTCGCGATCTGTTTGCCAACGTCCAGTGTGTCGCGGCGGCCTCGGCGCGAGAGTACCGATCGTCGAGGCTCTGTCCGACGTCTTTGGCGATCGGCGCGGTGAAGTACGTTGCCAGGCGTTCGTGGTACAACCGTGTCGTCCGCAAGTCCGAGCGCTGTGCGAAGTGAGCGACCAGATCGACCTGGGCGAGACTGATCTTGCGTTCCCTGTCGACGCTCAGGTGACAGGAGATCACCGAGCCGTCCGGATCGACTTTGGAGAGTTGCGCCCACATGTCGTCGCCGGCCTGTTGCCATCGAGCGATCTCCTCGGCGTTCGGTGGCCGTCCGTCGATCGGTTTCTCGTCGACCGACTCAGGTGGTCTTGCCGTGGCAAACGCGGCCGAGAACGGGAAGGTTCGACCGATCAACGCGCCTGCCGCGATGACGTTGCGGAACCGAATGGGTACGAACTCCTCGACCATGTGGTCGAGAAGGCGATCCCTGCTCGGAATCTGGAGTTCCTCGTCGCTCTTCGCCGGAACCCAGACGACGACGCCGTCGGTGTCGACGCGCTCGTCGTCGCTGAGAGAGTTCTTGGGCTCGACGAGGTAGCCGTTGTCGACGAGATACCACAACGCCGAGAGGGCGTAGTACGGGTTGGTACCGTCGAACCGCTCGCCGAGACCCTTGCCGAGCCGGACATTGTTCCGTTTCAACCAGGTCTCGATGATCGCGCCGCGCTCGCCCCAGACATCGGGGTCCTCGAGGGAGATCAGGCTGAAGCGTGGATCCCCGAGTTCGTTGCGTAGATCGGTGAGCTCGCTGGGTCGGTAGCCCACGATGCTGCTGTCAGCACCCATGACAGAGGTGGCAAGCACGAGTCGAATGCGATCGGACGGTGACCGCACCAGATGCCGCACGAGGTCGGCAGAGCTGCCGTCGACCGATTCGATGTTGTCGACGATCAAGGTCAGCGGTCGGTCGACCTTGGCGGCGAACTGCTCGAGAACGGCAAAGCTCTGGCTCACGAGTCGCTCGGGTGGGAACGGAGCCCATCGGTCGATCGGGCGTCGGGAAGCTTCGAGGATTTTCCGGTCGCTCTGATCGTCGCCCAACGGCAGGAGCCAGGCCGGCCGGAGGACCTCGCGACCGATGAGATCGGGACCGCGGTCGATGACGGCCTTCACCAACGTCCGTCCGAACGTCTCCCGCTCCTCTTGGGTCGAGAGGCCCCGGATCGCGGTGCAGAGTCCGTCGATCCACGAGGCGACGACGCCGTGGGTGCGTCGGTTTCGTGCGCTCTGGTCGATCCCGTACGTCGCGACGAAGCTCCTGGGAGCGAGTTCTTTCCGGTCGGCGCCATCCTGCGCGCTTCCGCCCACGCTGGCGCCGTTGACGGTGGTGTTTGCATCGCTGGGTGTTAGGTGGGTCTGCTGGCGTGCCGCAATCTGCTGGAGCAGCGCTGTTCTGCCGGACCCTGACGCGCCTGTGACGAGCACCGACCGGCCTGCGTCGAGCGCCGCCAGTGCTCGTTCCACACCCACCACGGGCACGATGTTCGAGCGCTGCTCACCGAACCCTTCGTTGCCCCGGTCTTCGAATGCGCCGAGCGAACGCAGGCGCTTCTCGATCTCCTGCAGGTCGAAACCGGCCAGATCCTCGCTCACTGTGACGGCCTGATTTTTGAACGCCTCCGGCAGCGTGGTGAGGCGCTTCGGATCGCCGATGAGCACCGGCAGCACTGGAATGCCTGAGCGAACGGCCCCGAGCAACTCGGCGCGCACCCAGTCTTCGCCTTCGCCTTCGGCGCGCACATACCAACCCGGCCCGACGAGTGCCAGCATCACCTTGGCGTCTTTCACGGCGTCGTTGAGCTGATCGGACCACGACTGGCCGGGCATCAGTCCGGTCTCGTCGCGAAACACGCGGCTTCCCCAACGGCTGCGCAGTCGCTGTTCCAGCTTCCTGGCCAGAACGCGATCAGCGCCGCGGTACGAAATGAACACATCGATCGACATGACGATCCTTCCAACGCAACAGATTCGTCCCCATTGCCCGTGCGGAACCCGACAATGTACACCACTTCGCGTGGCCGGGATGATGCGAAGAGCGGCGGTTGACCGTGGGCATACTGCGGTGGTGCGAATTGGTGTGTTGATGGTGCCCACTGACCCCTGGGAGCAGACGGTGGCGACGGCCCGCCGACTCGAAATGTTCGGCTATCACCACCTGTGGGTGTATGACCACTTGTCATGGCAGCGTTATCAGGACCGCCCCTGGCATGCGACGGTTCCCTGGTTGACCGGGCTTGCAGCGAGCACGACGCGCATCCGGCTGGGCACGATGGTGGCGAACCCGAACATCAGGCATCCGCTGCTGCTGGCGAAGGATGCGATGACGATCGACCACGTCTCGGCCGGACGACTGACCCTCGGACTGGGCGCGGGAGGCACCGGCTTCGATGCGACCGCGCTTGGACAAATGCCGCGGTCCACGACCGAGCGCCTGTCTCGTCTGGAGGAATTCGCGGTGCTACTCGACGGGTTGCTGCGCGGCAACGTGCACAACCACGACGGTGACTGGTACACCGTGCACGAAGCCCGGCTCCTGCCGGGATGCGTGCAAACCCCGAGAGTTCCGCTTGCGATCGCGGCCGGCGGTCGCCGCGGGCTGACGCTCGCTGCGAGCGTCGCCGATGCCTGGATCACGTACGGCGACACGACGAACGTCGATGTCTCGGCCGGTGGAACCGAAGTCATCGTGGCTCAGCAGGTGCGACGATTGGAAGATGCCTGCGCCGACGCCGACCGCGACCCCACGGCGATCGATCGGATCTACCTGATCGGCAACACCGAGGCCCGCCCGCTGAGCAGCATTGCAGCGTTCACGGACTTCATGGGGCGTTATGCCGACCTCGGGTTCACCGATCTCGTGTTTCACCTGCCGAGGCCCGACGATCCGGTCTGGAACGAGCCGTTCGAGATCGTCGAGCAGATCGCCGACGCGCACTTGGGGTGAGCGGTCCTCGTCAGTCGGTGATGCGTTGCACCACCACGTCGGGACGCGATGGGGCTTCGACGGTGCCGCTGGGCCAACCCATGTACACCATCGAGATGACGCGGTCGTCGGATTCGAAACCGCACAGTGCGAGCGTTTTCGGTCCGCTCATCACCGGTGCCGTCGACCAGAACGTGGCGAGTCCGGCCGAGGTCGCCGCGAGCAACAGGTTCTGGATGCCGGCGGCGACGGCGTCACGGTTCTCGTCGTTGAGTCCAGGGTGGTCGTGGTGTGAGCAGCCCACGACCAGCACCCCGGGCGTCCGTGTGTACTTGGTCAGGGTCTTCGTGCGTTTCACGTCGTCACCGAAGTCGATCGCGATCATGTCGTCGACGAATGCTCTGCCGAGGCGGAGGCGGCCGTCGCCGGTCACCCACGCGAACCGCCACGGCCACGTCTTCTTGTGGTTCGGTGCCCAGGTGGCGATCTCGCACAACTCCTCGACGAGCTCGAAGGGGATCGAACGTTCACGATCGACGAGCATGTGGGTACGGCGCGATCGGGCGAGCGCACCGAACTCGTCAAGGCTCACGGGCATGTGCACAGGATGACATGAGACAGGGCGTTTTGCGCCGTGTTGTCGCGATCAGCCGGATTGGTCGCCGGCATCGGGCCGGCGCGCCCGGCTCGGCTGCACGCGTGGGGCTTCGTTCGGCATCTTCGGGTAGACGGGTGGCCAGGGTGCATCAGGAATGCCGTCAGCAAGGTCCTCGGCGAACTGTTCGATGAGCGCAACGATGGACTGCGGATGGTGGTCCATGTCTGCCCACGGATCACCCTGCGCAGCGAGCCGTGCGGGGACCGTCTCGACCGTCATGGCTTCGGGGTCGATCGACTCGAGCTCTGACCAATCGATCGGCGTCGAGACCTGCGCGCCGACCCTCGGACGGACGCCCCAGGCGCCGAACACGTTCTTGTGCGGCGCATTCTGGTTGAAGTCGACGAAGATCCGCTTGCCGCGTTCCTCCTTCCACCACTTGTCGGTCATCAGGTCGGGATGCCGCCGCGCCAGCTCGCGTGCCACGGTGATCGAGGCGCCACGAACGGCGAAGGAGTCGTGGCCGTCCTCGACGCGCACATACACGTGCATGCCCTTGCTGCCAGTGGTCTTCGCGTAGCTGCGGATGTCGAGCTCGGCGAAGTACAGACGCACGTAGGCGGCGGCTTCGCGAATGTGGTCGAAGTTCATGCCGGGCGAGGGATCGAGATCGATCCGCAGCTCGTCGGCCCACTGGGGAGTCGAGGCCCGGAACGGCCACACGTGCAAGCCGAGCACGCCCTGGTTCACCGCCCAGAGCACATGGGCGAGGTTGCTGATGACGAGTGCACGCGATGGCGTGCCGTTGATGGTGGTCACGGTGGTCGTGGTCAGCCACTCCGGCGCCGACTCGGGGATCCGTTTCTGGAAGAACGACTTCTCGCCGACACCGTTCGGATACCGCTCCAGCAGCACGGGCCGATCGCGGAGCGTGCTCATGATCGCCGGGCCGACAGACACGTAGTACTCGACGAGGTCGAGCTTGGTGACCCCGAGCTTCGGGAACATCACCTTGTTCGGACTGGTGATCGACACGGGTTGGCCGTCGGCGACGCGCTCGACGGCTTCGCCATGATCTTCCTTGGCCATGGTGCGAGGCTAATGCAGCCCGGGCCGGCGCTTGAGCTGCAGCGGGGGCTTGGGTAGATTCCGCTCATGCCCGTCGTGGACGAACAGGGACGCCCGGAACCGCCCCTCGCGGCCGACGAAGTCGGAACCCTCCTTGGATTCCTCGACTACCAGCGAGCGACCCTCGCCTGGAAATGCGGCGGCGTCGACTCGGCGGGCATGCAGTCAACCGTCGCTGCATCGTCGATGACGCTGGGCGGACTGCTCAAACACATGGCGTACGTGGAAGCGAGCTGGTTCTCGCAATCGTTGTACGACAGAGACAAGACAACCCCGTGGGACGCCGTCGACTGGGAGGCTGACCGCGACTGGGAGTGGCACTCGGCCGCCGCGGACACCCCCGAACAGCTGTTCTCACTCTGGCAGGACTCCGTCGACCGTTCCCGGGAGTTGGTGGTTGATGCACTGGCGAACGGCGGCCTCGATCAACTCGCGCAGCACACGTGGCCCGACGGCAGCGCACCAAGTCTGCGGTGGATCATCGTCCACATGATCGAGGAGTACGCCCGGCACAACGGCCATGCCGACCTCATCCGCGAATCGATCGACGGCCAGACCGGCGAATAGGAGCCGAGCCGGATCGACGGCTCGCGAGAAATGCGCCGACAAGGGTGATCGGGGTGCCGAGCAACGCCAGACCCGTCACGGAGTCGTCGCGCAGCCAGACCCCGAGAAGGAGTGACACGACCGGTATCACGTAGGTGATGAACGAGGCTCGGATCGAACCGACTCGCCCGACCAGCGAGCTCATGATCCAGTAGGCGAGCCCTGTGCCGACCGCCCCGAGCGTGGCCACGGCCAGCAGCGACGAAGTCTGCCATTCGTTGTCTCCGAGGTCGACGAACGCATACGGCAGCACCAGCACGGTTGCGACGCCGAGGACACTGCTCATCAGCACGATCGAGCCGTACTTGGCCTGCAGCGGCGGAGCGATGTTGATGGCGAATCCGTAGCAGAGGGTCGCCGCCAGCACGAGGAGCACTCCGCGGGCCTGCGATGTTCCCTCGCCGGCCGCACCCAACGAGATGAGGACGATTCCTGCGAACCCGGCCAGCAGGCCGACCAACTGGCGTCCTCGAGGGGCGACCCGTACGAAGGTGACCGACACCAAGGCCACGAGAACCGGCGTTGCGCCGTTCAACAGACCCGTCACAGCAGAGTTGATCCACTGCTGTGCGAGCGGGAAGAGGGTGAAAGGCACCGCCACCCAGAGCACCCCCAACATTCCGACACGGGCACGGTCGGCGGGTTCGATTCGCCGACCCCGATTCAGCACCAGACGCAGGATCCAGAGCGTGACTGCGCCGAGCGACACTCGTCCGAACGTGACCATGCCCGGTGTGAGCGATTCGAGCGCCTCGGCGATCAGCAGGAACGAGGATCCCCAGATCAGCGAGATTCCGACGAACAAGGCCCAGTCTCCAGCGGTGAACTCGCCGTCGTTGTCGGCGGCACTGTCGGAGAAGACCCTGGTTCGCTGTGAGGTCACGTTCGCCTGCGAGGCGTGGTGGCCCCCGTCAGTTGTGATGCAACTCATCATTGAGCGCGCCCCAGGTGCCGCTGCGTTGACGAACGATCACCTTGCCGGACTGGCCGTCGCGGATGAACATCATGTTGGTCCGGCCGGAGAGCTCGCGTGCCTTGACGACGCCCTCGGGCGTGAGCACGGGCGTGCTCGCCGTGACGTACAAACCGGCCTCGACGACACAGTCGTCGCCCAGGCTGATGCCGATACCAGCGTTGGCCCCGAGCAGACAGCGTTCACCGATCGTGATCTGTTCCTTGCCCCCGCCCGAGAGCGTGCCCATGATCGACGCGCCACCACCGATGTCGCTGCCGTTGCCGACCACGACCCCATTCGAGATGCGGCCCTCGACCATCGACGTGCCGAGTGTGCCCGCGTTGAAATTGCAGAATCCCTCGTGCATCACGGTGGTGCCCTCGGCCAGATGCGCGCCCAGCCGGACGCGGTCGGCGTCGGCGATTCGCACGCCGGACGGCACCACGTAGTCGGTCATACGGGGGAACTTGTCGAGCGCGTGCACGGCGAGCACATTGCCTGCCTTGCGAACCGTGAGCCTCACGTCGTCGACCTCGTCGACCGCCACAGGGCCGAGGTTCGTCCACGCCACATTGGTCAACACCCCGAATGTGCCGTCCATGTTGATCGTCCTGGGGGCGGCCAACCGGTGGGACAGCAGGTGCAGGCGGAGGTAGGCGTCGGCCGATGACGACGGTGCGACGTCGACGTCGATCGTGATCCGCACGGGCCGGATCGTGACGTTGCGAACCTCGTCACGCTGGTCGCGCAGACCCAGCATCTCGTCGAGGTCCGGATACCGCTGCACCATGTCGTCGTCGCCGTACTCACCCCAACCCAACCAGCGATACCACACGTCGAGCGTGCTGCCGTCGGCGGCTTCGGTCGCGAGGCCGGCGCCCCATGCGGATCGGGTCATGATGGCTCCTGAA
>JBBKWQ010000043.1:0-6051 GCA_037969115.1 Ilumatobacteraceae bacterium
GTTCATGCGGTCCGCAGGTTGCATCGGTCAGCGTCCAGATCCCGAGCTCGGCGAAATCCGTCTTCTCCCACTCGATCTCTGCACCGCTGTCGTCGACGCAGCGATCGTTGAGTACCTCAGCGTCGATCTGAAGGTTCGGCACATTGGTGTTCAACGTTCCGACCGGATCGCATGGGTCGACGGGTTCGGGCGGGTCAGTGTCAACCGGAACCTCGGTGTCGACAGGTGGTTCGGTGTCCGGTGGTGTCTCGACTGGTGCGGCGGTCTCCGGTGGTGTCGTGTCGGAACCGTCATCGTTGTCACTGCCACCGCACGCTGCGATCGTGATCGCAGCCACGATGCCGAGCGCGATGCGGCGGGTTCGACGGTTTCGAGATGTGCTCATTTTGGTTCTCATGTGGCAGAGACGATCAGCGAGCTCGATTGATACATCGGCCTCGTCGAGTTCGTATCAAATCCTCGATGCGCGGATCTGTGGGGCATGGACTCGACTCGATGTTACGCAGGTCGCGGGCATCGGTCGGTCAGACACTCTTGTCCGGACACCTATGCTCGCCTGATGGCGCGCTCGGAGCCAATGGACAGCTCGAACTCGGATCTGGTTGCCCGGGCGCGGGATGGCGACCAGGAGGCGTGGCGTCAGCTCGTCGCGCGGATGAAGAACGTGATCTGGAAGACTGTCAATGGATTCAGCATGCCGACCGCTGACGCGGAGGACGCGTTCGCCGCGACGCTCTTTCGCCTCGCTGAGAACCTCGACCGAATCCGTGACCCCGAGTATCTGCCGGGATGGCTGGCCACGACCGCGAGAAACGAATCGTTGACGCTGCTGCGCACTCGACGACGCACCGTTGTCATGGACGAACTCCCGGAGAACGTCGATACTCCAGGACTTCACGAAGAGGACCTCCTTCTCGACGAACTCGGCGAGGCCATACGAGCGTCCTTCAAGGCGCTCAGCACGAAGTGTCAGCAACTCCTCCGACTACTGACAGGCGACCCGCCGATGCCGTATCGCGACGTTGCCGACCATATGACCATGGCGATCGGATCGATCGGCGAGACACGCCGACGGTGCCTCCAGAACCTGCGCTCCGAACAACCGCTTCAGACCTACCTTGCAGGTACACAACGATGACCGACGACTCTGCCAACGAACTCGCCGATGACATCTTGCTCGCAGCCGTTGGCGACATGCTCGACTCGACAGAGCCGCTGCGCCATGAGCTCGTGGACAGCGCGAGCGCCGATGCCTTTGCGATGCGAAGCATCGACGCAGAGTTGGCCGATCTCGTGCATGACTCGGCATCAGCGGCGTCCGGTACACGAGCACAGGAGTCGTTCAGGACGATCTCGTTCAACGCAGACGGCGTCGAAATCGAGATTCAATTCTCGGATGACGAGATCGTCTTCGGTCGGATTGATCCGCCGGATGTATCGTGCACGATCGAGGGCGAGGGCGACGCGCAAGAATTGAATCTCGATGAGTTCGGTCGCTTCACGACAACGACGAGAACCGGTCGTCTGCGAATCGTCGTGACGCTCGGCAGCGAGCGTCGCATCGCAACCCCCTGGATTTTCCGCTAACCAAACCGACTCAATCGACGGTGGTGGCGATTGAGGCGTATCAGATCCAGCGTCGCCCCATCTGTGTGGAAACCGATTGAAACGGAGCCACACAATGACGACACGAAGCAACTCCACCGGACACCTGATCGCCATCGCCGCGGTCGTGATCGGCGTCCCTGGGTCCCTCGTTGCCTGGAATCAGCTGACCGAGGAACTCGGTTCAGATTCCGTGCCAGCGACGACCAACTCCGGCGGCGCCGACGGCTCAGCGACGGGCGGTGGAACAGATACCGGAGGGACCGGCACCGGAGCAAGCGACGACACCGGAGGGACGGACACCGGAGGAGGGACCGACGCTGGAGCGGGGGACGCGACAGGACTGAGCGGGTGTGTGATCGAGGTCGATCACATCGGCGCAGAGATCCGGTCGAGCCCTACACATTCTGCATTGTTTGTCGCATCGGTGCCGTCTGGTGCATACGAGCCGACCGACACCACGATCAGTTCGTGGGCCGGAGCCGACGAGCGTTGGTACGAGCTCAACGTCGATGGCAAGACCGGCTGGCTCGCCGTCAACCCGATCATCGTCAAGTCACAGTCCACCGACTGTCCCTGAAGCTGGTGCCAAACCACCTGCCCAAAGAAAATGTAGTTCGCGGCAACTCAGCTCGTCTGTGACTCGCTGGCGACAACACCGTCGTCATCACACTCAGGGAGAAACGATGAACAACAATTCACACCACCAAGAACACGCCGAGGGCGAAGGCCTGTTCAGCGAGTCCGAACAATTGCCGACCGGCGTTGCGATCGTCGACGGCCCGACGTTCTCACAGCAACCGATTCCGTACGTCGAAATCGACGGGGAAGCCATCGCCGAAGGCGACATCATCCTCGGGCGATCCGACGAACTGCGAGCGGCCGCCGGCGACATGTCCGGCGATCCGAACGAGCAACTCGGTGTTGCATTGCAGCAGGAGCGCTACCGCTGGACAAACGGCACGGTGCCCTACGTGATCAAGCCGGGTTTCGCCACCCGCGATCGCAAGGAGATCACCGACGCGATTGCCCACTGGCATGCAAAAACCGAGATCAGGTTGGTCAGGCGGACCAACCAGCCGAACTACGTCGTGTTCACCCCATCTAACCAATGCAGTTCGTACGTCGGGATGCGCGGCGGGGCACAGCCGATCAAACTCGCCCCTGGCTGCTCGCTCGGCAACACGATCCACGAGATCGCCCATGCCGTGGGTCTCTGGCACGAACAGGGCCGGGAGGACCGCGACAAGTACATCACGGTCAATTACCAGAACATCCGACCCAACGCAGTCGGCAACTTCAACAGGCACGTCTCCGACGGCGTCGACGTTGGCCCGTACGACTACGGCTCACTCATGCACTACGGCCGCAAGGCGTTCAGCACGAACGGGCGCGACACGATCACACCGAAGCAATCCGGTGTCACGATCGGGCAGCGGTCGGGCCTGAGCGCTGGCGACATCGCCACCGTGCGGTGGATGTACCCCAACCTCGAGCGTTCGCGCTCGTGGCAGGGCGTGCAATTCCGTGGCTCAGTGGCGGCAGGCAAGACCAAGACGTGGTTCACGCACTCGTGGCCGACGTACTGGTACGTCGACTGGTCACTGATGCCGCTGACGCCGATCGGCGACAACGGGCGCCAGCTCAGCCTCAAGGTCACTGTCACCCGGCAGGGCGAACGCCTCGCCAAGTACTACATCGAAGTGACGAACCACTCGAAGCGCACCGTGTCGTTCGAGGCGCGGTACGCGGTGATCGGATGGAGCCGCGCAGCCCGAGACGAGGTTGACTCGGGTTCGTCCGAGGACTCGGATCCGGCAGTCGACGGCGGTCAAGTCGACCTCGACCTCGTCGCCGAGCTCGACGACGGGTCGGACGTATTCGACATGATCAGCGTCGACGACGAACCAACGCTGATCTCGGCCGGCTCGCCCAATGGCGTCGGGTGAGCTCGACCGGGTGACCGTCGATGTCGACGCGCTCGAAGGTGCGATCCCTGCGGGGTCGCGCCTTCGGGTGCGCGTCGTCGACGCGACGGCCGCCGACGTCGCTCCGATCGAACTGGCGAGCGTCGAGGTCGAGCAGTGGAATGGCGACGCGTGCAGGTTCGAACTCGCAGTCTCTGCACTCGCCGCCAACCGAGACTACGTCGTGCTCGCGCACACGGGCCCTGACGACCATGTGGCGGTTGGCGACTGGATCACGATGGACAACGTGCGCATCGTCGATCACGCCGCTCGCATTGTCCTCCGCCGCGTCTGAATACGTCGTGGCGGTCACAGGAGCGAGGGGTGCAGCCCGTGCCCACAACGTGCCCAGCACACAGGACAACAGCGGGCAAGAGGCGCTACCGTTGGCCCCGAACACAACCAACAAACCACCAGCTCAGAACACGTTCGGGCTGCGCAACAGACCTTTCGGCCAGCAGCCTAGCTTAGCTTCCAAGCTGAGAACGCGGGTTCGATTCCCGTCATCCGCTCCATTTTCCCTGGCAGATGGCCTGCCGGCGTCGCTGCCGTTCTCAACTTTCTCGCCTTCGAAAAGCTGAACTCTGCACGGGTTCCCCGTTTGACCTCTGCCCTTGTCCTGCTCAAGCAACTGCCTCGGCTCGTCACCGACGGCTGATCAGCCGGCTCGTCCGCAACACGCATCTAATGCGACAACATCCCGGCCTATGATATCATTTGATACCACCGAGTCGAAGGAGTGACGATGAGCGACATTCTGATCCGCGATGTACCCGACGATGTGTTGGCGGCGATCGACGCCAAAGCGCGTAGCGCTGGTCTGTCCCGGACCGAGTACCTGCGACGGACCCTCGCCCGCGAGCGGAGTGAAGCACTTCTCGACGTCACCACGGACGATCTTGCAGCATTCGCTGCCACGTTCGCTGACCTCGACGATGACACTGTCATGGACGGCGCCTGGCGGTGACCAACTGGTTGATCGACAAGTCCGCTCTAATGCGACTCGCCGCCAGCGCGGACGCCTCAACCTGGGCGATGCGAATTCAGCGAGGGCTCGTCCGTATCAGCACGCTCACCCGACTCGAGGTCGGCTTCTCTGCGAGGTCGGCGAGCGAACTCCGACAGAGCTCGGCAAAACCTCCGCTCGCGTCCATGCCCGTGGAGTACCTCACCCCAAAGATCGAGGACCGCGCGGTCGAAGTCCAACTTGCACTTGCGGACCTTGGTCAGCATCGCGCTCCCTCGATCCCGGACCTTCTCATCGCCGCGACCGCTGAATCGGCCGGGCTGACCGTTCTGCATCTCGACAAGGACTTCGAACTCATCGCCGAAGTCACCGGTCAAGCCGTCGAGCGGCTGGCAGACGACGGCGGAAGCTGACCATCGCGCGTCGCCCCGCCGATCGTTCCGAACACGAATCGACGGAGTTGCAGGTTCGCTGCACGACCGCCGGCGGTGAATCGCTCAAGGCACCGATTCCCTGGTCACAGTGCTGGGGCCTAGGAACCGGACTAAAACTTCCCAAGCTGAGAACACGACACTCGTCCCACGTGACGGGTCGGACGATGGCTTCCATGAACGAAATGCCCACGACGCGGTCGCGGTGCCGGTTGGCCCAGTCGAAGCCGAGCGCCGAACCCCAGTCGTGAATGACGAGGGGTGATGTTGTCACCGAGGTCGAGTTGATCGAGCAGGCCGTCGAGATACCCGCGATGCTCGACGAATGTGTAGGAGCTGGGGTCAGGGTCGTCGAGCTTGTCCGAGTCGCCCTGACCGATGAGATCAGGCACAACGCATCGAGCCCGCCCTGCCAGGTGGGGCACGATGTCGCGCCACAGATACGACGATGTCGGATTGCCGGGGAGGAAGACAACCGAATCACCGGTCCCGACATCGTGGTACGCCATCTGCTTTGCGTTGACGGTTTTGTACTGCTTGCTCAGCGGTTCGATGCTGCTCACGAAGCGCTGACGTTCCGGTCGGCGGCGACGAGGAGTTGCATCATCTCACGCGCGACCATCGGGCCGGCGTTCTGGTTCTGGCCGGTGACGAGGTTGCCGTCGACGACCCAGTGGTTGGCGAGCGGGTCGCGGAACCTCGTCTCACTCTCGAAGAGTGCGCCGACACTTCGCAGCTCGCGCTCGGGGTGATGCGGTGTGGCGTCGATGCCGAGCTCCTTCACCTGCTTGTCGGTGACCGCAGAGATCTTGCGGCCCTCCACGAGTGGCGAGCCGTCGGCTGCCTTCGCGTTGAGGAGGCCGAGCGGTCCATGGCACACGCCACCCATCACGAGGCCGGCGGCATTGGCTTCGGTCATTTTCTCGCCGAGTGCTTCGGAGAAGCCGAAGTCAAATGCGGCACCCCATCCTCCGGCGAGGAACACGATGTCGTAGTCGGCCATGTCGAGATCGCCGATCGCCTTCGAGTCGCTGACCTTCGCCCTGAACTCGTCGTCGGCGAGGAAACGGTCGTCCTCCGT
>JBBKWQ010000044.1:0-3520 GCA_037969115.1 Ilumatobacteraceae bacterium
CTCGACAGCGGCGAGGTCACGATCCCCGTGACCCAAGAAGAGATCGCTCAGCTGGCAGGTGTCACCCGGCCAACCGCCAACCGGTTCCTCCGCGAGGGCGAGGACGCCGGCGCGGTGCGCCTGTCCCGTGGCCGGATCGAAGTCCTCGACTCGGTCTGGATCGCCCGACAAGCCCACTGAATACGCCCGCGCCGCCGAGCGATCGACGATCATCGTTGCGGCCGACCGGGACGAGGCTGTCGACCGATTCCCGCCAGGAGCTCGACCCGACCGGCAACCTGACCGTTTGCAGCGGTGAGTTGCTCGACAAGCCGATGCCGACCCGGTGATCAGGGTCGGAATCGGAGAATGAGATCAGCAGAATGACGTGGCGCGAGGGTCAGTGAGCGCTATAGGCGACCTGATTCCACCCGGGTTGGATGGTGCAGAACCTGGCACCCGACTGAGACAGGGCCATCCTTCCGGTCGGGTTGGTCCAATTCGTGTACCAACCCCACAGCTGGTCGGAGGCGCCGATGACTGCGGTCAGGTTGCTGTTGATCCACGTGTAGGTGACCCCGACGGAGTACGAGCCGTTGCGCGGTGCGGGGACGTCCACGTGGGGTTGTGTCCAGGTGAGCCCGTAGGCGTCGGGCGACTGGATGCTGAGGTAGCTGTAGCTGCCATGTGCGACGGTTGCCACCACACTCCATGTCGTCTGGTCGTAGATGTACCGGTTGGTCTGCCAGTCGTAGATCCGGACGGTCATCCCGATCCACTGACCTCTCTCGTATCCGGCTGTCGGTCCGACCTGTCCTTTGACGTGAATGTAGGTATTTCCGCAGCTGACTTCTGCCGCAGCGCTCGGCCCGACGTATCCGATCGATGCTTCTGCGCTCGTGGGGAGCACCGGCAGTGACATCGCTACGGCGAGTGTCATGAGCTTGATCTTGTTTGCCATGGTTCTTCCTCCTGGTTTGGTCCGATGGGACGACGATGCGCCAGAACGACAGCGGCCACCGTGCCCGAGCTGACAGACGGGGTGTGCGGAACCGCACACCCCGAGAAGCGCAGCGGCAGGGCGGTGACGGCATTCCCAGTGCGCGTCGCAGCGGCGGCCATGCCGTCCGCCGCTGCCATCCCGCCGACCTCACGTGAAGCAGAAACCCGTCCACTGGGTGTAGTACCGGCCGACTTGGCCCTTCTGCGCCCATTGGCCTCGAAGGTCGGTCCACTGCGACCCGTTCCACCACATGATCTCGACGTAGGCCGAATAGCTTCGCCCATCGGCCACCGCCAACGTCATGTCGAACACCGGCGTGGTGTCGTATCCGTTGTACTGGACGAACGTCGTTCCCCACGTGGTCCAGCTTCCCGTGACGCCGTCGGTGAGGTAGTAGCGAAGCGTCACGTATTGGCCGTAGATGTAGCCGGTCTGCACCGCCACATTGGTGCTGATGCGCACCGAGTTCTTGTCCGCATTGCAGGAGATATTCGAGTTGTAGATGCCCCCGACCCTGATGCCCACCGGCCCAATCAGGGAGGCCTGCGCCGGAGCAGGTGCGACCGCCGCCGTCATCCCTCCGACCAGCGAAGCGACGCAGACGGTCATTGCCGCGAACTTGTGCTTGGGGCGATTGTTGAGTTTCATTTCTGGCGCTCCTTTTCCGATTACCGGCGATGCCGGTGCTGTGTTGATGTAGCCAGCGTGCGCTCTCCCGCGCGACCGAACCGTCGCCGATGGCACGCGGCGACCGTGCCCACCGACACACATCGGGCGCCCGTCCGGCTCCATCGCAGGAACCCCAGATCCGAAGAGCCACGGAAGCACCAGCGGAACGGGAGGGAGTCGAACCCCCGAGCCTTTCGGCCGGCCGCTTTCAAGGCGGCTGCAATCGTCCACTCTGCCACCGTTCCGCCCGACAGGATAACGGTGCGGCGCGCGTCCATACCTGGGCGTGCCGAATTGAGACGTCTTGTGATGACCATTTCGTCGACGCATGGTTCGGCATCTCGTTCGGTGCTGATCGACAACGCACGGCTACACTGCCGGGTCGCTGGAGAGGTGCCAGAGCGGCCGAATGGGATGCCCTGCTAAGGCATTGACCCTCCGGGGTCCGTGGGTTCAAATCCCACCCTCTCCGCCAGCCGAACGAGCCGAGAAGCAGCAGTGTCGACACCGCTGTGACTCGGTTCGTTCGCGTTACACAGCTGTCATTTGATGTCGGTTGGATGTCACCGATGTTGCGGTTTCATTACGGCCCGAGTAGACCTGGTGTTCGCTGTTCGGAGCCATCTCACCCGAATCGGGTGTCGCCACCGTTTCGCGCAGCCACCTCACTTATGTTTGAACGATCTGACCTTTCCCCCGAAGACGTTTCCGCGCTCGGCAATCTCGCCGACGACAGCGCCGGCCGCGACACGGTCTCCGATGATTTCTGGGGCTCGTCGCCCACGTGGAACTCGACCGGCTCGGTCCCGCGTGTCCGTCGCTCCGGTCGCTCCGGCGCGCAGCCACGGGTCCGGCTGAACCGAGTCGATCGGACCGGTCCGATCGAGCGCACTCGCAGCCACGGGATCGTCCGGCCACCAGCAGCGGCGCAGTTCGACGATGCCCTCGATGACGATCTCGATTACCGCTACGAGAACCCGAGCGACACGTACGACTGGCAGTTCGACGCCGACATCACGTCCGAGCAACCACGAGTCGCCGTGTCGCAACGATCGAGCGGTCGAGCAGGTTCACGGTCGCATTCCACGTCCACTTCCCGACGGACTCCCGCACCCCGTAGCCATGGTGAGTTCGAGTTCGACGACAAGCACGCTGCCCAGTTCGACGACGCGTTCACCCACGCTCCGGAGCTGCCGCTCGTCGAGCGAGTCTCGAATCGAGCCGGCCTCGGCGCGATCGACCCGTTGCTGGTTCGGCTCGGCGCGATCCTGCTCGTCGGCATGTTGATGGTGCCGGTCGCGATGGTGTTGCGCTCCAACTCCGACGACGGAAGGATCCGTACCGAGGTTGTTGCCGCTGCGCTCGGCGCGCCCGCGGTAAACGAAGCGCCTGCGCCGACAGAGGCGTCTGCGTCGACCGAGGCGATCGGTCAATCTGCTGCGCCGACCGAAGCGGCGGCGAACGTCGAGCCGTCGTCGGACGGCGTGATCGACATTGCCGCGTTGCCCCAGGCGGTTCCGGTGAACACCGACGCAAGTTCTGACGCCGCCGCCGCGGCCGACACGAACATCAGCGCCGATTCCGACGCCACACCAACGGAAGCGGTGACTCCGTCGACCGGCGAGATCGAGGAAGCCACCAAGTCCGAGCCCGCACAGACTGCCGATCGGCAGGAAACTTCGTGCGCGATGTCCTATGAAGTGCTTGCCGGTAATTCGTGGATCTGGATCGCCGACGCGGCAAACGTCGAACTCGATGCCCTGCTGAAAGCGAACCGGGCCTCGACCGCCACCGTGCTGTATCCCGGTGCCGACATATGCCTGCCCGCCGGTGCAACCGTGCCCCAGGCCACCGCCGCGGCGCCTGCGA
>JBBKWQ010000045.1:0-3216 GCA_037969115.1 Ilumatobacteraceae bacterium
CCGGCTTCGACGACGGCCTCGACCAGGTCGACCCAGTTCGGCACGATGCCTGCAGTGACGTACGGCAGCAACAGCTTTTGCCCCTGGTCCCGCTTGGCGACGAGCGCCGCACGCAGCGACTTCGGAGTGCTGATGGGCGTGGACGTCGCGATCATGATTCGAGCATCTCCTGCACTTGTTGAACATCTTTGTCGCCGCGGCCCGAGAGGTTGACGACGACGTTCTTGCCTGCCAGTTCGGCGGCATTGTCCATCACCCAGGCAATGGCGTGCGCCGATTCGAGGGCGGGGATGATGCCCTCGGTCTGAGCGAGCTTTTGAAACGCCACGAGCACACGCTCGTCGGTGACGGCGTGGTATTCGGCTCTGCCGATGTCGGAGAGGAACGAGTGCTCGGGCCCGACGCCGGGATAGTCGAGGCCGGCCGAGATCGATTCGGCTTCGAGCACCTGGCCGACCTCGTCCTGCATGAAGTGTGCCTTCATCCCGTGAACGACCGCGGGGATGCCCCGCCCGATCGCTGCACCACCGGCAGGCTCGACTCCGACGAGGCGCACCTCTTCGTGGTCGACGAAGCCGGCAAACAGACCGGCTGCGTTCGAACCGCCACCCACACAAGCAACGGCGACGTCGGGTTGCTTGCCAAGCAGATCCATCATCTGGCGTTGGGATTCGCAGCCGATGATCTCGTGGAAGCTGCGCACCATCCACGGGTATGGATGCGGACCCATCACCGTGCCGATGCAGTAGTGCGTGTGCTCGACTTCGCTGACCCAGGCGCGCATCGCCTCATTGACGGCGTCCTTCAGGGTGCGGCTGCCGGAAAGAGCGGGGATCACCTTGGCGCCGAGCAGGCCCATGCGGAACACGTTGAGCGCCTGGCGCTTCATGTCCACTTCGCCCATGTAGACGGTGCACTCCATGCCCATCAACGCGGCAGCCGTCGCGGTGGCCACACCGTGCTGGCCGGCACCGGTCTCGGCGATCAAGTGCGTCTTGCCCATCCGCTTGGCGAGGAGCGCTTGGCCGATCACGTTGTTGATCTTGTGGCTGCCGGTGTGGTTGAGGTCCTCGCGCTTGAGGAAGAGCCGCAGACCCAACTCGGTTCCGAGGTTGACGCACTCGGTCATCGGTGACGGACGCCCGACGTAGTGGGTGAGCACGTCGAGGAACTCCTGGCGGAACTCGTTGTCCGACCAGGCGTCACGGAATGCAGTCTCCAACTCCTGGCACGCTCCGATCAGCGGCTCAGGGACGTACCGCCCGCCGAACTCGCCGAAGCACCCCTCGGCATCGGGTTCGGTCATGCGTTGTCGGTGGACGGCGTCGACTTCGAGCATCGGTGCTCACTTTCTTCGAAGAGTTCTAGTCTTCTAGAAGACTAGCTTGCTTCGGGCACCATGTCGATGGCTTCGGCGACCTCCACCGAACCGCCGTTGTCGAGGACCGGGCAGCCCTGCGCCATCTCGACGGCGGCGTCGATGTCGTCGGCCCTGACCAGGCTGTAGCCGCTCAAGGGGTTGACACCACCACCCTCGGACACGGAGCGGTCCGGGCCGACGGTGACCGAGCGGGCGATCGGGTTGCCACCGTCGACCAATGCGTCGCCGAGTTGCCCGAACCACGCGTGCCAGGCGGCCAGCTCCTGCTCCTGCTCATCCACGCTCTCCGGCATCTCGCCACCACCGTGATAGGCCAGTACGTACTTCGGCATGTCGTCGCTCCTTCGTGGAGGCTCGGTCGGTCCGAACCATCCTTGCCACGATCGATGCTGTCGCATCCAGGCACCGATGTCGAGGAGAGCGTCCAGATTTCAAGCGTCAGGCGCTGGGTTTTCGGGCGAGAACCGTTCCCTGGTCGAGCGGTCGACCGCCTCGGGCGGATTGCGGAGACCGAGCTCAACCTCAGTGAATGCTCGCCCGACGTTCAGAGGACGGGAAGCGCACCCGTTTCGTTGCGGAAAAGTGTTCGAATCATTGCGGGTCCTCCGAACCGAAGTCGTCCGATCTCGGCTCCACAGCTGATGACGAGCGCTTCGGCGTCCGGCGCGGTCGGCCACGAGTCGATTTCGAGGGATCTGGCGAGGTCGTCGAGATGGACGACCTGTTCCACGAGGCGAGTCCGGAGGTAGTCGTCGAGGCGCATCACCTTGCCGGCATAGACCGCAACGAGTCGATCTGCGGGCTCGATCGAGAGGCGTTCCGTGAGCTCAGCGAGGCCTTTCGTGAGTTGGGTGACGACTGCGTGTTGCCCGACTGCAGCGATCGCCGCACCGCGATCACGAATCGAGGCGTGATCGTCGCTCGTCAGCGCCGAGGCAACCGCGGCGAAGTATTCGGCGGCGGTCTCGAAGTCGACGGACCCGTCCGGTTGAGCTGCGTCCAGATAGTCACCGACAACCCAGACCGAACCACGCGCGAGGTGTCCTGCAAGCGAACCAATGGTCTGGTCTTCGAGGATCGAGTCGTCGTTCCAGGCGTCAGCCACGGCTTGATCGCTCACCGCTGACAGCACGACCGCAGCATTGGCGAGGAAGAGATCTCTCACACCGCGAATCTACGCATGTCGGTCAACTCGTGCCGTCGAGCTGGCGGCGAACCCTCTCGATCACATCGTCCGCCCGCTCACGCTCGACCGGGGTGGCAGGATCTCCGAGCGCGAGTCGCTCATCGGGAGTCAGAAGCGGATCGGCGGCATGGCCTGTACACCCCTCGAGCGCCGACAGCGCAACGACGATTGCCTCGTCGTAGAAGTGGTGAGCGGCGAGCGTCTCGGCTCGCATCAGGAGCCGGCGCTCGAGCGGCGCTGCGGTGATCGGACGCACCGTGAGCAATCCGCCCCTTCGTCGGAGGTGCACGATCGTCACCAGGGCGAGGAAACCCGCCAGCGCCAGCATTCCGATCCACGTGGCGACCCGCAACGCGACAGCAAGGCATGCAGCGCTCACCCATGCGAGCTCGAGGCGAGTCTCGATTCCGGCGTACACCTGGCCCCGCCGTGCGTGTGGCGCCTGTCGTTGGATCGTCGCGTCGAGGGCGCGGCGACCGACGCTGACGGCCATGCCCAACACGAAGATCGCGCCGAGGAGTGTCGGGCGACTGAGGGCAATACCGGCGACGAGCGCCGCGATCGCGGAGCCGACGAGCGACGCGGTGAACATCGACCGTTCGCTCGCACGACGTCGCAACCACGGCGACACGATGGTGCCGACGAATCC
>JBBKWQ010000046.1:0-16305 GCA_037969115.1 Ilumatobacteraceae bacterium
GCCGGCTCCGATGCCGCGTCGACCTCGGCGACGGACGCTCCGAGCGGGCGCCGGCCGCTCTGGGCCGCGCTCGAAGCCCAGAGCGATAGCAGTCGGATCGCAGTGATCGAGTGCGGGCCCACCGCGTCGACCGTCACGTTCGGCGCGCTGGCGCATCGAGTGGAACGAACGGCAGCAGGGCTTCACGACTCCGGCGTCGCACCTGGCGATCGTGTCGCCATCATGATCCCGCCAGGCGTCGATCTACATGTGGCGCTCAACGCGTGTTGGCGTCTCGGTGCCGTTGCCGTGCTGGTCGATGCGGGGCTCGGCCCGACCGGTATGAGCCGAGCCCTTGCGGGCGCAGCGCCCGATCATCTCATCGGGATCACGCGTGCCCTGGGCGCAGCTCGCGCGTTGGGTTGGCCGGGTGAACGGATCTCGGTGCGCCGTCTCGCCAACGCCACCAATCGTGCTCTCGGAGTCGGGGGCAACCTTCACTCGATGGCCGATGCCACGAGCGTGGCACCTCCGCATCCCGGTCGGGACGACGTGGCTGCCGTCGTCTTCACCTCGGGGGCAACGGGACCATCGAAGGGCGTCGTCTATCGCCACCGCCAAGTCGAGGCGCAGCGCGATGCTCTCGCAAGTTTGTACGGGATCACCCACGACGACCGCCTCGTCGCCGCATTCGCTCCGTTCGCGCTCTACGGGCCGGCTCTGGGGATCGCCTCCGTCGTGCCCGACATGAACGTAGCCGCACCGGGCACACTGACTGCGACCGCCCTCGGCGATGCTGCCGTCGCGATCCGCGCCAGTCTGGTCTTCGCGTCGCCGGCAGCGCTGGCCAACGTGATCAAGACGGCCGCATCGCTCACCTCCGAGCACCGCCGCGCATTCGAACAGGTGCGGATTCTCCTGTCGGCCGGCGCTCCCGTTCGCCCATCGTTGCTGCGAGCTGCGGTGGACCTCTTCCCGAACGCCATCGCACACACCCCGTACGGAATGACCGAAGTGCTCCCGGTGGCCAACATCACGCTCGACGACATCGAAGCAGTCCGTGACGTCGGTGGCACCCTGGGCGTCTGCGTTGGCCATCCTGTTGACCGCGTCCACGTGCAGATCGCCGCACTCGACGAGCTCGGTCAACCATCCGACGTGCTGTCGCCAGAGCCTGGTGTGGTCGGAGAAATCGTCGTGCGTGCCGCTCACGCGCGCGATACGTACGACCGTCTCTGGCACACCGACCACCTGGCATCTCGACCCATCGGATGGCACCGCACTGGCGACGTCGGAAGTCTCGATGACGCCGGCCGGTTGTGGGTCGGTGGTCGACTCGGCCACGTGATCACCGCCGCCGATGGACCCGTCACTCCCGTTGCGATCGAACAATCGATCGAGGCGCTTCCCGAGGTCGAACTCGCCGCCGTCGTGGGCGTCGGCCCGCCTGGCGGCCAGGTCATCGCTGCCGTGATCGAGTTGGTCGAGGGCCACCGGCGTCCGCGCCTCGCCGATCTCGATCTCCTCGATCGGGTCCGGTCAGCGGTCCACCACGACATCGCAGCAGTTCTGACCGTGCCGCAACTCCCGGTCGACCGACGACACAACTCGAAGATCGATCGCACCCGCGTGGCCACATGGGCGAGCGACGTGTTGGCCGGCGGGCGATTGGCGCGCCTGTGAAGGTGCTCGTGACCGGTGCGACGAGCATGCTCGGCCGCGCGACGGCCGATCGCCTCATCGGGCGCGGTGATGAAGTCACGGTGATGCAACGTCGGCCGAGCGGAATCGACACCACCGAGATACTGGGCGACATTGCCACAGTCGACATCGTGGCGCGTGCCGTCGACGGGCAGGATGCAGTGATCCACGTCGCCGCGAAGGTGGCGGTGACCGGAGCATGGAGCGAGTTCCAACGCGTCAACATCGCCGGGACCGAGACGGTGCTCAATGCGGCCCGACGCGCTGGTGTCGGCCGATTCGTGCACGTGTCGACGCCGTCGGTTGCACACGCCGGACACGCGCTGGTCGGTGCACGCGCCGACGACGCCGACCCCCTCACGACCCGTGGACATTACGCAACGAGCAAGGCGGAAGCCGAAGGGTTGGTGCTGACGGCGTCGACCTCCGAGTGCTCGGTCGTGGCGATCCGCCCACACCTCGTCTGGGGGCCGGGCGACGAACAGTTGGTCGGCCGCATCGTCGACCGGGCACGGTCGGGGCGCTTGGCGCTGGTCGGTTCAGGGTCGGCGCTCATCGACACGACCTATGTCGACAACGCGGCCGACGCCTTGGTGGCTGCCGTCGACTCCGCTCCCAGCCTGGGAGGTCGAGCGTTCGTCGTCTCGAACGGCGAGCCGCGAACCGTTCACGAACTGGTCGGGCGCATCCTGCTGGCACACGGCCTCACCGCTCCGATCCGTACCGTGCCCAGACGAGTTGCATTCGGTGGCGGTCTCCTGGTCGAACGCTGGTGGGAACGCACCGGCCGCGAGGGTGATCCGCCCATGACGAGTTTTCTCGCCGAACAACTCTCGACAGCGCATTGGTTCGATCAGCGGATGACCAGGGTTGCACTGAACTGGAAGCCGTCGATCGGGCTCGATGAAGGCTTCCGGAGGTTGGCGACCTGGTTCAACCGCCCTGCGTGAGCGGAGCGGGCGGCGCCGCTGCGCGCTGTTCGACGCGGCACCACCGGTCGATCATCAGCACCAGCCCGACGACCAGGAGGACATCGCCGATGCTGAACACGTTGGCGAACGGCCAGCCGTGTGGCACGGCGAAAATGTCACCGAACACCTGGAGTCGAGGGTTCTCGACCGGGAACGAGTTCTCGAAGCGTGAGCTCTCCCGGTCGAAACCTGCGGCGCTCCACGCCCGACGCGAGGCCGGCATGACACCGCCGTTCGCCACGATCGCGGAGAGGTTCATCGCCCCGCCGACGACCACGATCCACAGACCGGGTAGGCGTCGGTTCATCCACACGAACACCCCGGCGATCGCGTACGTGGTGAGGTGGAGTGCGCTCGACATCCAACCGGCGAGATGGGTCGACAGTGGATAGATCAAGGCTTGGAGCCCGAGGGCGACCCACACGAGCGGTAGGCCGCGGATGGGCAACGTGGCGATGTTCGAGATTCGGGCGCCTGTCAGCGCAGCGAGTCCGATGCCGAGCGCGGTCGCGACGACGATGATCACGATGCGGCCCGGATGAGGGCACGAACTGATTCGTGTTTCGCCGAATCGTCGACACCGTTTCGGTCTCGAAGCCATACCGTCAGGTCGGCGAAGGCGCACGGCCGCGCGATGAGATAGCCCTGGGCGACCTGGCATCCCAGTTGGCGCAGCATGTCCCAGGTCGCCATGTCCTCGATTCCCTCGGCGACCGTTTCGAGACCGAGATCGCGCCCCATGGCGATGATCGTTCGGACGATGACTTCGTTGTGTGCGCTGGTCGTCAGATCGGCGATGAACGTGCGGTCGATCTTGAGCCGGTCGACGCGTAGGTCGCGCAGGCTCACGAAGGACGAGTAACCGGTTCCGAAGTCGTCGATCGCAACTTGAACACCGGCGTTGCGAAGCGTCTCGATCGCGTACGACGCACGTTCGGGCTCCGACGCGATGGCTGACTCGGTGATCTCGAGCTCCAGGCGGCGCGGGTCGAGCTGGGCACGTTCGAGCGAATCCAGCACCGCAGCCGGGAAGTGACGATCTTGCAGGTTTCGAGCCGAGACGTTCACGGCGACCTTCATGCCCGGGCGGTTCAAGAGGATGAGATCGCTGACTGCCTGGTCGATGACGAACGCCGTCAGCGGCCCGATCAGTTCGGTGTGCTCAGCGAGAGCGATGAAGTCACCGGGAGGGATCGCGCCGAGCGCGGGGTGTTGCCAGCGAAGCAGTGCCTCCATCGCCTCGACCTCGCCGTCCGCCATGCGGACCTGTGGCTGGTAGTGAACGTTGAGCTCGCCGTTGTCGATGGCCGCCGAGAGATCTCCGAGCAGGCCGAGGCGTCCGTGGTTGCGGCTTGACTTGCCACCGTTGGAGTACACCTCGAGGCCGGTGCGGAAGTGTTTGGCACGGTACATCGCGATGTCGGCGCAACCCAGGAGTTCCTCCGGAGTCGAACCGTGAAGCGGCGCGAGCGCCACGCCCACACTCATGTTGATCGCGAGCGGGAATCCACCGACGTCGAGCGTCCTGCTGAGTCGTGTGCGGAGTTCGCGGGCGAGTTGCTCGCCACCGAGCCCGTCGGAGTTGGTCTCGTCGATCACGATGGCGAACTCGTCGCCGCCGAGACGCGCGGCCGACGCCGTCGCCGGGATTGCGTTCTTCATGCGAGAAGCCAGACCGACGAGCAGGCTGTCGCCCGTCTCGTGTCCGAGTCGGTCGTTGATCTCCTTGAAGCCGTCGAGGTCGATCAAGAGCACGGTTGCCGACGGCGCGGTTCGTACCTGATCGGTGGCCATGATCGTCTCGAGTAGGTCCACGAACGCCTTGCGATTCAGAAGATCGGTGAGCTGATCGTGATCGACCTCGTGGGCGCGTTCGGCTGCCTGGCTGGCGCTCTGGAAGACGAGGAAGCTGGTGATTCCCAACAGTGGCACCAGCAAGAGACTGAACTGGACCGTGACCACGAAGATCGGCGCGAGCGCCAGCAATGCTCCGTCGGCGTACGTCTCACGACTGAAGCTGTACGCCAACAGCTTCGGCATCGGAATACCCCGGCTGATCGACATCACGCCGTACAGCAGCAGGTTGTTGGTCATCAACACGGCGAGCCCACCGAGTACGGCGCCGATGCTGGCGACGACTGAGATCTGGCCGTCGGAGAGGAGCGGACCCGTCACCCCGAAGGTGCGGAGCATGAGCGCTCCGACTGCGAGTCCCGCCGACAGCGATGCGGTGTTGAACACGACCATCACGATCGGCTTGCGCTGCACTCGGTCGGCGATGAGCGTGGCGACGGCCATGGTGACGATGGCGGCGGTGGGGCTTCCGAGCAGAACGAGCGCAAACGCAAAGGCCGACCCTGGGGTCACCTCGCTGCCGGCGCCGAAACGGAGCCATGCGCCCGGACGAACCTCACCGATGAAGAGCAATGCCCCGAAAAGGAGACAAGCCCACCAGTCGACGCCGGTGGGTGGATCGAGGATTTCGATGGTGACGACGAGGCCGCACAAGAAGGCAGCCACGATCGCGACCGTGCCGACGTAGAGGTTGACGCGATGCTCGCGCTTTTCTACGAACGACCGCTCGCGTGATGTGTCCGCATTGTCGACTTCGGTTCGATCTGTCATGTCGGATCAATCTGTTGGTGGCGTTGCGGTGGTTTGACGGGTGCGCCGAGCGCCATTGATCGGCGCACCCGTACGTGGTTCAGATCAGAATCCGAACCAGACCATGAACGACCACTTCCGTGGCGCTCCGAGCGTGGCGACGAGCGCCATCGTGGTGCCGACGGTGGTTGCCGCGCGGTAGTAGTGGGGAGCGACCCTCCACTTGTGTGATTTGAGCTGACTCATTGATTCCTTTCGTGGGCAGCTCGGCGGGAAGAGCCCGATCAAGTGATGCGCGACTGTCCCGAGAAATCCGGATCGTGCACGCAACACGGTGGTGGATTGACGCCATCTGTATCGGTTGAGGCCGAGATCGACTTGAAGCGCGAATGGGCGCGATGGGACACCTTGACAGCGACCTGACACTGATTTGACGATGAAGCGAAGCGAAATCGGTGGGCTCGCCCGCCGCGTCACACGCCGTGTAGCAGGACGGACGAGGTCAGACCGCGATCCAGGTCGTGCGCACATCGTTGAGCGTCACGGTCGAGACCGTGCCGCCGTCGGTGTCTGCGACCTTGATCAGCAAGTGTTGACCACCCGATGTGTCGGGTGTCGGAACCGGGATGTCGCTGCAGCCGCCGGCCGTTGGCAGCGAGAGGTCCGTGGCGATCGTGCCGGCGCCGTTCACGAGGGTGGCGCTGACGAGGGCGCCCCCGAAGGCCGCCGACGGCACGCAATAATGCACCGAGCTCAGACCCAGGGTGGTGGCGCCGAACCCACCCGTGCCCGGAAGGCTCATCAACACGCTTCCGTTGCCCGACACGACCGCACCCGCTGCCGAGTACGCCAGTTTGTAGTTCGGGTCGCTCGAATCGTTGCTGTCGATCGAGAAGTTCGACCCCAGGTAGATCACGATGTCGCCCTGAGCGATGAACGCCGCCTCGGCCTGCGATCGGGTGTACACGTCGGCAAGGTCGGCCTTGGCTGCCGCGACAGCGTTCAGATCGGCCTGGTCGGCCTTGGCCGACGCGATCAGGTCGACGTCGTCCCGGTGGTAGACGTCGGCGTAGTTCGCCTTCAGGCCGAGCGCGCTGTCGACCTCGAAACGTGCGTACACGTCGGTGCTGTTCGCCTTCGAAGCCGCGAGCGCATCGACCTCGGCCTCGGTGTACACGTCGGCGGCGTTCGCCTTGGTGGCGAGCGCGGCGTCGATTTGGTTGCGGGTGTAGACGACGTTCGCGTTCACCTTCGTGGCGAGGTCGGCGATCAGACTCTGGATTCCCTGATTGGTGTAGTAGCCCAACAGATCGATGATGATGTCGGCCGTCGGTCCGGGCACGCCGTAGGCGTCGTAGGTGATACGAATCGATCGTGACCCGGGCCCGCTGGTCGGCAGTCTCGCGGTGACGGCGTTCGGCTGGACGGCGCCGGCGTCGAAGTTGAGGCTCGATGTGTCGGGGATGCCGGACGCATTTCCGGGCTCGATCGAGATGAAACCTCCGGCGCTCGGATTCACGACCGTGACGTTGAGTGCCACGCCGGACGTTCCCAACGGCACGCCGTTCACCGACAACACCTGCGACACCTGCGATGCGAACGGTCCTGCGAGGCCGACGTCATTCCCGTCGCGGGTGTCGAGAATGCGAACCGGTGTGATCGGCGTGAACGTGGTTTCACCGGAGCCGACATTCGGCGCGGCATCGGCCTGCCACGACGTCATCGTCCACACCAGAGTGATCGTGAGTGCAATTCCCACGAAGAAGGACGTGGCGTGCGAGATTCGATTCCGATTCATCAACTTCTCTTTCGTTCAGCCGGGTTCCCGGCGGAGGGACGTCGGCTTGTACCCCGCCCGAGCCACCGTATATGCGAGCCGCTGAATCCGGGCGTCGATAATGAAATCGTGACCTCGACGTGTCGACGACGCGTTCAAGGGCTCACCGCGGCCGGTGTGCGCCGAATCGGTTCAGTTGCCGATGACGATGCTGTCGGGGTCGATCGGCATCGTGTCGCCGAAGTTCACCCCGATGTCGCGTGCGGTGAGCATGGTGTCGCAATCGAGCGGGACGCTCTTCTGACGTTTCGTGACCTCGCTCAACGGCACGTACTCGACCGTCGGCGGGTTGAGTGCAACCATGACGCCGTCACGCCCCTCGTCGAGTGCTCGCACTGCAGCCGCGCCGAAGCGCAGCCCCAGCAGTCGGTCGAACGCGGTGGGCGACCCCCCACGGAGCAGATGCCCGAGCACGACGGTTCGTGACTCCTTACCGGTGAGCGCTTCGAGTTCAGCCGCGACTTTCGCGCCGACACCGCCGAGACGTTCGGCTTGACCGACCGACTTGCCGATCACCGACACCTCACCTTCGGCGGGAACGGCGCCCTCAGCCACCACGACAATCGAGAACTTCGCACCACGCTCCTCGCGCTGTTCGATCGTGGCCGCAACCGGTTCGAGGCGGTACGGCACCTCGGGGATCAGCACCGCATGGGCGCCGCACGCGACTCCGGCGTTCAGCGCGATCCACCCCGCATACCGTCCCATGACCTCGACCACCAGAATTCGACCGTGCGAGGTCGCGGTGGAGAACAACCGGTCGATGCATTCCGACGCGAAACTCACGGCGGTGTCGAAACCGAATGTGGACGTGGTCCGTTCGAGGTCGTTGTCGATGGTCTTCGGCACGCCGATGACGCGGAGCCCGGCCTCGTGGAGATGGTTGCCGATCGTCAACGATCCGTCGCCGCCGATGGTGATGAGGGCGTCGATGCCGTAATCGGCGAAGTGGCCGAGCAGTTCCGCGGTGCGGTCGACCTCGATCCACGAGCCGTCGGGCTGTTGCACCGGGAAGGCCGTCGGGTTGCCCCGATTGGTGGTGCCGATGATCGTGCCACCCTGGTGCACGATGCCGCGCACACTTTCACGCGTCAGGTCGATCAGGGCGCCGTCGCCGTACTCGTCGGGAAACATGAGGCCGTTGAACCCGTCCCGGATTCCGACGACATCCCATCCACGGTTCCGTGCCGCGAGCGTGGCGGCTCGAATGACGGCGTTCAGACCAGGCGCGTCGCCGCCTCCGGTCGAGAGGGCGATACGACGGATCGGTGCATTCACACCGCCGACACTAGTGAAGCCGCACACTCACCGGTTCGGACCGATTCGAGCCGGGATTCGCAGCTGCATTCCCTCGCAGACTGTCGATGGCCGCACTTCAGGTGGTTGGTTCCAGAGCAGTGCAGCGCAGGAGGAGCCGGCGCTGACCGGTGATGTCGTCGATCGGGTAGTGCAGCGTGAAGCGGTTGTCCCACATCACTACCTGCCCCTCGCTCCAGTGCACCCGACAGGTGAACTCTTGTTGTGTCATGTGATGATCGAGGAAGTCGATGATCGGCCGACTCTCGTAGGCCGTCATGCCGACGAATCGCACCACGAACATTCGATTGAGATAGATGCCCTCGGCGCCGGTGTCGGGATGTCGTCGAACCACAGGGTGCACTGCGGTGAGCCCCTCCCTGTCGGGATGGCCCGGGCCGTCGTAGCTGTGGACGGCTTCGAGCCCGCGCAGGATGTCCTGCAGTGCAGGCGAAAGCGCTTCGAAGGCGGCGATCGTGCTCGCGAACGCAGTGTCGCCTCCGACCGGAGGGATGATGAGCGCGTGCAAAACCGAGACGTAACCGGCCGGCTTCGTGAACGTCACGTCGGCGTGCCAGCTCGCACCACCGAACAGCCGCGTTCCGTCGGGTTCCTTGCGCATCTCGAGCACTTCAGGGAAACCGTCGGCGTGGATCACGCCGTCGTCGTCATGATGGATGTGCGGTTCGCCGAAGTGGGACGTGAAGTCGCGGAGGTCTGCCGGGCTCAGCTTCTGGTCGTCGAACACGAGGACGAGATGGCGCGCCAGCGCTTCACGGATGGCTTCGAGGGTCTCGTCGCTCGGCGTGCTACTGAGCATGAGGCCGTCGCGTATTCGCGCACCGACGTGCGGACTGAGCAGTTCGAGTCGTGTCGGGCTCATCTGACGGCGCAACCTCTGGCCGGGTCGGTGGTCGATGCCGGTTCTGCGACTGGTGCGAATTGCAGTGAGAGTGCTGTTCGGATCTCGAGATGACGTAGGAGGAATGCACGCTCGTCGAGTCGCTTTCGTCGCAACCAGCCGGTGACTTCGTCGTTGCACTTGCTCGTGTTGCACGAGGCACAGGCCGGCACGATGTTGTCGAGCGTGTAACGCCCGCCACGTGACAGCGCGAGCACGCAGTCGCGTTGCATCGCCCGTTCGGTTGCGCCGCAGTAGGCGCAGCCACCCCAGGCTTGCTGGAGCGCCGTCCATTGCTCGACGCTGAGGTCGTGTTCGACTCGATCCATCCGGCGCTTGCGTCTCCGAGCGGCCTTCGCCCTGCGAGTCCTGTTGGCGGTCACCAACACCACGGTAGAGGCCGGTCCAGGGGCCGCACGTGATTCACCACGACCGACAGTGCACGGTCGCGCGATGGCCAGGGCGGTGACAACGACGACACCGATCAGGACGGCGTCCCATGACCGCCGATCTCGACTACTCGATGCGCAGGCCCGATATCGCCCGGCTGATGACGAGCTGCTGGATCTCGCTGGTGCCTTCGAAGATCGTGTGGATCTTGGCGTCGCGGTGCCACCGCTCGACGGGGTATTCGCGGGTGTAGCCGTAGCCACCGAGGATCTGGATGGCGTCCTCGGTCACGCGCACCGATGTCTCGGACGCCTTCCACTTGCTCATCGACCCCTCTGCGTTCTTGTAGCCGCCGTTCTTGGCGAGCCAAGCGGCACGCCAGATCAGCAGGCGGCTGGCATCGATCTCGGTGATCATGTTGGCGAGCTTGAACGCGATTGCCTGGTTCATGATGATCGGCTTGCCGAACGCGTGGCGCTCCTTGGCGTACTCGAGCGCATACTCGTAGGCCGCGCGGGCGATGCCGAGCGCCTGCGCACCCACCGTCGGGCGGGTCGCCTCGAAGGTCGACATCGCCGGTTGCTTCACACCGGTCGACCCGGTTTCATGGGCACGCGCCAGCTTCGCATCGAGCCGCGCCTTGCCGCCCAGCAGGCAGCTGCCGGGGACGCGCACGTCGTCGAGCACGACTTCGGCCGTGTGCGATGCCCGGATGCCGTGCTTCAGATACTTCTGGCCCTGCGACAGACCCTTGGTATTCGGCGGCACCACGAACGACGCCTGACCGCGGCCCTTCAGTTCGGGATCGACCGCAGCGACCACCACGTGTACGTCGGCGATGCCACCGTTGGTGATCCAGGCCTTCGTACCGTTCAGCACCCATTCGTCGTTGGCCTCGTCGTAAACCGCACGCGTTCGCAGGCTCGACACGTCGGAACCCGCATCGGGCTCGCTCACGCAGAACGCACCCAGCTTCACGTCGCCGGCCTCGCCGTAGCACTGCGGCACCCACTCCGTCACCTGCTCGGGCGTGCCGACGCCGGCGATACCAGCCGCCGCGAGACCCGAACCCATGATTGCCATACCGATACCGGCATCGCCCCAGAACATCTCTTCCACTGCAACGGGAAGGGTCAGGCCGGTCGTGTCGCCCATGGCATTCAGGAGGAACTCCCAGCCGTACAACCCGATCTCGGCGGCCTGCTCCACGATGGGGAACGGGAACTCCTCGCGCTCGTCCCACTCGTGGGCGGCCGGACGAATCACGTCCTCGGCGAAGCCGTGGACCCATTTCTGGATCTGGATCTGGTCCTCATTGAGTGCGAGCGAGAATTCGGTCATAGCTCTAAGTTACCCACTGGTAACCCATTTGTCTACCCGTGGGTAACTTGTCGATTCTCAGTGCGTTCCGACGAGTTCTTCGATGCACGCTGCGACCGAGTCGTCGGTGTGCGGTCCGATCACCTCGTCGGCTGCCTCGCGGGCGAGCGGCGCCGCGTTCTCGACCGCGATGCCGCGACCGGCCCATCGCAACATCGCCACGTCGTTGTTGTTGTCACCGAATGCGACCACTTCGCGCGCTTCGATCCCCCACTGCTCGCACACGAACGCCAACCCGCTCGACTTGTCGACGCCGACGCCCGTGACCTCGAGGAATCGAACTCCCGACGATGCCACCGAGAGCGCCGCGGGCAGGTGCGGTTGCAGCATCGCCAGCAACTCGACGTGATCGAGTTCGGGATGGTGCACCATGATCTTTGTGATCGTCATCGCCAGCGCGAGCGGATGCGGCATCGCCGCGATCATGCCGAGATCCTCTTGACCGTTGGCGACGGGGGCGAACTCGTCGTCCCATCCGTAGCCGTCGGGCGTTTCCCACGAGAACGACAACTCCGGCATCGCGATCGGAATCGATCGGAAGAACGCCTCGACGTGATCGGGTTCGATCGGGAAGTGGTGCAGCGACATGTCGACCACGACGTCGTGCACCAATGCGCCGTTCGAGCAGATCGCGAGATCGACCACGTCGAACGGTGCGAGTCGAGGTACGGCCGACTTGGGGCCGCGACCGGTCGCGGCGACGACCCGGATGCCGGCGGCGCGCGCCGCTCTCAGTGCGTCGATCGTCCTCGGTGACAACTGGTGATCGGCCCCGAACAGAGTGCCGTCGAGATCGCTCGCGATGAGCTTCACGGTCGGAGTCACCGCGTCGAAGCTACCGGGCATCGAGAGCGCCATCGATTCTCGACGACACGTCTGTGGACCCGTCACCGTCGGACGGTCGTGCCGTCCTTCGTGGTCTCGACGGTCCAACCGTCGGCCTGCAACTCGGCACGCAGTGCATCGGCACCGTCGTAGTCCCGGTTCGCCCTCGCCGTGTCGAGCGCTGCGGCCTTGGCGGCGACCTCGACCGGGACGGCGGAGACTGCCTTGAGTTCCAGACCCACCGCAGCGGTGATCTCGTGCACGGCGGCAACGAGTGCAGCCGCCGTGTCGGTGCCGGCGTCGAGTGCTGCGTTGGCCTGCCGGACGGTGTCGAAGAGCAGCGCCGTCGCCTTGGGCGTGTCGAGATCGTCGTCCATTGCCGCTCGGAACGCCGCCAGCACTTCGGGTGCGGGATCAGCCGGATCGAGCGCTGCGGTGCGAGCGGCGAACGCGTCGAGTCCGGCGAGCGACTTCTCGGCACTGTCGATGTTGTCCTGGGTGATCTTCACCGGACTGCGGTAGTGCGACTGGAGCAGCACCATGCGGTACGAACGCGGGTCGTACTGCTCGATCAGATCGAGCAGATTCGACACGTTGCCGAGCGACTTCGACATCTTCTCGCCCTCGGCATCGATCACGAAACCGTTGTGCATCCAGTGATTCGCGAAGGTCTTCCCGAGGGCGACGGCCTGAGCGCGCTCGTTCTCATGGTGAGGAAAGCGCAGGTCCTGGCCGCCGCAGTGCAGATCGAAACCCTCGCCCAACAGGTCGAGGCTCATCACGACGCATTCGGAATGCCAACCGGGCCGCCCATCGCCCCACGGCGACGGCCACGACGGCTCGCCCGGCTTCGAGAACTTCCACAACGCGAAGTCGGCCGGGTGACGCTTCTGGTCGGCACCGAACACGTCGCGGTCGCCCCCACCGGCGCGCATTTCGTCGAGCGACTGGTACGCGAGCAACCCGTACCCATCGACCGATTCGACCGCCATGTACACACCATCGTCGGTGAGGTACGCGTGACCGCTGCCGACGAACGTGCCGATCATCTCCACCATCTCGTCGACGTACTCGGTGGCATGGGGGACATCGTTCGGTCGTTCCACGTTGATGCCGTCCATGCCCTTGAACCACATTGCCTCGCACTTGGTGGTGATGTCCTGCCACGGCCGGCCCTCGCGCTCGGCCCGGGCCATGATCTTGTCCTCGATGTCGGTGACGTTCGATACCAACCGCACGTCGAGGCCCGACCACGTGAGATACCGTCGCAGCACGTCGTAGACGAGTGTGGCTCGGCCGTGACCGATGTGTGGCGGTCCGTACACCGTGGGACCGCACAAGTAGATGCTGACCTTCCCGGACTCGCGCAGGGCGAGCTCACGAACCTCCCGAGTGGCGGTGTCGAACAGCTTCAGCACAGCAGAGAGCTTACGCGGCCGACGGCTCGCGGACCGCGGGCCTTTTCTCTGCACCGATCCCTGCCACCGATTTCTGCCACCGATCCCGTGCCACCGATCCCTGCCTGTCGATCCGGGCCACCGGTTCTGAATGCGCTCAAAGCGCCCTGCGAACCACCTGGCGCGACCGAATGCGCTTTGAGCGCATTCGGGACCGGCAGAGCGAGGGGCAACCCCTAGCCTGGGACGTCTATGGCGAACATCCCCGACCGTCCGACGCTCGACGGCATCGAGTCACGCTGGGCTGCCCAGTGGGAGGCCGATGACACCTACCGCTTCGACGCATCGGTACCTCGCGACCAGGTGTTCTCCATCGATACGCCCCCGCCGACCGTGAGCGGATCGCTGCACATGGGCCACATGTTCAGCTACACCCACACCGACACGATCGCCCGGTTCCAGCGGATGCACGGCAAGGCGGTGTTCTACCCGATCGGCTGGGACGACAACGGTCTGCCCACCGAGCGGCGCGTCCAGAATTTCTACGGCGTGCGGTGCGACCCGACGCAGCCGTACCAGTCCGACTTCCAGCCACCGTTCCGCGGCGATGTGCCCAAGAAACACCATGCCGTGCCGATCTCGCGTCCCAACTTCATCGAGTTGTGCGACGAGCTCGTCGAGCTCGACGAGCAGGTGTTCGAACACGTGCTCCGGCGGCTCGGCCTGTCGTACGACTGGTCCTACCTCTATGCCACGATCGACGAGCGTTCGCGCCGTGCCAGCCAGCGAGCATTCCTCCGCAACCTCGCCCGGGACGAGGCATACCTTCGCGAATCGCCGACGTTGTGGGACATCGACGACCGCACCGCCGTGGCACAGGCAGAGATGGAAGACCGCGACCGCGCCGCGGCTTACCACAAGCTCGCGTTCCACCGCGTCGACGGCAACGGTGACATCCAGATCGACACCACACGACCCGAGTTGTTGCCGGCATGTGTCGCGCTGGTCGCCCACCCGGACGACGAGCGCTATCAATCGCTCTTCGGAACCGCTGTGCGCACTCCGCTGTTCGACGTCGAGGTGCCGATCGTCGCCCACGAACTCGCCGATCCCGAAAAGGGCACCGGCATCGCGATGATCTGCACCTTCGGTGACACCACCGACGTCACCTGGTGGCGCGAACTCGACCTGCCGATGCGCGCCATCATCGGCCGCGACGGCCGCATCCTCAGCGAGGCGCCCGACGATGTGCCCACCGATCAGTACGCCCAGATCGTCGGCCTCACCGTGAAGCAGGCCCAGGACAAGATCGTGAGCATGTTGGCCGAGTCGGGCGAGCTCATCGGCGAACCGCGGCCGATCTCGCATCCGGTCAAGTTCTACGAGCGCGGCTCGCGCCCGCTCGAGATCGTGACGAGCCGCCAGTGGTACATCCGCAACGGTGGCCGCGACACCGAACTGCGAGACGCGCTCGTGAAGCGAGGCTCCGACGTGACCTGGCATCCCGAACACATGCGGCACCGGTACGAGAACTGGGTCGAGGGACTGAACGGCGACTGGCTGGTCAGCCGACAGCGGTTCTTCGGCGTGCCGATCCCCGTCTGGTACGGCCTCGACGAGCACGGCGAACCGCAGTACGACACACCACTCGTACCCGACGAGGCCGACCTGCCGATCGACCCGTCGACCGACGTGCCGAAGGGGTACTCGTCCGAACAGCGCAACCAGCCCAATGGTTTCATGGGCGATCCCGACATCTTCGACACGTGGGCGACGTCGTCACTCACCCCACAGATCGCCGGCCAGTGGGAGGACAACCCCGACCTGTTCGAGCGCATCTTCCCCATGGACATGCGCCCTCAGGCGCACGACATCATCCGCACGTGGCTGTTCGCCACGATGGTTCGCAGCCACCACGAGTTCGGTATCGCACCATGGGGCAATGCCACGCTGTCTGGCTGGATCCTCGACCCCGACCGCAAGAAGTTGTCGAAGTCGAAGGGCACCGCGATCACGCCCCTCGACATGCTCGAACAATACGGCACCGACGCTGTTCGCTACTGGGCGGCCTCCGGCCGGCCCGGCGTCGACACGGCGTTCAGCGAGGACCAGATGAAGGTCGGTCGCAAGCTCGCCAACAAGCTTCTGAATGTTTCCAAGTTCGTGCTCGGATTCGGCGACGTCGACGCTTCCGCCACGGCAACCGATCCGGTCGATCGAGCGATGCTGGCGCGCCTCGACCAGGTCATCGACGACACCACCGCCGCGTTCGAGTCGTTCGACTATGCCCGCGCGCTTGAGCGGACCGAGTCGTTGTTCTGGTGGTTCTGCGACAACTACGTCGAACTCGTGAAGAGCCGTGCGTACGGCAGCCGCGGCGACGACGCCGCGAACTCGGCGTGCGCCGCCTTGCGGACCGCGCTCTCGGCGCTGCAACGCCTCTTCGCCCCGATCATCCCGTTCGCCACCGAGGAAGCCTGGAACTGGTGGCACGACAACAGCATCCACGTGGCGATGTGGCCGACCTCGACCGGCAACGCCGGCGACGACGCTGTGCTCGACCCGATCATCGAGGCGCTCGGACTCGTCCGGCGGGCCAAGACCGAGGCAAAGGTGAGCCAGCGGGCCGAAGTCGCGAAGCTGACGATCCACGCACCCGCGTCGATGCTCACAGCACTTGCGTTGGGCACGAACGACATCGCCGACGCCGGCTCCGTTGTGTCCACCGTGATCGACGACTTCACGACCTCGAACGACCGCATCACGTGCGAGGTCGAGCTCTCGCCCTCGACGGAAGGGTGAGGCCGCGGTAGGGTAGTCCGCTTATGCGCACAAAGTTGGGACTCGCAGTCGCGCTGACAGTTCTGGGGACACTGGCTTTCGTCGGCTCCCCGGCCGCTGGCGGCACACCGGAACCGGATCCGTCCACGACCACCACGAGCGGGGTGACCACCACCATCGTCGATCAGGCGGCCCCTGTCACAACGACCACCACGCTGCCGCAGAACGTCGCAGACCCCATCG
>JBBKWQ010000047.1:0-4884 GCA_037969115.1 Ilumatobacteraceae bacterium
GCGTCTCGCTCTGCCGCGGGCCACGCCCATCGAGCACGGCGTCGGCCGTGGCTTGGATCTCGACCAGGCCGCTGTCGACGCCGACTGGCTTCGCACCACCGAGGCAGAGTTTGATCCCGTTGTACTGGGCCGGATTGTGGGAGGCCGTGAACATCGCTCCGGGCGCATCGTGAATTCCTGACGCGAAGTACATCATGTCGGTCGATCCGAGTCCGAGGTCGACCACGTCGATGCCGTGCTCCATCACGCCGCGCGTGAACGAATCGATCAACGCCGGACCGCTGGGACGCATGTCGCGCACCACGACGATCCGGTCGGCACGGATGAATTGGGCGAATCCGACTCCGAGGGCGTGCGCAACCTCAGCATCGAGCTGGTCGGGCACCGTCCCGCGTATGTCGTACGCCTTGACGATCTGATCAAGGACTGACATTGCCGCCCTGACGCTATCGGCTCTCCAACCGAGAGTTGTCCGGCCGGCGGCGGCGAGCGTCGAACCTACGAGCTCGGACGACCATCGCCTGGTTCGACAGCGGGCGGCTCGACGTGCGGCGGCTCGAATGCCGGGCGTTCGATCCGCGAGAAGTCGGAGGCGAGAGAGTCGGCGCTCGGCGGGCCGACACTCGACGGATCGAAGTAGCCACCGTCGGCACCGCCGGGCTCGATGTCGGAGCCTTCGACATCGGGCGAATCGTGGTCGTGGTCGTGGTCGTGGTCGTGGTCGTGGTCGTGGTCGTGGTCGTTGTCGTGGTCGGCCGCCTCCGAATCGAGGCCCTGGCCGGCCGACCGTGACGATCGACCGAAGCCGCTGCGCCGCAATGCGTCGGCGAAGGAGCCACCGGTCGATGGGCTGGGACCGAGATGCCTGATGTCGCCTTGGCGACGCCAGACGATGCACAAGGCGAGGCCGAGCGCAGTGAGGAGCCAGGCGGCGTAGTCGAGCCCGCTGCGACCATAGGTGAGCTCGACGTGGTCGCTGGTGGGAACGACCACCATCATGTTCGGAGCAATTCGGTACGGCCCTTCGGCGCCCGAAGCATTCCAGTTCGGGAAATAGCTCACCTTGACGAGTACCGGCACGCCGATCTGGTCGACGTCGAACGACAACGACTCCTGCTGGATGTCGACGTTCGAGACCGTGACGGCCGGGAGCGGCACCTGCTGAATCGGCTCGACGGGGGTGACGATGTCGATCTGCCGACTCGAGTCTCCGGGTTCACCCTGTCGACGATTCAGATCGACGTCGACCGAGATGCGCTGCCAGTCGGCCGGTCCGTCGTCGGCCGGTATCGCTGCCCATTCGTCACCATGCTGGAACCAAGACGATCCGAGTTCGAGGTTTCGTTCCCGCGGATCACCCGCGCGACCTCGCACCACCACGGGCTGCATTTCGAGCGGCACGACGATGTCGGAGTCGGCGACGAGGTAGACGTCCCACGGCTCCGACGATCGGAGATATGTGAGATCGGGACTGGAGGCGGCCTCGCTCTTCGCCTCGGGCGACCGCACCATCACGTAGCGAACGCCGAGGGCCTGGAGGTGAGGCACGCCGACGGACGCATCGTTGTTCTCGTAGCGCAGCTCACGAACGGGGTTCGACGACTGCTTCGACATCGCCGCCGTCGTCAAGAAGTGGTACGGCGTCGTTCCGGACGCTTCGAAGAACAGCCCCTCCATGGATTTGATGCAACCGTTCGTCCAGTGCGGGAGCAGCATGAGTGCCATCGTGGTGCCGTACTGGCCGTTGTCGGGATGGTTCTCCCACGACGCACGCCCACAGCCGAGTTCGGGATCGTCGCCGATCGACTCCATCGTGCGCACGATCGCTTCGTATTCGGTGTAGTACTCGTTGCGCCCCTCGTAGCCGAGGAAGTTGTAACGCGACCAGCCGTTTCCGAGTGCCTTGGCGTTGGTTTGTGTCGCCTTGATCGGACCCCACGAGTACACCGGGGTTTCGCCTTCCTTCAGCACCGTGGTGCCGTCGAACGGCAGCGACTGGAACATGAATCCCAGCACCACCAGAACGCCGAGGGCCGACGTTCCCCAGATCACGGTGGACGGTCCGGCGGCAGGAACACGGGCAGCCTTCGCATTCTGGAGCACGTTCCATGCGATCGAGCCGACCTCGACGATGCCGACCATCATGAGGAGGTAGCGCACCAGGTAGAGGAACGGCAGCAACCGTGGGTTCCAGAGCAGCCCGATCACGGGAAGGCTGTCACGGGTGAGATACACCAGCACGACCAACGCAACACCGGTCACGCCGAGCGCGACGCCGGTGAGGTGGCGACGGACCACACACATCGCGAAACCGACGATGGCGAACGTCGTGATCAGCACATTGAGCGGCGCAGTGAGCGGGAAGAACATTGCCCAGAACGAGTCGTCACCGGGCGACGGGCGGCTCCCGTACTTCATGTCGGTCATGTACTCGTGGTTCAACACGAAGGGCACGACCCACCACGCCAGGAGCAACACTGCGGTGAGACCCACCGTGACGGTGTAGATGAGCCTGGTCCAGTCGATCCACAACAGACACATCACCACTGCGGCCAGAATCACGAAGATCAGCACGATGCCGTGTGACACACAGGCGGCGGCGATGAGGATCGGCGTGAGCACCCGGTACTGACCGGTCCGCAGACCGGCTGCCAGGAATCCCAGGGCGAGGATGCCCAACGAGAGAGCGATCGAGAACGAGAACTCCCCCGCCATCGTCGACTTGAGGTTGCCGCCGTAGATCGAGAAGCTCTCGTCGAGGGCGAAACACAATGCGCCGAACGCGAACAGTTCGGGCATCGGGTACCGGAACCTGGCGAGCCGCCCGAACGCCCAGCACGCGGCCGGCAGCGTGATGAGACCGAGCACGCTGACCAGCTTCAGCGCGACGCCGTACTTGAGCACCACATCGAGCGCGACCACGAGCAGAGCCGGTAAGACCATGTAGAAGCGGTAGGCGGGCATGCCGGCATACCAGTCCATGCTCCAACCGTTGAGGCGCCAGCTCGGCAGCAGTTCGTCACGCAGGTATGCCGGGCCCCACACATGTGCGCCGAAGTCGCCGCCCGTGGGAGTGGTGTCGGTGAACACGAGATCGCCTTCGCCGCCGAAGACGAGCCGGAGCGGGTTGAGGTGGACGACGTTGAACATGATGACCGTGGTCACGATGAGTGACAGGGCGGTGACGATCACTCGGACGACGCGCTCGGTCGGCCAATCGTCCTCCGCCCACGCCAGCGGCCGCCGGAACAGCCGGCGATGCAACGACTCGGAACGCACCGATGTGCGCCCGCTCGCCAGGGAACTGTCGACCTCCGCAACGGTTCCCGGATCGAGGGCGTGATCGAACCCGGGTTTCCCCACGCGTTCGACCCCGGGTTCCAGCGGCGTTGTGACCGTTCGACTCGATGGATACTCCGCTGCCACCGCGAACTCCTGATCGAACCATTCGGCGAACCCGTCGGATCGATCGCCGCTCAGTTCGGCTGGCGTCTCGTCGCCGAACATGTCACCGCCGTCATGACCGGACGCAGGACCGAGATCATTTCGTTCGTGATCCGGTGGTTCGTGATCGGGTTGTGGAGTCTCGTCGAGTCGTTCAGTCACAGAAAGCCGCCGTTGGTCAGGAACGGGATCACCAGTCTGGCAGTCGTTTCACCGTTTCGACGGTCATGACCGACCATCGTGTCCTGCCCAGCATCGTCGTGCGATTCGCCGACATGTCAATCGAAGACCGTGATCACGGCCAGGGCGGTGGCGTTGAACGCGGCGTGCGCCACGATCGACATGCCGATTCGACCGGTCATGGCGGCACACGTGCCGAACACCAGACCGGCCACGATCAGGCCCGGCAACTCCACGGGCGCGAAGTGGATCACACCGAAGAAGACCGACGCCAGGACCACACCGGATCCGCGACCGAGCCGGGCGACGAGCGACCGCTGGATGAGACCTCGATACATCAACTCCTCGAACAGCGGGGCACCCACGACGAGCACCAGCGCGAGCACGATCACGAGCGTCCCCGACGCCGCGTCGACGATCTCTTCGGCGCGACGTTCGAGCGCCTTGTTCGTGAATGTGTCCTGCCAGAGCGCCCGCAGCGGCCAGTACAGCAGCGGCACGACGACGAGTTGCGTGGCAACGCCGATGGGCGCGCCGAGAAGGTCGATCCGCCGAAAATCGAGGCCGTACTGATCCCGGAACGACTGGAAACCGAGGGGTTCGAGCATCGACGGTGACGTGCCCGAGCCGGCGCGTACGTATCGGTGCAGCATGAACAGAGCCACCAGGAACGCCGTCCACAAGACCATGCTCGAGGCGACCAGAACGCCGAGTTCGACCGGATCGTCGGGTTGCACACCGGCGATCGTGATGACCACGACGCTCAGCAATTGACCGACCAGCCATGCCCCCAGCCAGGTGACGCCTGCTGTCGCCACCGGAGGTGCCGACGATCGAGGCGACGGCGACCGGTTGGTGAACGCCGTCTTGTCCGACATCGCAGCGAGGCTACCGGGGAGCGTGATCAGGCGATCAGGGACGATTCGTACAACGCAGCCCGGCGGTCGCGGACCTGCCACCCCTGCGGCGCAGTCAAACGTTCGGCATGGCGGTCGCACAGGTCGTACGAGTGAGGGTCGCGCTCGACGGCCAGGGAGTCGAGCCACACCTGGGCCTGTCCGTATCGATACGTGAGCGTCGCTGTCGCCCGTTCCGCACACCCTGTTCGTGAACAATGCCGAGCCATCGGCGTCAGACGTTACGCCACCGTGGCGCTGCATCGGCGGACCTCGGCGCTCCCCCACACTGCGAGCGCTGCGGCGCCGCGGCCTGTCACCGACGGATTCAGCCCGTATCATGGATTCATGGACAACCTGCCCC
>JBBKWQ010000048.1:0-55979 GCA_037969115.1 Ilumatobacteraceae bacterium
CGATGTTGTCCCAATGCCAGGACGTGTGCACGACCTCGCCTCCGGAACAGTTCGTGTTGGCGTAGATGCAGGTCTGATCGGGCTCGTAGCTGTTGTCGTAGAACACGACGCGGGCTCGACCCGCCGGGAACGACCCTGCCGTGGTGAACGACGACCCTGCCACGGTGAAGGTCACCGTGTTGTTGCCGTTGTCCTCGAGGCAGACCGGGAAGCGTGTTGCCACGTCGTTCGGCGCCGGATTGGACATGACGTTGCTCGGCGTATTGCCGATCTTGAGACCGCCGGGCCACCCGGCCGAGACTCCGCCTGCCCAGGTGGCGACCAACATGTCGCTCGTGGCGAGACTCGCCTCGACACCCGATGCCTCGACATCGGCCGCCATGAATCCCGGGACGTCGTAGAGACCGCCGTCGCGACGCATCGAGTTGTACTTGGCCTCCGAGACGACGCCGACCTTCCACCACTGAGCGTTGCCCAGATCGGTCAGGTTCACGTCGAAACACACCGACGAGACGGACGGGAAGACCTGCTTGGGCGAGAACGTGACGATGCTGTATGCCTCGACATCGCCCATCGACGTCATCATGTGGTTCTTGCAGACGTAGACCGACTGGCTGACACGCCGGGCCTGATTGTCGCCCGGGTTGAACGACAGCGGCCGCTGCGTGTCGGGGCCGTTGCAGTTGTTGTCGTGATCGCCGTTCCAGTTGCCGTACGAGTAGCCGTACGACTCGCCGTAGCGGTCGATGTTGCGGTGGTAGACCCAGTAGTCGAAGCGATCGCCGCCGGTGTTGTTGTCGAAGGTCTCGACGAACTGCGTGCCGACGGGCGTGACGCGTGGGAGGACGGCGGGCGGGTCGGCGCGCTGCACGGTGCCTTCGACGTAGCCGACGACGTCGACGAGCATGTCGAGCGACGTGCCGTTGTAGGTGACCGGACGCAGACACAGCTCGCCGGACTGAGACAGCTTCAGCACCGCCTGGTTGGCCCAGAGCACGCCGTTCCACAGGTTGAGCGTGGACACACCGGGTTCGCCCTCGTCGCACGGCCACGCCTTCACGTACCCGTCACCACGCCCATCGAGGGCGGCGACGTTGACCGCGACACCGTCGGCGGTGTTGGGAACACCGTGACGACCGGCGAGACGCAGCCTCACCAACTGACCGTTGGCGATCGCTCCGCTGACGCCGCCTTCACCGCTGCGGGTGTCGAGCGCACGATCGGGGTTCAGCGCACCGATCTCGCTCGAGGCGCTGGCCCAACCGAACGTGTCGATCAGCATGTGAGTGTCAGCACTACTTGAAATACAGACATCGCCGCCACCGAGGGCGCTGAATGTCATGTGGGCGACGGTCTCGCCTCGCCGGAAGTTGATCGTGGATGCATCCGTTGCGTCGCAGGGCGACACCGACACGTAGCCGTCGGCTACAGGCTGGACCACGGTGACGTTGATCGCCGCGAGCACGGCGTCGTTGTTGATGCCCGGCGTGCCGGCCACGCGAACTCGGTATTCCCGGTTCGCGCTGTACCGCTGAGCCTGGCGAGTATCGACGATGCGCTGCGGCGAGATGCCATGAAGATCGCCGTCGGTGGTGCTTCCGGTGAGGTCGGCGATGAGGTTGACCGGTGAGGACACCGACAAACAGATTCCCGCGTTCGTGTAGCCCACTGCCAGCATGTTCGGTACGGCTCGGCCGACGACGTAGTTCAGCACCGAGGTTTCGGGTTCGGGTTGGCCGCACGGCCAGGCCTTGACGTGGCCGTCCTGCTGGGCGCCGTCGGCGGTGAGGTTGAGCAGGGCAACGGTCTCGCCCTGGACACGGATGTCGGACGACCGGAGTTCGAGCACCTGGCCGGGCACCACGAGCTGCCTCGCTGCACCGAGACCATCCCGCGTGTCGAGCACGCGTTCGGGTGGCTGAGCGTTTGCAGCGGCATCGACATCGACCTGACGGCCCCAAGCGGCGATCGGCAACAACACCGCGCAGGCCGCGACTACTCCAGCAATTCGACGAATCATCATATTCCTCCGCTCCTCTTTCGGCACGCGCCGCGAGCACCTTGAGCACTCTGAGTGCGGGTCAGCCTACATGACGATTCGATGACAATGCGTCATCTGAATGAAATCTATCGAATCCAGCCCGACGTGGCCGATGCCACCGCTGAACCCGAGGGGTTGTCGGTGAGGTTGTCGATTCGGTCGCCGATCCATTCGAACATGCTCACTTGAGCGAAGATCTGGAAAGCGACCCAGCCGATCAGGAGCACGACGGCCACCACCGACAGGATTCGGGCCCACTTCACGAACTTGCCGGTGTATTCGCTGATCAGGGGGCTGAGCGACCTCGTGGCGGCCGTGGCACGCTGGCTGAACAGGTCGGCGGCACGATCGATCTCGCTGCGCGCTGCCATCCGTACCTGGTTGATGATCTCGTCGCTCTGGTACTGGCCGACGCCACCTTGCACGTGCGATCCGGCGGAGCCGGGCGGCGCATAGCCGTGCTGGCCCTGCTCGCCAGATTTCGGGATCGTCTTGCGCAATTCGACAGTTCCGGCGTTGAGCGGTGCCCGGTAACGGTCGGACCAGTCGGTCCCCTCCCAGTACCGCAGACGCGACGAACTCTCCGGGTCGGGATACCAACCGGGGCGCGGCGCGTCCTCGAGCCTCACCGTTCGACTCGCCCCTCGGACGCGATGTCGACGCGTTCCGCCTCGTCGGGGATCGGCAAGCCGTTCTTGGGCCGGATCTCGTCCGTCCGGTCGTCCGGTCGCACGGTTTCGGCGAGAGCGGCCACCGTGCCGAGCAGTCCGGAGAACTCCGCCGGGATCACGAGCTTGGTCGCACGGCCATCACCGATGCGTTCGAGGGCCTGGAGATATTCCACGGTCAGGACGCTGCGGTCGGCATCGGCCTCCTTGATACCGATGAGGCGCGCCTTCGCTGCCGCACCCTCGCCCTCGCCCAGCAGCTGCAAACGCATCTTGTTCGCGCGTGCTCGCAGCTCGATGGCCTGCGACTCACCTTCTGCGTCGAGCACCGCTGCCTGCTTGCGACCGGTTGCCGAGAGCACTGCCGCCTGCTGCTCACCATCGGCCCGAGCGATGGCCGCTTCCTGGTAGCCCTTCGCCTCGGTGACCGTGGCGCGACGATCACGTTCGGCCCGCATTTGCGCGTGCATCGCCGAAACGATGTCCGGTGGTGGGTCGATGCGTTGGATCTCGACACGCACGACCCGCACACCCCACTTGTCGGTGGCGTCGTCGAGTACCTCGCGGAGCTGCGTGTTGATCGTGTCGCGCGATGTCAGCGCCCGGTCGAGTTCGAGGTCGCCGATCAGGTTGCGCAGGTTCGTCTGGGCCAGCTTCGTGATCGCCGTGAAGAAGTCGGCCACGTTGTAGACGAGGCGCTGCGGGTCGGTTGCCTCGTAGTACACGACAGCGTCGACCGAAACGACGACGTTGTCGGCCGTGATCACTTCCTGCGGAGGAACGTCGACCACCTGTTCGCGCATGTCGATCAGCTGCATCGTCTCGATGAACGGCAGGATCAGGTTGAAACCCGGGTCCTTGGTGGTCTTGTAGCGACCGAGCCGCTCGACGAGTCCCCGCTGATACGGGCGCACGATCTTCACGGCCGCGGCGAGGAAGGCGAGCCCCACCACCGCCAGAGCGATGATCAGGACGACGAGTACGGTCATGTTGCTTCTCCTCCGGTGTCGGCCAGGCCGACATCAAGTGGTTCGACGATCACGCGAGTGCCCTGCATCGAGTCGATGCGCACATGCGTTCCTTCTGCGATCGTACGCCCTCCGTGGGCGAGTGCTCCCCAGACCTCTCCGTCGACGGAGACGCGACCCTTGCGATTCGTGTCGTCGGGCTCGATCCCGACCGTGACGATGCCGGTCAGTCCGACCAGGCGATCGGCGCCGACACCCGGCGCCAACTGGTTCTCACCGAGGAACTTCTCCGACCATCGGTAGAGGCCGAAAAACAGCGCAGCGCCACCGAAGACGAACACGATCCACTGGATCTCGACCGACACGTCGTAGAATCCGAGCAGCGACGCCACGAACGCCGACACGGCGAACGGGAGCAAGATGACGGTGCCGCCGAGCACGGTGAGTTCGACCAGCGCGAAAACGACCGCAACGGTCAGCCAGATCCACGGCCAGGCATTCAAATCGATACCCAGGTCCAACATGGGGAATACCTTAGGTCCGGAGCCGAACTCGCGACCACTCAGTCGACGGGTGGCAACACGCGAAGTCCGAGTTCGGCGATCTGCTTCGGATCTCCGGGGATCGGAGCATTCGTCATGGGATCAGTACCTGATTGCGTCTTCGGAAACGCGATCACCTCCCGGATGTTGTCCTCGCCCGCAAGGATCGCCACCAGACGATCGAGCCCGATCGCGAAGCCGCCGTGTGGCGGCGCGCCGTACTCGAACGGGTTGAGGAAGAACCCGAACTTGCGGTCGGCTTCCTCTTGGCTGATGCCCAGGGCGTTGAACACCTGTCGTTGCAGCTCGGGTTCGTGGATCCTGATCGAGCCGGAACCCAACTCCCACCCGTTCAGCACGAGGTCGTACGCAATCGATCGGACCGCCATCGGGTCGCTCTCGAGCTTGTCGAGATCGTCGGGGTGGGGCATCGTGAACGGATGATGCCCGGGCTTGGGACGGCCTGACTCCTTGTCGACACCGACGAACAGTGGGAATTCGACCACCCACACGTACCGATACGGCCCCTGATGGACCGGCGGGCGGCCCAGATCGTTGCGGAGCGTACCGAGCACCTCACAGGTGGTCTCCCATTCGTCGGCCACGACCAGGAGCAGGTCACCCGCTTCGGCGCCGAGACGAGCTCCGAGGTCCGCCTGCTCGGTATCCGAGAGGAACTTGGCGACGGGCGAGTCGAGCGAGCCGTCGGCCGCCACCTTCATCCACACCAGTCCCTTCGCCCCGATCGATTTGGCGCGGTCGGTCAACTTGTCGAGTTGATTGCGACCGAACTGATCAGCCTGGCCGGGCACACGGATTCCCTTGATGGCAACCGCACCGGCGAATGCCTTGAACTCGGTGGCCGCGAACACGTCGGTGAGCTCCGTGAGCTCCATGCCGAACCGCAAGTCGGGCTTGTCGACACCGAAACGCTCCATCGCTTCTCGCCACGTCATGCGCTCGATCGGCGCCGGGCGTTCCCCTGTGGCCGCCTCGGCGGCGGCGAGCACCGCCTCACCCACGGCGTCGAGCACGTCGTCCTGGGTGACGAAGCTCATCTCCATGTCCATCTGCATGAACTCGTACTGGCGATCGGCTCGCAGATCTTCGTCACGCAGACAGCGAGCCATCTGGTAGTAGCGGTCGACCCCGCCCACCATCAACAGCTGTTTGAAGAGCTGTGGCGACTGCGGCAGAGCGTAGAACGAGCCGGGCTCCTTGCGCGACGGCACGAGGAACTCGCGGGCACCCTCGGGTGTCGACGGCACGAGCATCGGCGTTTCGACCTCGACGAATCCCTGGCCTTCCATGGCTCGTCGAACCGCCGAGTTCACAGCCGAGCGCACGCGCAGGTTCTTCTGCATACGTTCGCGCCTGAGGTCGAGGTACCGGTGCTGGAGCCGAACGCCTTCGTCGACGTCATCGGCGCGAGCATCGATCGGGAACGGCGGCGGCACGGCCTTGCGAAGCACCTCGACAGCGCAATCGCCCACTTCGACCGCGCCCGTCGGCAGAGCGGGATTGACGGTGCCGTCCGGACGCGCCCGTACGACGCCGGTCACCCGGATCACGTACTCGGACCGAACGTCGACGTCGTTGTCGACGACGCATTGGGTGATGCCCGAGTGATCACGCAGGTCGACGAACGCGAGATGTTCGCCGTGCTCACGCCGGCGGCCCACCCAACCACACAGTGAAACGGTCTGGCCGATGTGTTCGGCTCGGAGTTCGCCGTTCTGATGGGTTCGCATCGAGGTACTGGTCATGGTCGTGCTTTCTGGAGAGTCGAGATCAGGTCGGTTCGGGGGATGTCGGTCTGTTCGCCGTCGCCGCGCAGCGGGCGGAGCACCACGGTGCCGGCGTCGACCTCGTTGGTGCCGACGATGACGGCGAACGTCGCGCCACTACGGTCGGCGGCCTTCATCTGGCTCTTCATGCTGCGGTTCTCGTAGGCCCGATCGGCCGAGAAACCAGCGGCTCGGAGTTCGCTGGTGAGCACGAGCGAATGGCTGCCGCCCGTGGTATCGACGACGAACACATCCGGCGGCTGTTCGGGCGCGGCGAAGACGCCCTCATCGTCACATGCGAGCAAGGTGCGATCGACGCCGAGCGCGAATCCGACGCCGGCGGTCGGAGGGCCACCGAGTGCTTCGACCAGGCCGTCGTAACGGCCGCCGCCTCCGAGTGCGTTCTGCGCCCCTTCCAGGGTTCCGCCCTGGAACTCGAAGATCGTGCGACGGTAGTAGTCGAGTCCGCGGACCAACTTCGGTTCGAGCTCGAAGGGGATGCCGAGGGCCTGGAGGCCCGACAGCACTGCGTCGAAGTGTGTCGCGGCGTCGGCACTGTAGAAGTCGCCGATGTGCGGTGCCGACTCGATGAATGGCTGATCGGCGGGACGCTTGGAATCGAGCACCCGAAGCGGATTCTTGGTCAACGTGGCACGACTCTGTTCACTCATGGCCTCGCCGGCGGCCGTGAAGTGGACCCGCAGCGCCTCGACGTAGCGGGCACGGTCGTCGGGTTCCCCGAGGCTGTTGACGATCAGCTTCACCTGACGCAGCCCGAGGCGACGATAGAACTCCCAACCGAGCGCGATGACTTCGACGTCGAGGTTCGGGTCGTCGACACCGAGCACTTCGACCCCGACCTGGTCGAACTGGCGATAGCGGCCACGTTGGGCCTTTTCCTGGCGGAAGTTCGGCCCCGAGTAGAACACCTTCCAAGGCGTCGGCGGACGGTGCTGCGCGAACACCCGGCAGACACTGGCGGTCTGTTCGGGGCGAAGAGCGACATGACGGCCGCCCCGATCGACGAATTCGTACAGTTCCTTCGTCACGACGTCAGTGGCGTCGCCGATTCGCGTGAACACGCCGACGTCCTCCATCAGTGGCGCAATCACCTGCCCATAGCCGGCGGCCCCGACGACGTCGGCGAACGCGTCGTTGAAACGGCGCCAGCGAGCTGACTCCGGCGCGAGGATGTCGCGCATTCCTGGACTCGTCTGGAACGCTGGCACGGAGCGCAAGGCTACCGTCGGGCGCATCTGACGACGGCGCCAGTTCCGCGGCGCTCGGTGTTCGGCCAGGTGTGGCCGACTCTAGGAGGCCTCGGCGCCGGGTACGGGTCGGAACACCTCGTACACGGAGTCGATCTGTTGGATCGTACGCAACACCGCGTTCAGGTGCCCCTCGTGGGCGAACTCGAACTCGAAATGGAGCTTGGCGACACGATCGGCACCCGTTGTCGTCGACGACGAGACGATGTTGACGTGATGATCGGCGAGAGCGTTCGCGACGTCGCGCAAGAGCCCGGCGCGATCGAGCGCGTGGACGGCGACGCCGGCGCGGTACGTGGCACCCGTTGCATCGTGGTCCCAATCGACATCGATGAGCCGAGTGGCCTGATCGGTCATGAGCGAGCCGGCGTTGGCACAGTCGATGCGGTGCACGCTCACACCTCGACCGCGCGTGACGAACCCGATGATGCCGTCGCTCGGAACCGGCGTGCAGCACTTCGCCAACCGGACCATGACATCGTCGAGGCCGTCGACGTGGATCCCGACCTTGCCGCCGGGATCCTGCGGCTGCCGCCTGGGCGCAAAAACCGGCGTCGTCGGTTCGGCGACGCCTCCTCGGAAAGCCACGGCGACCTTCTGTGCGACGCTGCGTGCCGACACGTGGTGCTCGCCGATCGCGGCGAGCAACGTGTCGAGTTCGGTGTAGCCGTGATCTGCCACGATCTCGCCGATGATCTCGGACTTCCAGATCTGCTGAGCAGGAAGCCCTTCACGTCGAAAACAATCGGTGAGGTCGTCACGACCCTGTTCGACCTTGTCGAGCCGCCGCTCCCGGCTGAAATACTGCTTGATCTTGTTGCGGGCACGGTGCGAGACGACGAAGCCGAGCCAGCCCTTCGATGGCCCGCTGGTCTCGACCTTCGACGTGAAGATCTCGACCGTGTCGCCGCTCGCAAGCACCGTCTCGAGCCCGACGAGACGGCCATTCACCTTGGCGCCGATGCACGAGTGCCCGACCTCGGTGTGAACGGCGTACGCGAAATCGACCGGACACGACCCCACCGGCAACGTGATGACACGACCCTTCGGCGTGAACACGAACACCTCGTCCTGTTCGAGGTCGGTTTTCAGGTTCTGCATGAACTCGGCCGGATCGCTGACCTCCGCCTGCCAATCGATGATCCGGTTGAGCCAGTCGATGTCGTTGGCCGTTGCGCTGTCCTTGTACGCCCAATGGGCCGCAACGCCCCACTCGGCGCGCTGGTGCATCTCCTGGGTCCGGATCTGCACCTCGATCGATTTGCCCGATGGACCGATGACCGTGGTGTGCAAGCTCTGATAGAGGTTGAACTTGGGCATCGCGATGTAGTCCTTGAAACGACCGACCACAGGCCGCCATCGACCGTGGATGCAGCCGAGTGCCGCATAGCAGTCCTTGATGGTGGGCACGACCACGCGCACCGCGACGAGGTCGAAGATCTCGGCGAAGTCGCGGCCCTTCTCGACCATCTTCTCGTAGATGCTCCAGAGGTGTTTTCCGCGCCCGGTGACCACTGCGTCGATGGACAGTTCGTCCAGGCGCGCACGCACTTCGGCGACTGCCTGAGCGAGGAACAGATCGCGTTCCGGCGTACGGCTCGTGACGAGATAGTCGAGTTCGGCGAAACGTTTCGGGTGGAGCGCGGCGAACGACAGGTCTTCGAGCTGCTGCTTGATCTCTTGGATCCCGAGCCGGTGCGCGAGCGGTGCGTAGATGTCGAGCGTTTCCTGTGCGGTGCGACGTTGCTTCTCGGCGGGCAGCGCAGCGAGGGTCCGCATGTTGTGCAGCCGGTCGGCCAGCTTGATGACCAGGACACGCAGGTCTTTCGCCATCGCCACGAGCATCTTGCGCATCGTGTCCGCCTGTTGCGCCTCACGGGAGTCGAACCGGATGCGTTCGAGCTTCGTGACACCGTCGACGATGGTGGCGACCTCGAGCCCGAAATTGGCTTCGACGTCTGCGACGGTGATCTCGGTGTCCTCCACCGCGTCGTGGAGTAGTGCGGCAGCAACCGAGATCTCGTCGAGACCGATGTCGGCCACGATGCGGGCGACCGCGAGCGGGTGGTTGATGTAGCTCTCGCCACTCGACCGAGTCTGGGTGCGATGAGCCTCGGCCGCCATCTGGTAGGCACGGTTGATCGTGCCGATCGGGGCTTTCGGGTGGCGCCGCCGGTAGCTCTCGAGCAACGGTGCAAGGTCCGTGACCGCGGCGGTCTCGTGGTGACGGCGCCAAGGCAGGACTCGGTCGACCGTCGCCATCTAGTACTCCAACAAACTCTCTGCCCGCCGGTCACCGAGTTGAAGTCGGCCCTTGAGCTCGGTGATCTCGATCAGAAATCCCAGCCCGACGACGATGCCGCCGAGCGTTTCGACGAGCCTGCTGGTGGCCGTCGCCGTGCCGCCGGTTGCGAGTACGTCGTCGACGACGAGCACTCGTTCGCCCGGAAGAACTGCATCGCGGTGGATCTCGAGCTTGTCGCTGCCGTACTCGAGTTTGTACTCCTCCCGTGCGACAGCCCAGGGCAGCTTGCCCGCCTTGCGCACCGGGGCGAAACCGGCTCTGAGGCGGTAGGCGACCGGTGCGGCGAGGATGAAACCACGTGATTCGATGCCGACGACTCGGTCGACATCGACGTCGGAGAAGCGGGCGACGAGGTCGTCGACCGCCCTGCCGAACGACGGTGGGTGGCCCAGCAACGGTGTGATGTCGCGGAACACCACGCCCGGTCGCGGGTAGTCGGCGATGTCTCGTATGTGATCACGAATCCAAGCCGACGACGCTGTCATCCACTCAGGTTATCGGGCGGCGAGTTACCGACGCTTCTTCCGCCGCGGTCTTGGTGGATGCGAGAGCGCTACCGAGGCGTCGACGCTGGTTCCGGGCTGCCGGCTGGGTGTTTCGCCGGCCCCGGACTCTGGAGCCGCCACCTCTGATTTCGAGCGGGCTCCCATACGGGCTCGTTTGCCGACCGGCATGCCGCCCATGACCATGTCGCGCAACGTCTCGCCCTTCGCGCGTTCGAGCGCGCCGGTCTTCCACTGGTCGTCGAATCCCTTGAAGAGGCTCAGCAAGGGTGTTGCCACGAAGATCGACGAGTAGGCACCGGTCACCATGCCGACGAGCAGCGCCAGTGCGAATTCCGAGAGCGTGGTGGCGCCGAGTACGCCGGCACCGATGAGCAGCAGCGAAACGACCGGCACGATCGACGAGAAGCTCGTGTTCATCGACCGCATGATCACCTGGTTCATCGACACGTTGATGATGTCGTCGTAGGTGATCGAGTGCGCCGCAAACCGCGCCTCGTTCTCACGGACGCGGTCGAACACCACGATGGTGTCGTAGAGCGAGTACCCCAGGATCGTGAGGAATGCGATGACCGTCGCCGGCGTCACGAGGAAGCCGAAGATGGAGTAGATGCCCACTGAGATCACCACGTCGTGTGCCATCGCGGCGATCGCCGCCATCGCCATCTTCCATTCGAACCGAATCGAGATGAAGATCGCCACGAGGACCAGGAAGATGACCAACGCGCGCAGCGCCTTGTTGGTGATGTCGCTCCCCCATGACGAACTCACGAGGTTCGTGTTGACATCGTCCACCCCGACATTGGCGGCGTCGGCGAACGCGGCACGGAGTTGATCTCCGACCTCTCGAGTCTGGTCACCGACCTGGACCTTGATGAAGTTGCCCGTCCCCGATGCACCGGCCGCCTGCCGGGTCTGGATCCGGGCGGACTCACCGCCGAGTCCGTTGTCGTCGAGCACTCGTTGTGCGTCGTCGATCGTGAACTCGTTGGCCGGCACGTCCCACGACACGCCACCTTCGAAGTCGATGCCCAGGTTCAGGCCGCGTGTGAACAACGACAGCACCGTGAGGACGAGCAGGACCACCGAGATGAAGAGACCGATCTTGCGCCGGCCGATGAAGTCGACCGCGGTCTGGCCGCGATACAGACGCCCGCGTCCGGTCGGAGCGGTCGCGATGCGTTCGGGTGCCGTGGTGGCGGTCATGCCGGGGCTCCGATTCCTAGGGCGGAACGCCCCTCGAGCCAGCCACTCCGCGAGAGGAGAAACACGGCTGGGCGGGTGTAGAAGTAGCAGACGAAGAGGTCGCAGATGGTGGTGAGACCGAGATACAACGCGAAGCCCTTGACGCTGCCGACGCTCAGCCAGAACAGGATCGCTGACGCGAGCAGCGACACCAGGTCTGCTGCCACGATGGTGCGCCACGTCGCGTCGAAGCTGCGGGGAGCGGCATTGCGCAACGAACGACCGTTGCGTACCTCGTCCTTCAGGCGTTCGAAGAACACGACATAGCTGTCTACCGTGACGCCGACGGCCACGATGATGCCCGTCGCTCCGGCGAGGCTGAGCGAATAGTTCGTCCATTGCGACACGAGTGACGCCAGGCTGAACGCCGTCATGCCCCACACGACGAGCCCGCTGATGATCACGACCGACAATTTGCGGTAGTAGGCGACCATGAAGAGCAGCATGACGGTGACACCGATGAGGCCCGCGATGATGGCGGCGTTGAGTGAGTCGTTGCCCGCCGTGGCCGACACGGTCTCGATGCGCTCGGTGGTGACATCCACCGGGAACGCACCACGGTTGAGCACGCTCGCGAGGCTGCGGACCTCGTCTTCGGTGAATCGGCCGGAGATCGAGACACCCGTGCTGAAGTTCGGTTCGTTGACCACCGGGGCCGACTGGATGACATCGTCGAGCACGATCGCCAGCTGCCTGCTCGGACACGTCGGCCCACCGAGATTGCATTCGAGTGCGAGCGCGTTCCACACCGTTTGACCCTCGGGTCGAAGGTCGACGCCGACTCCCCATCCCTGTCCGGTCTGAGTGTCGAGGGTGGCGGTGGCGCTCTTCGGTTCGAAGACCTCACCGGTGCCGCCGACCGGACCGACGAGGCAAGATCCACCCTCTCGGTTCTGGAGCACGGTCTGGCCGCCACTGTTGTCTTGCTGCTGAGCCGGATCGTCGACCGGCAGAGCGATTGGAGGAAGCGTGGTGGCGGTGGTCGGGTCAGCAGGGGCGGTGTCGTCGGTGACCGTGTCGTCGGTAACTGTGGCGCTCGTGCTCGTGTCGGTGGGGGCCGAACGCATGAAACCTGACACCGTGCCGCCCGTAGTGTCGGGGGCTGCGTCCTCGAGAACTGTGTCTGGCGACGTGGTGAGACCCGGCAGCGTGGCGACGGTCGCAACGCTCGTCAATGGCGGCGCCAGCGAGATGGCACCGTCGGTCGTGGTGGTCGGCGCCGAATCGGTCGTGGTCTCGCCGTCGGCTGGAAGCGACTCGTCGAAACACTGGAAGACGGGACGCAGCGTGACGATGCCGGCGATCTCGACGGCTTCGAGCGCCTCGGTCTGATCGTTCACACCCGGTAGGTCGACCACGATGTTGGCACCTTCGACGCGCACATCGGGTTCGGCGATGCCCCGACTCTCGAGAGAGTCACGTATCAGATCGCGAACCACGACGAGGTCTTCGGAACTCGCCCCTTCTTCGGGCGCGAGAATTGCCGACACGCCCCCGCGCAGGTCGAGCCCGAGAATCGGTGTGTTGTCGAAAGCGAGGTTGAGCGCAACACCGCCGACGGCGAGAATCACCGTGCCGAGGAGGGAAGCCCACAGGGCGCGGACGTTCACGATGCGTCGGCGTCCGACTCGTCGTCGGCTTCCGAATCGGCCGATTCGGCCTTGACGGGCGCCTTGCCCTGGATCGCGGCCCGCGCGATCCGAATTTGTACGTCGTCATCGATCTCGAGCCAGAACAGGCCGTCCTCTTCGCCGGTGATGAAGCCGTAGACGCCGGACGTCGTGATGACCTCGTCACCCACGCCGAGCGACGACTGCACCGCTGCCTGATCTTTCATCCGCCGACGCTGTGGCCGGATCAGGAAGAAGTACATCGCGGCCGGGATGAGGGCGAACAAGATGAGCGAGGGCAGAATCGATCCGCTCTCTTCCTGGGCGAGGAGAGTTGCAAGTGTCATAGCGGCCGCAGATCCTAGCGAGGGCTACCCCCAGACGCTCAGCACGCGCTGCCGGAAACCGTCGAAGTCCCCGTCGATGATGCTGGTACGCATCTCGCTCATGAAGTTCAGTGTCCACGCCACGTTGTGGATGCTGACCAGGCGGGCCGCAGTCGGCTCACGTACCTGGAACAGGTGCCGGACGTATCCACGGCAGTGGCGGGCACACACATCGCATCCGCAATCGGCGTCGATCGGTTCGTCGCTGTCGGCGTACCGACCCGCCTTCACATGGAGTTTGCCATTGCCCGTGAGCGCTGTTCCGTGACGCCCGATTCGTGTTTGCATGACGCAATCGAACTGGTCGACGCCGAGCGCGACCGCTTCGACCAACGAAGCCGGGTCGCCCACCCCCATCAGGTATCGCGGCCGGTCCAGCGGCAGGTGCTGGATCGCCGACTCCAACGCAGGCAACATCTCGTCGCGCGTCTCTCCCACCGAGAGACCGCCGATGCCGTAGCCGTCGAATCCGAGGGCGACGGTGCGACGGGCACTCTCGCCTCTCATCACTTCGCTCAGGCCACCCTGGACGATGCCGAAGAGCGACTGGTCGGCACGGTCGTGCACTTTCCTCGCGCGTGCGGCCCACGAACTCGTTCGTTCGAGTGCGAGGCGAATCACCTCGGGCGGGCTGGGCAACCGAGGACACACATCGAGCACCATCTGGATGTCGGCGCCGAGCAACTGCTGGGTCGCAACGGCCGATTCCGGTGTGAAGCGATGCGTCGATCCGTCGTACACACTCTTGAAGGTGACACCCTCGTCGTCGACCTCGGGGTCGAGCGAGAAGACCTGGAATCCACCTGAATCGGTGAGCGTGAGCCCTTTCCAGCCCGCGAACTTGCCGAGTCCGCCGAAACGAGCCACTGTGTCGGCGCCCGGGCGGAGCATCAAGTGATACGTGTTACCGAGCACGATCTGCGCGCCGAGCGACTCGTAGTCCGCCGCACTCAGGTACTTGATCGCGCCACGTGTACCGACGGGCATGAACAGCGGAGTCGTGTAGGCGCCGTTCGCGGCACTCGCGACGCCGGCGCGTGCCGCGCCGGAGTTCGCGACGGTTTCGAACTCGACTGGATACACGGCCAGCGAGGCTAGCGAGCCCGACGGTCGAGCAGCATCGCGTCGCCGAAGGAGAGGAAGCGGTAGCCGTCCGCGAGTGCCGTGTCGTACAGGCTTCGCCAGCGGTCGCCGACGAACGCGTCGATCATCATCAGCAGCGTCGTCCTGGGCAGGTGGAAGTTCGTCAACAGCAGATCGACGACCTGCCAGTCGAAGCCTCGGTGGATGAACAGGTCGGTGCGACCCTGCAGTTCACCGCGGGCCGCGGCCGACTCCAGGGCGCGTACCGCGGTGGTGCCGACAGCGACGACTCGCGTCGCGTCGCGGCACTGCTGCATGGTGGCCTCGGGGACCCGGTACCGCTCGGTGTGCATCGCATGATCGAGCGGGTCGTCGGAGCTGATCGGTTGGAAGGTGTCGAGTCCGACCACGAGGTCGACCGAGGCACGATCGACCCCGATCTCGGCGAGGTCGTCGAGCAACTCCGGTGTGAAGTGCAGACCGGCGGTGGGTGCAGCCGCGCTACCCGGCTCGCGCGCGTACACCGTCTGATACCGATCCTGTTCGACCAGTCGTTCGGTGATGTATGGCGGCAACGGCATGGTGCCGTACACATCGAGCGTCTCGAGTGGGTCGACGGATCCGACAAGGTGCACCTCGAAGGTGTCGCCGGCCTCGGTGCGACGCCCGATCTCGACGACCGGTACCCCGGCTCGCGACTGCAAGACCTCACCCTGTCGGAGTTTTCGAGCGGGTCGCACGAGCGCCTCCCATGTACGCCGTTCGCCGTCGAGCGGTTCGAGCATCAACACTTCTGCCGCGCCTCCGGTCGTGCGACGCAGGGCGAGACGCGCCGGAATCACTTTGGTTTCGTTCACCACCAGCAGATCACCCGGGCGCAGGATGCTGACGAGATCACTCACCCTCCGATGACTCGGCGGTGCATCGCCTTGGTCGACCAGCAGCCTCGCGCTGTCACGAGGTTCGACGGGTGTTTGTGCGATCCGATCGACCGGCAGGTGATAGTCGAAGTCGGCCAGGCGCACGAGGTGAGGCTACGGGTCGCTCTCGTTTCCGCCGTGCGCGACGATGGTCGCATGGCCATCACCAGCACCGTGCGCGTTCCCCGTGAGTCCGACGAGATGATGATGCACACGTGGATCCCCGAGGCGGGATCCGGGCCCGCCATCCTCGTGATTCAGGAGATCTTCGGCATCGGTCCGTACATCGCCGCTGTCGCCGAGCGACTGTGTGCTGCCGGATACGTCGTCGGTGCGCCCGATGTGTTCTGGAGATTTGCTCCCGGCTGGGCGTCGACGCACGACGAGGCGGGTATGGCGGCGTCGATGGAGCAGGTCGGCAAACTCGACACGGAGCTGGCGATCGGCGACTGTGCAGCAGCGCTCGCAGAGCTGTCATCGCTCGACGAGGCGATCGGCCAGCCTGCGGTGATGGGGTTCTGCCTCGGCGGAACGCTCGCGTGGGGCGTGGCAGCGGCGGCACAGCCGAGCGCTTGCGTCAGCTACTACGGCTCGGGCGTTCCGTCGATGCTCGACCTGTTCGACCGCGTCCACTGTCCGACGTTGTTCCACTTCGGGAACGACGACGCCTTCATCGCGAACGAGGGCATCGAGGCCGTATCCGCCGCCATCGCCGACCGACCCGGATTCGTGCTCAATGTCGAACATGCCGGCCACGCGTTCGACAACCACGAGAGCGCTATGTTCTACAACGAGAGTGCGGCCCAGGCCGCGTGGTCGAAGACCATGGCCTTTCTCGGCGAGCACGTGCCGGTGACCTGAGCGGCGATGGGTCGTTGTTTCTGAGCTGATCACCGACCAAGCTCTCGACGTGCATCCCACTCTCGTCATCATGGCCGCCGGACTCGGAAGCCGCTTCGGCGGCGTCAAGCAGTTGGCACCCGTCGGTCCCGCCGGGGAAGCGATCCTCGATTTCTCGATCAATGACGCCCAGGCCGCCGGCTTCGATCGGGTGGTCATCATCATTCGGTCAGAGATCGAGAGCGACGTTCGCGATCATCTCACCGCGTTCCACCCCGGCCTGTCCGTGTCGTGCGTGCGACAGGACGACCTCGGGCCGGAACGCGACAAACCGTGGGGGACTCTCCACGCCGTCCTCTCGGCCGTCGACGCGATCGAATCACCATTCGCTGTGATCAACGCCGACGACTACTACGGCCCACAGAGCTTCGTGCTCGCTGCGGACCAGCTGGCGCTGAGTCGCCCCGGTGCGGGCGCGAACATCGCCTTCCGGCTCGGCAACACCGTGCCGCCGCACGGCGCCGTGACACGCGCTCTGTGCAGGGTCAGCGATCACCGGCTGACCGCCATCGTCGAAACCGACGGATGTGAGCGCCTGGAGAACGGCGACCTGGTCGCCGGCGGGTCGATCGTTCCGGCGGACACTCCGACGTCGATGAACCTCTGGTGCTTCGACCCGACGACACTCGATCTGTTCCAGGATGCGTGGAACGCGTTCTATCGACAGCACGCTCACGAATCCAAGGCCGAGTGCCAACTCCCGACGGTGGTGGGTGAACTCGTCGCCACCGACCGCATCCTCATCGACGTGGTGTCGTCGCCCGAGCGATGGATCGGCATCACCAACCCGGACGATCACGAACTCGCTCGCCATGCACTGAGCCATCGCTGAACGTGTGCGCCGGCGGTGCCCACCGAGCCTGAGCACCCGACTGCGGGGGGTCAATCGAAGAGGCCGGTTTGCGGGGTCGACGCCTCCGGCGGCGCCTGCAACTTGATATGTGCGTACGCGCTCGGCATCGCGATGCGGCCACGCGGCGTTCGAGCGATCATTCCCTGCTGGATGAGAAACGGCTCGTACATGTCCTCGACCGTTTCGGGTTGTTCACCGACGCTGATGGCGAGCGTCGACAGACCGACCGGGCCTCCGCGAAACTGTCGGCAGAGGTTGTTCAGCAGCGCACGGTCGACTTTGTCGAGACCGAGATCGTCGACGCCGAACACCGCCAGGCCGTCTCGAGCGATGTCGGCGGTGATCTCACCGTTGGCCCGCACCTCGGCGAAGTCGCGGACACGACGAAGGAGACGGTTGGCGATACGGGGTGTGCCGCGTGACCTTCTGGCGATCTCCCACGCCCCGTCGGTGTCGATCGACACATCGAGGATGCCGGCGGCTCGCACGACGATCGCCTGGAGCTCGGCGTCCTCGTAGTAGTCGAGGCGGGCGACGAGCCCGAACCGATCGCGGAGCGGACCGGTGATCATCCCGGTACGCGTCGTGGCTCCGACCAGTGTGAACGGAGGCATCGTGAGTCGGATGCTGGAAGCTGCGGGGCCCTTTCCCACCACGATGTCGAGCTGGAAGTCTTCCATCGCCGGGTACAGGATTTCTTCGACGGCGCGCGACAGCCGATGGATCTCGTCGATGAAGAGCACATCGCCCTCTTCGAGCTTGGTGAGAATCGCGGCGAGGTCACCGGCACGTTCGAGCGCTGGACCGGACGTGATGTGGAGATGGACTTCCATCTCGCTGGCCACGATGCCGGCCAGAGTGGTCTTGCCGAGTCCGGGCGGACCCGCGAACAACAGATGATCGACCGATTGGCCCCGCATGCGTGCCGCCTCGAGCACGATGGTGAGGTGTTCCTTCAGCTCACGCTGACCGACGAACTCGTCGAGCGCACGTGGGCGAAGCCCGGCCTCGACCGATTCCTCGACTTCTGAACCGACCGCTGGGTCGAGGAACTCGTCACGCACGTCGGGCTCCCAGCAACTTCAGTGAGTCTCGCAACATCGTGGCGGCATCTTTGCCGGGTCCGATCTCGCGCAGAGTGTCGCGGATCTCGTCAGCGCCGTAGCCGAGACCGGCCAATGCCTCGCGCACATCGGCCACCACGGAGACGCCACTTCCGGCGCCGCCGACACCGTCGAGGACGGGCACGTTCAGACGCGATTTCAACTCGACCAGAAGCCGCTCGGCGGTCTTCTTACCGACTCCGGGCACCATGGTGAGCGCAGCCACGTCGGCGTTCGCGACCACGTCGACCAACGCGGTCGGAGGATGCGTGGCCAGGATCGCCATGGCCAGGGCCGGACCCACGCCGTGAGTGGAAATCAAGGTCTGGAACGTGACTCGTTCGTCGCGGCCGACGAAGCCGAAGAGCTGCTGAGCGTCCTCGCGGATGTGATGGTGCACGTAGAGAAAAGCCTGAGTGGACGGCTCGAGCTCTGCCAGGGTGCGTTGTGACACCGTGACGTGATACCCGACGCCGCCGGCTTCGATGAGCACCGAGCCGTCGAGATCACGTTCGAGTACCTCGCCGCGCAGTGAGCCGATCATCGAACATTTCCTCTGGAGCCGGCAGCGGCGACGTGTCGGTGCATGGGCGCCATCGCCAGGTGACACAACGCAATCGCGGCCGCATCGGCCGCATCGGCCGGCTTCGGTGGCTTCGAGAGCTTGAGCCGAGCTTGGACCATTTTCTGTACCTGCTCCTTCCCGGCGCCGCCGTAGCCGGTCACCGCATCTTTCACCTGATTCGGCGTGTACTGCACGACGTCGCAACCGGCCGAAGCAGCCTCGCACAGCGCCAGCCCACTCGCCTGCCCCACGCTCATCGCCGTTCTCACGTTGACCTGGAAGAACACCCGCTCGACAGCAACGACGTGCGGCGTGAATTCCTCGAGCAACGCCACCAGCTCGGTCCGAAGTGCGGCGAGTCGAAAGGGCAATTCGTCGCTCGGCGGCGTGCGAATGACCCCGAGCGAGACCGCCATCGCGTTTCCGGGTCCGCGCCCGTCGAGCACCGCATAGCCGCATCGCGTGAGTCCCGGATCGATGCCGAGGACGCGCACCGTGGCGGAGGGACGTGTAGCAACGAACACAGGTTCGACTGTATCGGCCGCCGGGGTGTCAGCGGCGGACCATCGGCAACGGGCGACGATCGAGCGCGCCCACATTGTTCGGTGATGCGACCCATCGGCCAAGCTGACGTGATGACGCAGCGGCTGATCGATCTGTTACCGCAGCGCACCGACCGTGGGATCGACCCCGATGTGTTACTCGAAGCAATGGTCACATGGGCGCAACTGCGAGGCCTCGAACTCTATCCGCACCAGGAAGAGGCGATCTTGGAGCTGCTCGCCGGTTCCAATGTGATCCTGGGGACGCCCACGGGTTCGGGCAAGTCGCTCGTGGCGCTCGCAGTGCATGCACGTTCCGTCGCCGGCGGCCGCCGGTCGTGGTACACGGCCCCGGTCAAGGCGCTCGTGTCGGAGAAGTTCTTCGAACTCTGCCGCGAGCTCGGTCCGGAGAACGTCGGATTGCTCACCGGTGACTCGGCCGTGAACGCCGAGGCTCCGGTGATCTGTTGCACCACCGAGATCCTGGCACTCGCGGCGCTCCGCAACGGACGCGAGACCGAAGCCGAGACCGTGGTACTCGACGAGTTCCACTTCTACGGCGATCCCGATCGCGGGTGGGCCTGGCAGGTGCCGCTGCTCGAACTTCCGCACGCATCGTTCCTGTTGCTGTCGGCGACGTTGGGCGACGTTCGCTTCTTTCGAGACGACCTCACCCGGCGGACGGGCCGCGAGACCGTCGTCGTCGACGATGCGACACGGCCGGTACCACTGCGGTTCGAGTACCGCACGACGATGCTCCATCACAGCATCGAAGAACTCCTCGACGGTGGTCAGTCGCCGCTGTACCTCGTGAACTTCTCACAACGCGACGCGCTCGCGATGGCCTCGGCGATGGCGAGTGTCGCCAAGCTCGATCCCGACGCCAAGAAGATCGTCGCCGACGAACTCGCCGTCGCGAAGCTGCCGGCCGGATTCGGCCGTGACCTCGCCAGGCTGCTCCGCAACGGCGTCGGTGTACATCATGCCGGCATGCTCCCGCGCTATCGGCGGCTCGTGGAGCGGCTCACGCAGCAGGGCGTCCTCAAGGTCATCTCGGGGACCGACACGCTCGGCGTGGGCGTCAACCTGCCCATCCGTACGGTTGTGTTCACACGCTTGTACAAGTACGACGGTACGACGACCCGCCTCCTCGGCGCGCGAGAATTCCACCAGATCGCCGGTCGGGCCGGTCGGGCCGGGTTCGATGTCGAGGGCCTCGTGGTCGCCCAGGCTCCCGACCACATCGCAGAGAACGAGGCCGCCGAACTCAAGGCGGCGGGCGACGCCAAAAAGCAGCGGAAGCTCCGCAAGACTCCCCCGCCCAAGGGTTACGTGTATTACGACGAGGACACGTTCCTGAAGCTTCAGGTGGCCACCCCGGAGCCGCTGCAGTCGTCGTTCACCATGACGCCCGGCATGTTGATGCAGTTGCTCGACCGTCCCGGGAGCGCCTGGGAGCACGGCCGCAAGCTGCTGCTCGACAACCACGAGCCACGTGATCGTCAACGCCGACACGTTCGGCGCACGCTCAGCCTCTACAAGGCGTTGCGAACGTCGGGAGTGGTTCGCCAACGAGAACAGCCGGACGAGTGGGGTCGGTTCGTCGAGGTCGATCACGCACTCCAGGACGACTTCGCACTCGATCAGCTGCTCGCACCCTTTCTGCTCCACGCGATCCCACAACTCGATCGGGACGACCCCAGCTACGCGTTTGCAGTGCTGGCATTCGTCGAGGCGGTGGTCGACAACCCGATGCCGATCCTGATGGCCCAGCGCGACAAGGCCAAAGACGCTGCAATGGCGGCGATGAAGGCCGACCATGTGCAGTACGAGGAGCGCATCGAACGGCTCGAGAAGATCAACTACCCCCAACCGATGCGCGACGAGATCTACCACGTGTTCGACGAGTGGCGTGACGACCATCCGTGGATCGGCGATCGCAACATCGCGCCCAAAGGTGTGGTCCGCGACATGTGGGAACAAGCGATGGACTTCCCCACGTTCATCCGTCACTACGGACTCAAGCGTTCGGAGGGATTGCTCCTGCGGTATCTGTCGGACGTGTTCAAGACGATCGGTCGATCGATTCCCCACGACGCCAAGACGGACGAACTCGACGAGATCGCGTCATGGCTCGGCGCCGTGATTCGCGCGACCGACTCGTCACTGCTCGACGAATGGACCGCGATGTTCACTCCCGGCGCGCTGGCCGACGGTTCCACTCCCTTCGACTCCGTCGATGAGGCACCCGAGGTCGACGTCACCACTGATCGCCGCGGCTTCACGGCGCTCGTTCGCACCAGGGTGTTCCGTTGGGTGCAATACGCCGCGACCGGCCAATGGCAGGCGTGGGCGGAGGACCTGGCCGAGGCCGGCGACCGTGGATGGAACGAACGAACCCTGATCGAGGCGTTCCAGCCGTACGTCGACCAGTACCGTGCGGACAGCGCAACGGGTGGCGATGCGGGGGGATCATCGCGAGTCCCGGCCGCCATCGACGCCGACGCCCGCAATGCCGACCGCTTCACGGTCCACCCGACGGCCGAATCGTGGTCGATCGAACAGACCCTGGTCGACCCCGAGGGCGACGGCGAGTGGTCGTTGGAAATCACTGTCGATCTCCGCGCGAGCGCAGCGCTCGGCGACGTCGCGGCGACGTTCCACGGGCTGCGACATCGTTAGCCGATCGAGACCCGCGCGTCGGGTAACTGGCATCGTCCCTGGTCAGCGGATGAAAAGAAATTTCGGATATTCGCTCAAGTTCCATCGCGAACGTGCCGATACACGGTCGTCGACGGCTTCGGGGCGAGTCGGAGGCGCGCCCGATCAGGCCAGCTTGTTGAGTTCGTCGATCAGTTCTTCGACGGGCCGATAGGTGAGTCCGGCGATCGCCCGGTGGGCGTAACGGACAACACCATCGCGATCGACGATGAACACGCTGCGACGCGGGAATCCGAGCGGGCCGAGCGTGCCGTACGCGCCGGCGACGGCCTTGTCGGTGTCGGCCAGCAACGGGAAGTCAAATCCATGTTTGCCTGAGAACGCCTCATGGCTGTCGACATCTTGCGCCGAGACCCCGATGATCTGTGCGTCGAGTTCCTCGAATCGCCCGAGCCCCTCGTTGTACGAATTGAGCTGCTTGGTGCAGACGGGTGTCTCGTCGCCCGGATAGAAGACGATCACCACGGCTCGGCCGGCGAAGTCCGACAAGGAGTATTCCCGGCCGCCGGTGCCGGCCAATGTGAACTCGGGCGCACGATCCCCGACCCCAAGACTCATTCGGCCGCTGCTTCCATCACGTCGTCGGCGATGTCGAAGTTGGAGTACACGTCTTGCACGTCGTCATTGTCCTCCATGGCTTCCATGATGCGCAGCACCTTCTTGGCGTCCTCCACCGTGGTGATCGGCACGAGGTTGTCGGACACCATCGGTGAATCGGCCGACACGATCTCGAAACCGGCCACCTCCAATGCCGACTTTACCTCGAACGTCTTGCTCGGCTCACACGTGACACGCCAGGTTCCGCCACCGTCGTCGACCACGTCTTCGGCACCGGTCTCGAGCCCGGCCATCAACAACTCGTCCTCGTCGACGTCCCCCGACACGAGCACCATCCCCTGACGATGGAACTGCCAGGCAACGGCTCCCGGCTCGGCCATCGATCCGCCCATCTTCGTGAACGTGCTACGAATGTCGGCACCGGTGCGATTGCGATTGTCGGTCAACACGTCGATGAGCAACGCCACGCCGCCGGGCGCGTACCCCTCGTAGGTGATCGCCTCGTAGACCTTGCCGTCGTTGTCGCCGATGCCCCGTTTGATGGCTCGGTCGATCGCGTCGTTGGTCATCTGGCCCGACTTGGCCTTCTGCACCGCAGTTCGCAGCGTCGGGTTCATGTCGGGGTCGCCGCCGCCCTCGCGTGCCGACACCTCGATCTGCCGCGCCAGCTTCGCGAACAACTTGCCACGGGCCTTGTCGGCGGCGCCCTTCTTGTGCTTGATGGTTGCCCATTTGGAGTGTCCGGACATCAGGGAATCTCACTCTCGTGTGTGGTCGGTACGCCGGTGCGTGCACGCAGTGTGGTCAGGAACTGTGCGTGCAGCCGGTGATCGTCGGCAAGTTCTGGGTGGAATGACGCAACCGTAATCGGTCCGCTCCGCAGCAGAACCGGGTCGCCCTCGTGTTCGATGAGCACCTCGACCGTGTTGCCGACTCGTTCGACCTTCGGTGCCCGGATGAAAACTCCGTGCAGCGGTGGCTCGTCCGCCCCGATCGACGACATGTCGAGTTCGGTCTCGAAGCTGTCGATCTGACGGCCATACCCGTTTCGGCGCACGGTGATGTCGATCGCGCCGAGACAACGCTGATCGGGTCGACCGTCGATCACCTCCGAGGCCAACAGGATCATGCCCGCGCACGTGCCGAACACCGCGAGTCCTTCGTCGATCCGCTCCGCGATGGCGTCGTCGAGCCCGCTGCGTCGCAACAGGTTCGACATCGTGGTGCTCTCACCCCCCGGTATCACCAGTGCATCGAGACCGGCGAGATCGTCGGCCGACCGGATCTGGCGGGTCGATACTCCGAGTTCAGCGAAGCGCTGCTGGTGCGCAGCGAACGCACCCTGCAGGGCGAGCACGCCGACATCGGGCACCGGCACCTGGGGGCTCCTGACAGCCCGAACCGCTTTTCACCATCCACGCTCCGCGTACCGCTGATTGATCTCGTCCATGCCGATCCCGGTCATCGGCGCACCGAGGCCACGACTCACCTTGGCCAGCATCTTCGCGTCACGGAAGTGTGTCGTGGCCTCGACGATCGCACTCGCCCGTGGCGCAGGGTTGTCGCTCTTGAAGATGCCGGAGCCGACGAACACGGCCTGTGCACCGAGTTGCATGGCCATCGCTGCGTCGGCCGGTGTGGCCAGGCCACCGGCACAGAACAACGGAACCGGCAGCTCGCCCGTTTCCGCGATCTCTTGCACGAGCGGCAGCGGAGCCTGCAATCGCTTTGCCCAGTCGAACAGTTCGGCCGAATCGGCCTGCCCGATCTTGCGGATGTCGCCGATGATCGAGCGGAGGTGACGCGTGGCCTCGACGATGTTGCCGGTGCCGGCCTCGCCCTTCGAGCGGATCATCGCGGCGCCCTCGCTGATGCGCCGCAGGGCTTCACCGAGATTCGTCGCGCCGCACACGAACGGCACTTCGAACGCGAACTTGTCGATGTGATGCGTCTCGTCGGCGGGGGTCAGTACCTCTGACTCGTCGACGAAATCGACGCCGAGTGCCTCGAGGATCTGAGCCTCGACGAAGTGGCCGATTCGCGCCTTGGCCATGACGGGGATCGAGACGGCGGCCTGGATGGCGTCGATCATCTCGGGGTCGCTCATCCGTGCGACGCCGCCGTCGCGGCGAATGTCGGCGGGCACACGCTCGAGAGCCATCACCGCACAAGCTCCGGCGTCTTCCGCGATCTTGGCCTGATCGGGCGTGACGACGTCCATGATGACCCCACCCTTGAGCATTTCGGCGAGGCCCCGCTTGACCGGGAACGTTCCGGTCGATGTCTTCTCGGTCATCCTGCCATCGTACCGACACAACCACGGCTCAGACCGGTGTCGGCAACACCGGTCTCGTCGGGGCGTGTGAGCCGGTCACCCGTCCCAGGTGACGAAATTCTCTGCGTTCTTCGCCAGCTCCACCCAGGTCCGCCCGGGTTCGAGACCGAGCATCTCACTGCCGTCGCCGCCCTCCTCGATGAAACCCCACCCGTCGAGACGGTCGAGCCGGATCCATTGGCCGACTTGCACGAGGCCGTCGGAGAAGATGTACACGGGACCGGCACCGACGGTTTCTGCGTCGGGGCTCCTGCGGTCGGCGACACTCGGCCGATAGTTCACGCCCATGACCACGACGTTGCTCGCGGTGACCTGTCCGGAGAGCTCGGTCTCGTGCGCGCGCCCGTTCTGGAGACGTTGATACAGACCCGACGACTCGTCCCACTCCCAGGTGACGGTGACGCCTTCCATCGGCACCTCGATGGTCGTGGCCGGATCGCCCTCGAACTCCTCGTCGGGACGGAGGTACGGGAAGACCTCGATGGGCAGTTCGAACTCGTCCGGGGTGTTCTCCCACATCGCTTCGGTACCGCTGGCGTAAAGATTGTGCGGCGCGCCGCCCCGGCCCGAACGCCGATACATGCCGGGGGTGCCGTCGGACAGGCTGATCAGGTCGGAGTCGCGCACCATGCGGTTCACGGTCGGGTTGCCACCGCTCCAGACGAACAAGGGCGATTGGAAGGCGCCGAGCAGCTGGACATCTTGGGACCGGCCGGAACGAATCGGTCCGAGGGGTTCACTGTCCTGCTCGTGGAAGATCGCAGCGAAGCGGGTGATACCGCCGTTGTTCTCCTCGAACACGATGTCAGCCTCGTTCAGACCCGCCTGCGGACGTGCCTCGGGATTGTTGGGGATCTTCACGACCATGGCGGGACGATTCGGGATCTCGTCCTCGCTGGCGATGGGACGACCCGTCAGCGGCATCCGAAGAACGGGTTCGATGTCGGCCGTCGTCGTCGTTGCCTCGGCCGTGGTGACCGGTGCTGCGGTCGTGTCGGACACCGTGGATTCGGTGGTCGTGGTCGATGCAACCGCCGACGTCGTCGCGGCTTCGTCGTCGCCGCCTCCGCAGGCGGCGAGGATGACACCTGCGGCAACGGCGAGTGCGAGTGGGGTGCGGATTGTCGTGTTCACAGTTCTCTCAATAGTGCGATGCGCTCGTCGAGCGGGGGATGCGTATCGAACAGTTTGTGAATGCCGCCGAGTCGACCATGATCGCCGACCCCACTCATGGGTTGTTCGATCCACAAGTGTGCCGTAGCCGTGGATGCAGAATGCGTCACCGTCGTGTCGGCCTGCAATTTCTCGAGCGCTGCGATGAGCCCCGGCGGGTAGCGGGTGAGCTGGCAAGCGCTCAGATCGGCGAGCGTTTCCCGGCGACGCGAGATCGACGCCTGCATCACTTTGGCGATGATCGGAGCCAGGATCAAGAGTGCGAATCCGACGATGGCCAAAGGGTTTGCGCCATTGTCGTGATCGCCACGTCGGCTCTCCCTACCGCCGTTCCACCACATCATGCGGATCGCTATGTCGGTGATGAGAGCGATCGATCCGACCAACGTGACGGCCAACGTCGACACCAGAATGTCGTAGTTGCGGATGTGACCGAGTTCATGCGCGACCACCCCTTCCAACTCGACCCGATTCATCTTCGCGAGCAGACCTGTCGTCACGGCGATGGCTGCGTGATTCGGGTTGCGGCCGGTCGCGAACGCGTTGGGTGCGGGGTCGTCGATCACGTAGACGCCGGGTTTGGGCAGTCCACCGGCGATGCAGAGTCCCTCGACCAGGTTGTGGAGCCGCTGGAACTCATGCGGGTCGGCCGGCTTGGCTCGGCTGACTCTCAACGCGATCGCGTCAGCCTTCCAGTACGACGCGAACGCCATTGCGCCGGAGAACACGAGCGCGACGATCGTGAAGACGGGACCGTTCCCGATCACGACACCGACGGCAGCGCCGACGAGCACGAAGATGCCGACGAACCCGAGAATGAGCAGGACGCTACGACGTTTGTTTGACTGGATCTGTTCGAACATCGGGGTTCGATCGGTGAATCAGAACTCGACAGTCGGCGCGGTGCGCGCCGCCTCGTCCGCCTCGAAGTACTCGCGACGCTCGAACTTCAGCAGCTTCGCGTAGAACACGGTCGGGAACTGCTGCAACTTGTTGTTGTAGCCGAGCACCGAGTCGTTGTAGAACTGCCTCGAATACGCGACGCGGTCTTCACTCGACGTGAGTTCTTCCTGCAGTTGCTTGAAGTTCTCGTTTGCTTTCAAATCGGGGTAGGCCTCGCTCAGTGCGAACACCTGGCGGAGCGCACCGGTCAGCAGGTTCTCGGTTTCTGCCTGCGCATGAGGGGTATCGGGCGCTGCGATCGCTGCGTTTCTCGCCCGAATCACGGCATCGAGCGTTTCCTTCTCGTGCGCGGCATACCCCTTGACCGTCTCGACCAGGTTCGGGATGAGATCAAGCCGGCGCTTGAGCTGCACATCGATCTGCGACCACGCGTTCTCGATCTGGTTGCGACGCCGGATCAGTCCGTTGTACGCCGCAATGAGATAGATCACGAGCGCCGCGATGACGATCAGCACGATGATGAGAAACCACATGAGACCCGAGTCTACGCGGTCCGGCCGATTCCCATCCGGGCTCTCGGCTCGGGTAGGGCGCAATCAGATGAACCAGATCCGCCGTCGGCGGCGCGGTGGGTGCTCGGCAGCCAGTTGCTGGTAGATCTCGCTGTACCGCGACGCCAACGTCGTCATGGCGAAGTCGTCGGCACGCACGGTGCCCGCTGATACGAGGCGGGCCGTGACGGCCTGGTCGGTGAGTGCCACCTCCAGCGCACCCGCGAGAGCATCGACGTCACCGGGTTCGACCAGCAACGCGTCGATCCCGTGTGTGGCCACGTTGCGATACCCGGCGAGCGCGCTCGCAACGACCGGTGTCGCAGCCGCCATCGCCTCGACCAACACGACGCCGAACGACTCACCGTGCAGCGACGGGGCGCAGAACACCGATGCACTGCGGAGCCTGGCAAGTTTCTCGTCCTCGCTCAGCCTGCCGAGCCAGCGGAGCCGATCGTCCCTCGCATATTCGTGTTTCAGCCGCGCCGTGTCGGGGCCATCACCGGCGATCCAGACCACCACGTCGTCGAATCTGCGCTGGTCGAGACGCTGCACTGCTGCGAGGAGCACGTCGAGTCCCTTGCGTTCCTCGTGACGTCCGAGGAAGAAAATCGAACGCGACGTCGTCACCACGGGTTCGGCACGCTGAATGCTGGCCACGTCGACCCCGTTGAACAGCACCTCGTAGTCACCGCCGAGATGTCCTTGCACGAGGTTCAGCGCATCCTTCGACACCGCCACCCGGTGGTCGATGTGGCCGGCGAGCCGCTTGAGCAGCGGCGCCATCGATCGGTAACTCGACGACCGTCCGGCGGCGTGAAACGTTCCCACGATCGGGACGGGGCGAATCGTGACGGCGGTGAGCGCCGGGCCGGGAACCAACGGTTCATGGACGTGCAACACGTCGAACTGCTCGTCGTTCAACACTCGGATCGTTCGAAATGCTGCCGCCGGATCGGGGGCGAGCGGAGCGATCGAGCCGTTCGCCGTGGTCGGCAGACTGTCGCCGAGTGGCGTCACATACGACTCGGGCGGCGGCCCGTCGCACGGGCCGAGCACCCGAACCTCCAGCCCGTCATGGCGGAGTTGACGCGCCAGGCCGAGCACCTGTGACTGCACGCCGCCAGGGATCGACAAGCTGTACGGACAGATCAGAGCCACGCGGAGGGTCATGGTTCGTATCCAGGGTCGCTGGGCCAATTCGGCTGGAACAGATGCCACTGGGTCGGCGCGCGTCGGATCAGCACCTCCAACTCGCGGGCCAATTGCTGGGTGATGCGTGCGACGTCGCGCCGAAACGGGCCCTTCGTCCGCTCGGTCGGGATCGGTGGACGCACCACCCCGAGATGACCGTCGGAAAGGTCGGTGAAATAGACAGCAGTCGGCAACAGAACCGCACCCGTGCGAAGGCTGAGCGTGGCGGGTCCCGCCGGCAACGTCGTGCGTTCACCGAAGAACTCGACCTGGACACCGTTGCGTTGGATGTCACGATCGCTCAGCAGGCACACGATGTGATTGCGGCGTAGCGCAGCAACCACCTGACGACCGGCATCGGGACCGAGCGGCACCACCTGCATACCCAGGTCGCTGCGGAGTGCCCGAAACCACTCGAAGAGCTCGGGAGGATCGATGCGCTCGACCACGACGGTCACATCGTGACCTCGGTCGGCCAGCCACCGCCCGGCCCACTCCCAACCGCCCAGATGTGGCAATGCCATGATGGCGCCGCAGCCCTGATCGAGCGCGGTCACGATGTGGTGGTAGCCGTCCTCGGTCATGTTTCGATCGACCGTCCGGGCCGAAAGGTTCGGTAGACGAAAGCTCTCGATCCAGTACTTCGTGTAGGTGTCGAATGCCGCCTGCACCGCACGACGCATTCGCAAACCACCCATCGACGGATCGACGCGTCGCAAGTGGCGTTCGATCACCGCTCGCCGCTCGGCACTCGCGAGATTCGCCCCGAACCCGAGCGTCGGCACGAACGCCGCCGCGACCGCCGCGTTCGGTAGCCCTCTCGCCATCAGGGCTCCGAGTCGATAGGAGCCGTAGGTGACTCGGTCGGTGAACCGTTGTATCGGGTCGTCGGCCACGACGCCTCAGGGACGCCGGCGAGGGACGCGCGTCCGACGGCGCGCGACACGCGCCTCCTTGCGGTCTTCACGGCGCGACCTCCGAAGGTCGATGCGGCGTTGCGTCACGGGCGCGACCTCCGCCTGCCGCCAGACCTTGACGAAGCGTTGTACGGCAGTGATCGAAGTCAGGACGAGCATCACCCAGAGGATGGGCGCGAGGGCCGGAATCCACGGCTCGAGCAGCAGCCCGAGGCAGAGCAGGACGATTCGTTCGGCACGCTCCATCAATCCGCCCTTGGCGTCGAGGCCGAGTGACTCGGCCTTGGCACGCTGGTACGAGATCACCGACGACACGGCCATCACCGAGTACGGCAGCAGGGCCATGTGGGGCGACTTCTCGGACGCGAAGTACCACGCAATTCCCCCGAACAGAAAAGCATCGGTGACACGGTCGACGGTGGAGTCGAAGAATGCGCCCCGCTGGCTCGAAGCCCCGGTCGCCTTCGCGAGCGCTCCATCGAGCAGGTCGGGCAACGCGGCGAGGATCACGAGACCGAGCCCGACCCACAGCAACCCACTGCCGACTGCGACGGCGGCCGCAACGCCGACGACCAGCCCGACAACGGTGAGGTGATCCGGCGTCAGCCCGGTCTTGCGGAGTGCGTTGCCGAGCGGTTTGACGGCCTTGTCGACCGGTCCACGGAAACTTCCGTCGAACATGGATGCTTCCTGTCCTACTGATCGGCGGGCGCCGTGGCCCACCGTTCGGGATTGTCCTCGATGAGATGTTCGACGACTCGTCCATCGACGGCGTCGACGAGCACGAGCCCCCGGCGATGTGGCGGTTCCTCGACGGAATAACACAGCACACGCCACGTCGGTCGACTCCGAAAGCCGTGCCAGACCTGTTGCGCGGACGCGTGCCCGACTGCGAATCCGACGGCCTTCTGAGCGGCGACCAGCGCCTCTTTCTCGTCGACGTGCATCCGCCAACCGGAGGTCAGGCTGAACAACCCGAACACTCCGAGCAGGAGCGCAGCCCAGCCGAATCCGGCGTTGACTCGAACCGAGTCGGTGCCCACGACCATCAGCAGGGCACAGCCCGCTGCCATCGCCAAGTAGATGTATCCCGGTATGCGCCGACGGCTGTTGTCGGGAAACTCGTAGGCGCCGATGAAATTGGCAGCGTCGAGATCGTCGGGGAGCCGGTCCCGGATCTCGAGCGCGCTGTTCAGACCGTCAGGGTCGTCGGCACTGTTCATGACGCCGACAGCCTACGAGGTTCGATCGATCCGCGGCCAGGCTCGGCGCAAACGGTCGGCTGTGACGTCGAGCGCCTCCGGCAACGTCCGGGTGTTCGCGATTGCCGTCATGAAGTTGGAATCGCCGGTCCAGCGAGGAACGACGTGAACATGGAGATGGTCACTCACCGATCCTCCCGCGGGCTGACCGAGATTGACACCGACGTTGATCCCACCCGGTCGGTACGCCGACTTGATGGCGCTGACCGCGTCGGTGGTGGTCGACCAGAGCTCGGCGCCCTCGGACTCGGTGAGATCCTCGAGATTGGCGACTTCGCGGAACGGCAGGATCAGCACATGACCGGTCGCGTACGGAAAGGCATTCAGGATCGCGAAACACTCGGTGCCCCGAAAGACCACGTTGGTCTCGCCGTCGGACATCCCCGATTCGAGAATCTGCGTGAACACCGATCCAGCGCCGACTGATGGCGGGCCGCCTCCCTGGACGTACTCGGCGCGCCACCCGTTCCACAGGCGATCGAGCGTCACGTCCGGAAGGCCTGCTCGGCGGAACTGGTGACCTCGTCGACGATCTGGCGGATGAAGGTGCCGAGGTCGACCCCGCGCTCGACATCTCCGCCTCGGGGGTTCACTCCGACGGTGTTCTCGGCGAGGTCGTCGTCGCCGACGACGAGGATGTACGGAATCTTCTCCATCTTCGACGAGCGAATGCGCTTGCCGAGTCCGGCGTCGGCGTTGACGACGTCGACGCGCACGTCGGCTGCCGACAGGCGGTCAGCCACCGCCCGGGCGTACTCCTCGTGGGCCGTCGCCACCGGGAGCACGCGAACCTGGATCGGCGACAGCCACGTCGGGAAGGCCCCGGCGTAGTGCTCGATGAGAACGCCGAAGAAGCGTTCGATCGAACCGAAGAGCGCCCGGTGCAACATGATCGGCTGATGACGATTGTTGTCGGCGCCGATGTACTCCAGCCCGAACCGCTCAGGCAACTGGAAGTCGGCCTGGATCGTCGAAAGCTGCCATGACCGCCCGATGGCGTCACGAACATCGATGTCGATCTTCGGTCCGTAGAACGCGGCGTCGCCGGCTTTCACCTGGTAATCCACTTCGTGGCGGTCGAGCGCCTCGCGAAGCGCAGCGGTGGCCTCGTCCCAGATCTCGTCGGATCCGACGTACTTCTCGGGGTCCTTCGTCGACAGGTTGAACGAAAAGTCGTCGAAGCCGAAAGCCCGCAGCACCGACAGTACGAAGTCGAGCAAACCCGCAACCTCGGTAGCGAGCTGCTCCTTCGTGCAGTAGATGTGGCTGTCGTCCTGTGTGAATCCACGAATTCGCAGCAGGCCGTGCAGCGTGCCTTGTCGCTCGTAGCGGTACACGTTGCCCAGCTCGAAGAGCCGCAGAGGCAGTTCGCGGTAGCTGCGCTGCCTGCTCTTGAAGATCAGGCAGTGCATCGGGCAATTCATCGGCTTCATGTAGTACGTGCCGTTGTCCATCTCCATCGGCGGATACATGCCGTCGGCGTACCACTGGAGATGGCCCGATGTCTCGAACAGCTTTCCGTTGGCGAGGTGTGGGGTGAAGACGAACTCGTAGCCGCCCGATTCGTGGCGGGCCCGGCTGTAGTCCTCCATCAACTTGCGGACGATCGCTCCTTTCGGGTGCCACACGGCCAGACCGCCACCCAACTCGCTGGGAAAGCTGAGCAGATCGAGTTCGGTCGCCAACTTGCGATGGTCACGCTTGGCGGCCTCTTCGAGCTGGTGCAGATGTTCGGCCAAGGCAGCCTTCGACTCCCACGCCGTGCCGTAGATGCGCTGGAGCATCGGACCGTCTTCCGTTCCCCGCCAATAGGCGCCGGAGGTCCGTTGGAGCGCAAAGTGCCCGAGACGACCGGTGGACGGCACGTGGGGACCGAGACAGAGATCGACGAACTCGTCCGTGTTGCGATACAGGCTCACCGTGTCGCCGGTTCCGACCTCGCCGACGTCGGCCTCGTCAGCCGTCTCCTGCACCCGCACCCGGTTGATGATCTCGCGCTTGTACGGTTGCTCGGCGAAGATCTCGAGCGCTTCGTCGGGGTCGACCTCCGAACGTACAAAGGGCTGATCGGCTTTGATGATCTCGCGCATCTCAGCCTCGATCGACGCCAGGTCGTCCTCGTGGATCGTCTTGCCATCAGGCAGGTCGAAGTCGTAGTAGAAGCCGTTCTCGATCGCCGGACCGATCGTGTACTTCGCTCCGGGAAACAGGCGCGTCACGGCCTGGGCGAGCACGTGTGCAGTGGAGTGTCGCAGCACGTGACGACCCTGGTCGGAGTCGCCGGTGACGATCGCAACGGCCGCACCATCGTGCAAAGGGGCGGTCAGGTCAACCTCGTTGCCGTCCGCGACCGCGGCGACAGCTGCCTTCGCCAAACGACTCCCGATCGATTCGGCCAGAGTGAGCGCCGACGCACCTGCGGCAAACTCGCGGGCGGAACCGTCGGGCAAAGTGATCGTGATATTCGACATGGCACCCGAAAGTGTACGAGCGACGGTTCGTCAAACCGGAAACGGATTTGGCCGCCTGGCCACATCGCGCGAACTCACCGGCCGGCGACGGCGACCAGCTCTCGTTCGGGCTCTGCCTCGGCGACGGTGGCGACCCTGCTCGGCGTCGCCGGCTCCGAGTCGACCTTCTCGCCCGAGTACAGGTTGTGGTAGGTCTGCCCGGTGATCTCGCGGATCTCGTACATGAGCTCGTCGATCATCGACCGCCACGCGAGATGCTCCGGTCCGCGGTTCACGTAACGTTCGGGCCGGATCGGCCGACCGATCTCGATCGTGCACTCGCGGCGGAGCCTCGGAAAGTTCGAGCCGATCGGCTGGATCTGGTCGGTACCGGTGATGCCGACGGGGAAGATCGGACATCCGACCTTCATGGCCAGTCGTGCGGCACCGGTGCGTCCTTTGTACAGGTCGCCGTCGCGACTGCGCGTTCCCTCGGGGTACAAGCCGAACAGTTCGCCGCGTCGGAGCACGCTCTCGGCGGCATCGAGCGCATCTTGGCTCTTGTCGCCCCCGGAGCGATCGATGGGAATCATGCCGAGCGCGGGAAAGAGATGTTTGGTCTTCCAATCGTCCATGTACTCGGCTTTGCCGACGAAACTGATGTTTCGGGGCACCGACATCATGAGGAACGACGAGTCGATGAAGCTGATGTGGTTCGGGCACAGGATGGCCGGGCCATCTGCCGGAAGTCGGTCGAAACCGACCTGGTTGATCTTCCAGAGCCGTGTCACGAGAGGAGCGAAGAACCCACGGGTCCGCTCCTGCAACTTTCCGGCACCATCGCGTGACCCCATGGGCAGGCATCGTAAACCATTTGCCCGACGCACTCACCAAGCGAACATGTATTCCCTGTGAACAATCGGCGCGCGTGTTCGGCCCCCGCGAATGGCGATCGTGATCAGAGGATGACGCCGAGCAGGTCGGCTGCCGGCCGGGTCGACTCGCCTCGACGCGCCGCGTCGTCGACCGCCGCGACGGCACCCGGTGAGTCGAGATCGTCGTCGAGGTGGTGCCGAACGGCGTCGAGCACCGTGCCGAGCGTTCCGTCGGCGGCCGCCCGCCATGCGTCGAGTCGCGCTGCGTTGCGCGGCATCAACTCGTCGTCCCATTCCCACTCCGTGCGGTAGTGGTGTTCGATCAACGCCAGCCGGATCGCCATCGGCTCCCACTCTTCGCGGAGACGGTCGACGAACACCAGGTTGCCCAGGCTCTTCGACATCTTCTGTCCGTCCATGCCGATGAGCGCTGTGTGCATCCAGTGCTTCACGAACGTTTCCCCGGTCGCCGCCTCCGACTGCGCCCGTTCACACTCATGGTGCGGGAAGATGAGGTCGGAACCGCCACCGTGCAGATCGACCGTGGTACCGAGCTCACGCAGCGCCAGCGCACTGCATTCGATGTGCCAGCCCGGGCGTCCCGGTCCCCACATGGTGTCCCACGACGGCTCGTCGGCCTCCGAGGGATGCCACAGCACGAAATCGAGTGGGTTGCGCTTGTTGGGGTCGTCGATCTTGCCGCCGCGCTGACCTGCCAGCTCGACCATCTGATCGGTGTCGTAGTTGCTGAGCGCGCCGAACGAATCGTATTTCGACACGTCGAAGTAGACGGAGCCGCCCGATTCGTACGCAAACCCGCGGTCGAGCACCATGCCGATGAATCCGCGGATGTCCGGAATGGCCGACGACGCCCTCGGCGATGACGCGACCGGCAGGGCGTTCAGGGCGACCATGTCGCGTTCGAACCTGGCCTCCTCCCCCGCTGCCAGATCGAGATAGTGCACACCGAGCTCACGCGCCTTGGCGAAGAGTGGATCGTCGACGTCGGTGACGTTACGAACGCAGCGCACGTCGTGCCCCTTGTCGATGAGATGCCGCTGCAACACGTCGTAGGCGATGAACGTCGATGCGTGCCCGAGGTGGGTGGCGTCATACGGCGTGATGCCACACGTGTACATGAGCACGGTCTCGTCGGGTTCGAACGGGACGATCGATCGACGGGCAGTGTCGTACAGCTGCAGACGAGATCGTGAGGTGTGGGACATGCTCAACCGTCAACAGCGCGCGGGTCGCCTTTGATTCCCGTGAGCTTGGGAGCGACCCTCGTCTTGTACCGCACGTTGAGTTGCAGCAACACCGCGGTGAACGCCTCGATCGCGGTGGCGTTCGACAGTTCACCGGCATCGAGCGGGCGGCAGCCCGGGATCTCGCCCACGAGTTCACTCACCAGGCGGACCGCTGCGGGATCGTCGCCACAGATCAGCACGTCGGACTCGATCGGTTCACCGAGATTTCCCAGCTCAGCCGCCGGGAGATGATGGAACGCGGCGACGACACGACACTCCGGCACCGCGGCCTGAACGTGGGCTGCCACACTCCCGCGGGGCGGCACCAGCGGCTGGAACTCGTGGCCGACGCGAACCAGTGCGTTGGCCATGCTCACCACGACCTTGCCCTTCAACGCGGTGAGATGTTCCTGTGCGATCGTGGCCGCCGAAACCCACGGCGTCGCGATCACGACGAGGTCGCAGTCGGCCGCCGCTTCGTTGTCGCCGAGCTGCTGCAGTTCGGCGAGCTCGGGGTACTTGTCGACCTTGCGGTCCCGGGCCTCCATGGCGCGGTACTTCGACCGGGACCCGATCACGGCTTCGTATCCGATACTCGAGAAGCGGGCCGCCAACGCGCTGCCCGCCGGGCCGGTTCCGCCAAGAATGCCGATTCGCATGTGGGAAGCCTGCCACATTGCCGCCCGCGCTCCACCAGGCGGCTACCGTCGCAGGTCATGGGTCTGCTCGATGGCAAGAAGATCGTGATCACCGGTGTCCTGACCGACGCGTCGCTGGCGTTCGGTGTCGCCCGGATCGCGCTGGAAGAGGGTGCCGAGATCGTCCTCACCGGGGCCGGCCGTGCGCTGAGCCTCACCGAACGAACGGCGCGCAAGCTCGGCACCGACATCGACGTGTTCGAGTTCGATGTCACAGTTCCCGAGCACGTCGATTCCGTACGGGAGTCGGTCGAGGCGAAATGGGGACGGGTCGATGGTGTTCTCCATGCCATCGGGTTCGCGCCGGCGTCGTGCCTCGGCGACGACTTCTTCGCGGCTCCGTGGGACGACGTCGCCACGGCGATGCACATCTCGACCTACTCGCTCAAGACCCTCGCCGACGCGTTCGTGCCCCTGATGGACCAGGGGGGCTCCATCGTCGGGCTCGACTTCGACAATCAGCGGGCCTGGCCGGCATACAACTGGATGGGAGTCGCCAAGTCGGCGTTGCAGAGCCTCTCGCGGTACATGGCCCGTGAACTCGGTCCGCAACAGATCCGGTGCAATCTCGTCGCAGCCGGTCCGATACGTACGTTGGCCGCGAAGTCGATTCCGGGCTTCAAGCTGTTCGAGGACACGTGGGACGGACGTGCGCCACTCGGCTGGGACGTCAACAACAGCGAGCCGGTCGCTCGCACCGTGTGCGCGCTGCTCTCCGACTGGCTGCCCGCCACGACCGGCGAGATCATCCATGTCGACGGCGGCTACCACGCCATGGGTGCGTGAACCCGCACGCCGCCGCCGTGGTGGTGGTGATGGCGGTGGTGCTGGTCGTGGTGGTGGTCGTGGTGGTGGTGGTGGTGGTGGTGCGAGTGGTCGCGTGACCGTGGAACGAACATCCACACCTGACGCGCGTCGATAGGGTCGACCTCCGTGAACCGCCTCGCGAACGAGACCTCGCCGTATCTCAGACAACACCAGGACAACCCAGTCGACTGGTATCCGTGGGGTTCTGAGGCGTTCGAGGCTGCACGTGAACGAGACGTCCCGGTCCTGTTGTCGGTGGGCTATTCCGCGTGTCATTGGTGCCACGTCATGGCTCACGAGTGTTTCGAGGATGCCGACGTCGCCGAAGTGATGAATCGCCAGTTCGTGAACATCAAGGTCGACCGCGAGGAGCGACCCGACGTCGATTCGCTGTACATGGACGCCGTGCAGGCCCTGACCGGTCGGGGTGGTTGGCCGATGACCGTGATGATGAACGCCGACGGAGAGCCGTTCTTCGGTGGCACCTACTTCCCCAAACCGGCGTTCTTGAAGCTGATGGCTGCGCTCGACGACGTCTGGAGCAGCCGCCGTGACGACCTGACGAAGAACTCCGCGGGACTCATCGAGGCGATCGGAGCATCCGCCGCGGTCACGCCGGCGGCGGCGGTTCCCAGCCTCGAGCAGGTGAACGAAGCCCTCCAGAAGGTCGCCGGCGCGTTCGACACCGAATGGGGCGGCTTCGGGCAGGCCCCCAAGTTCCCGTCGACGTTTCACATCGATCTGATCATGCGCGCGTTCATGACCTCGGGAAGTGATGTCGCCCGGCAAATCGTCGAGACCACGCTCGACGCAATGGTGTCGGGTGGTCTGTACGACCACATCGGAGGGGGTTTCGCGCGGTACTCGACCGACCGGGAATGGCTCGTGCCGCATTTCGAGAAGATGCTCTACGACCAGGCGCTGTTGGTGCGAATGTACCGGCAGGGCTTCTCGATGCTCGGCAACGACCGTTGGCGGCTCGTCGTCGAGGAGACGATCGAGTACGTGCTCAGAGACCTTCGTCACCCCGACGGCGGCTTCTACTCCGCGGAGGACGCCGACTCGCTCGACTCGTCCGGGTTCAGCACAGAGGGAGCGTTCTACACCTGGACGCTCGACGAGGTCAGGGCCGCCGTGGGCGAAGGCGCCGATGCGGTCGCCGAGTGGTTCGGCGTGAGCGAAGAAGGCAACTTCGAGAGACGGTCGATCCCGAATCGTCTGCACGCCCGAGGCAGGCTCCGGCGCCCGCCGGCAGTCGAGCGGGCACGGCAGCAATTGTTCGTCGCGCGATCGTCACGTCCGAGGCCGGGTCTCGACGACAAGGTGCTCACCGAGTGGAATGCGTTGTTCCTCGCATCACTCGCCGATGCCGCGATGCGGTTCGGGCGCACCGATTGGCTCGACGCTGCCGTCGCGAACGGCGAATTCCTGCTCCGCGAGTTGCGACGCCCCGACGGACGTTGGCACAGGTCGTGGCAGGTCGACGGCACGCCGAACGCTCGCCACGACGCTCTCGCGGCCGACCATGCCGCACTGGTCGACGCGTTCACCCGGCTCAGCGAAGCCACCGGTGAGTCTCGGTGGATCACCGCCGCCCGCGAAACCGCCGACACGATGCTCGACCACTTCTGGGATGCGGAGAACGGCGGGCTGTACACGACCGCCGACGACGGCGAGCAGTTGATCGTGCGCCAGAAAGATCTGTACGACAACACCACACCGTCAGCGAACTCGGCTGCGGCGATCGCATTGACCAGGTTGGCCGCGCTCACCGGCGAAATGCGCTACGCGAACCAGGCCGATCGAATCCTGCAACTCATCGGCGCCGTCTTCGACAAGGCGCCGGGAGGTGTGTCGAACGCCCTCGTTGCGACCGAACTGAGACACCGCGGACTGACCGAGGTCGTGATCGTCGGCGATGAGCCCGACCTGGTTCGCATGGCAAAGGCGATCTGGCGACCCGACACCGTACTGGCGTGGGGCGAGCCGTACGATTCCCCGCTGTTCGAGGGTCGGGAACCCGGCTTCGCATACGTGTGTCGCGACTTCGCGTGCCAGTTGCCGGTCGACACCGCTGAAGCCCTCTATCAACAGCTGACCGGACGGGAGTTTCCTGCGCCGAACCCGACCGAAACGGCTACCAACGACCCCGGTGCATGATCTCGTCGACCGTTCTGCGAGGTCGACCGGCACTGCGCCCATGCCCATCGTCGTCCGACGATGTGTCCGGATAGCCGAGCGCGATCGCTCCGAGCATGTCGAGGCGATCCGGAATCCGCAGCGTCGAGCGGAGATCGTCCTCGCCGTTGAACACCGCGAACAGCAGTGCCCCGAGGCCGGCATCCTCTGCAGCCAGGAGCAACGTCATCATCGACATCGACGCGTCGACCGTCCAATACGGCGTGGGCCAAGCGTCCGGGCCGGTTCCGAGCCCCGTCGATTGCTTGTCGGGTTCGCTGTAGCGATCGATGTAGGCCTGCCGGTCGGCGAACGGCAGCAGGATCACCGGCGCATCGAGGAGTTGTTGCCACCTGAAGGACGCCCGCCGGTCGGGCGGCAGCGTGACGTCCCAGAACGACGCCACGTCGGCATCGAGCAGCGCGACGACGTGCCACCCCTGTGTTTTCCCTGCGCTCGGCGCTCGCGATGCGAGGTCGATCAGGTTGTTCAGTACGTCGTCGGGTACGCGCCGGGACGCGAACGAGCGGGTCATTCTCCGACGCCTCACGACGTCGGCGAACTCAGCCACGCTGGGCAGGTCTCAGCGCTTGCCGAGCTTCACGAGGTCTTCGGTCATGGTCCAGCCGTACACCACCATCGCCGCGCCGTCCTTGCCGCTCAACGGCGCCAGCATCTCGGCCTGCGCGGCGTCGACGGTGTCGGGCTTGGCGGACTCGAAGTCGAGATGACCCGAGTGGCCGTTCTTGGACACGATGAAGGTCTTCTGGTCGTACGAGGAATCGACACCGAACCGCTTCGCGAGCCGACGCCCCCAAGCCCGTTCCTCGCCGACCGCACGAGTTTCCGGCGACGGAGTGACGTCGTCGAGGTCCTTGAACGCGATCAGTGCGTCGGCGGACACGAAGCGAGAACCGACCACGACATCCTCGTCGGGGAACGCCATCAGGGCGCGGTGGTAGGCCTCGCTCATGAGACCCCGCAGCACCGTGTCGCGCTTGGAGTGACGGCGCACGCTCATCATGCCCAGCAGCACGCACGGCGTACCGCCGATTCGCTCGAGTGTGGCGAACGTGAACCCGTGGAGTTTTCCGTCGACGCGTGCCGTCGTCGACAGCACCCAATCTTCTTTCGCCTTGGACAGCGCGCCGATGTCGTACGACCCTTCCATCGAGGCCATCTCATCGAGGTCGGCATCGGTGAGGGCGCTTGCGTCGTTCGTCACTACTTCGAGTGGCATGTGTACTTTCTCCCCGGCGGTACGAGTTGTTGCCCCTCTATTGTGCCACCCGTTCGCCGACAGCGGTCAAACGTGGTCGATGAATGGCCGCCACCAGGGACAACCTCCCCGGTCGTCACAGCTGGGCCAGGGCGCCGCTGTTGTTCCCGCCGGTCTCAGAGCTGGACGGCGTCGTGGCCGAATGCCATCCGGATCTCACCGACGGCACGGTCGATGTCGACCCGGAACTCGTCGGCGAGCCGCAGAATCTTCGCCTGGCCGATGTCGACCTCGACCACCGACTCGCCGGGATGGTCTCGCAGGATCCGCTTGAGACGCTGGATCTTGAGCTCGTCGAGCGCATGCGACGGCAATCGGAGGCGCAACGGTTGGGCGGGACCGTCCGACAGTCCTGCCAGCACGGTAATGGTCTGCCCGATCAGACCGAAGCGGGACTCGTCGCGCCTGTCGAGCCGGCCCTTCACGGCCACGATGATGTCGTCTTCGAGCTTGTGACCCTGTTCGAGCAGGGTGCGGGGGAAGATCGTGACCTCGATCGACGACTCGAGATCCTCCAGGACGAACACAGCCATCTGGTCGCCCTTTCTTGTGAACTTCCGGGCCAGGTTGGTGATGACGCCGCCGACGACCACGGGCGTACCGTCGTCCATCGTCTGGAGATCGACGAGCGACTGGTCGACCTTGCGCTTGAGCGCCGCCTCGACGCCGAACAGCGGATGGTCCGACACGTAGAGCCCGAGCATTTCCTTCTCGTATCGAAGCCGGTCGTTCTTGTCGAACTCGATGTCGGGAATCGGAATCCGTTCGTCGAATCCGGCCACGCCACCGGTGTCATCACCGTCGCCGTCGGCGTCGCCCCAATCGCCGAACAGACTCATCACGCCCTTGTCCCGCTCGCGGCGGCGTACCACGGTGGTGTCGATGATCTGCTCGAACACCGCAAGCAACCCGCGTCGCGTGTGACCGAGTCGGTCGAACCCACCGGCCTTGATGAGCGACTCGACGGTTCGTTTGTTGAGGACGGGCTCGGGCACGCGTTCGACGAAGTCGTGGAACGACGTGAACGCGCCGTTCTCGGTCCGCTCGCCGAGGAGTTGCTCGACGAGGCCCTCCCCGACGTTGCGCACGGCCGACAACCCGAAGGTGATGGCGCCCGGGCTGCCGATCGGCAACGAGACGTCATCGGGGGCGTCGGCTGCCTCGATCGCATCGAAATCCATCACCGAACGATTCACGTCGGGGGTGAGCACCTTGATGCCGGCCGCCCGGCAGTCGGCGAGGTAGATGGCGGCCTTGTCGAGGTTGCTCTTGACGCTCGTGAGCAGGCAGGCGAGATATTCGACCGGGTAGTGGGCCTTCAGGTACGCGGTCTGGTACGTGATCAGGCCGTACCCGAAGGTATGACTCTTGTTGAACGCATAGTCGGCGAACTTCTCGATGATGTCGAACAGCTGCGGACCGAGTTCGGTGCCGTATCCGGTCTTCTCGACGCCGGCCTCGAACGCATCACGTTCTTTCGCCATGAGCTCGCGGATCTTCTTGCCGCACGCCTTGCGGAGGTTGTCGGCCTCTGCCAGTGAATAACCGGCGAACTTCTGCGCAACACGCATCACGCTCTCCTGATAGATCATCAGACCGAACGTGTCGTGGAGCACCTCCTCGGCATCTTCGTGGAAGTACTCGACCGGCTTGCGGTGGTTCTTTCGATCGGCGTAGTCGTAGTGCATGTTGACGCTCATCGGACCGGGCCGGTAGAGCGCGAGTACAGCCGAGACGTCCTCGAACGAGCTCGGGGCCATCGCCTTCAAGAGTTGCCGCATCGGCGGCGATTCGAGCTGGAACACACCGATCGTGTCACCGCTCGACAGCAGCGAGAACGTCTTGACGTCATCGAGTGGGATGTTGTCGATGTCGAAGTCGGGACGGTCGTGGCGTCGGACCATCGCTTGGGCGTCGGTGATGACGTCGAGGTTCCGCAGACCAAGGAAATCCATCTTGAGCAGGCCGAGTTCCTCGACGCCGTGCATTTCGTACTGCGTGACGACCGGCGCGTCGGCGGGATCCTGGCCCGACTCGGGTTTGCGCTGGATCGGGAGGTAGTGCGTGACCGGTTCTTTGGTGATCACCACGGCTGCCGCGTGGATGCCGTCGGAGCGTTTGAGCCCTTCGAGGCCCTTGGCGACGTCGACCACCCGCTTGATGTCGGGGTCGGTGTCGTACATCGCGCGGAGCTCGGAGGCTGCCTTGAATCCGTCGGCGTACTTCTCGGATGTTTCGAAGCAGTACTTCAGTGGCGTGTCGCGGCCCATCACGAGCGGCGGCATCGCCTTGGCGACCTTGTCCCCCAGCCCGTATGGATACCCGAGTACCCGTGCGGCGTCGCGAACGGCATTGCGCGCCTTGATCGTGCCGAACGTGATGATCTGTGCGACGTGGTCGCGCCCGTACTTGTCGGCCGCGTAGCGAATCATCTCGTCGCGATATCGCGAGTCGAAGTCCATGTCGATGTCGGGCATCGAGATGCGACTGGGGTTCAGGAACCGTTCGAACAGGAGGTCGTACTTGATGGGGTCGAGGTCGGTGATCCACAGGCAGTATGCGACCGCACAACCCGCCGCTGAACCGCGTCCGGGGCCGACGCGGATGCCGCCGTCACGGGCGTGTTTGATGAGATCCCACGTGATCAGGAAGTACGACGCGAACCCCATGTCGTTGATGACCTTGAGCTCGTACGCCACCCGTTCCACCACCGCTGCAGGAAGGTCGTCGCCCCAACGGCGCTTCGCTCCCTCCCAGGTGAGGAAGTCGAGATATTCCTTGTCGGCGGAGAAGCCGTCGGGGAGCGGGAAATCCGGCAGCAGCGCATCGCCGAAGGTGATCTCGAGTTCGGCGCGCTCGGCGACCCAGAGGGTGTTGTCGCACGCCTCGGGCACTTCGCGGAACAGGTATCGCATCTCCTGCGCGGTCTTCAGGTAATGCTCTTGGCCCTCGAACTTGAAACGCTTCGGGTCGGAAATGAGTGCGCCGGTCTGCACGCACAGCAGGGCGTCGTGCGACTCGTGATCTTCGCGATGTGTGTAGTGCGAATCGTTGGTTGCGATGATCGGCGCACCGATCATCTTCGCGATCTGCAGCAGTTGCGGATTGGTCTCGATCTGGGCGGCGATTCCGTGGTCTTGGAGCTCGACGAACAAGTTGTCCCGGCCGAAGATGTCCTGGAGCCTCGCCGCCTTCTCGATGGCACCTTGCTCGTCGCCCTGCAGCAGTGATTGCAGAACTTGACCACCGAGACACCCCGTCGTGGCGATGAGACCCTCGGAGTACTTCTCGAGCAACTCCCAGTCGACGCGGGGCTTGTAGTAGTAGCCCTCCATGAACGCCAGGCTCGACAACTGGATGAGGTTGCGGTATCCCACCTCGTTCTCGGCGAGCAGAGTGAGGTGGTAGTAGAGCTTCTTGCCCCCCTCGGTGTCGCCGCCCGAGTCGTCGACCCGCCCCCGCCTCGTGGGCCGTTCCGATCGATGATCGTGGGCCATGTAGGCCTCGGTGCCGATGATCGGTTTGACACCCTGCCGACGGCACTCCTTGTAGAACTCGAGCGTTCCGTACATGTTGCCGTGGTCGGTGATGCCGATTGCCGGTTGGCCGTCGGCCGCCACCTTCGCCACCATCTCGTCGAGGCGCGCCGCGCCGTCGAGCATCGAGAACTCGGTGTGGACATGAAGATGGGTGAACGAGTCAGCCACGGACGGGGACGATCAACTTTCGGCGAGCACGAATGACACAGGTGTGGTTCGCGACCTTACCAGCCGGCCGGCGACACGAGATCGGAGCCGATCGGCCCAGCGATCGGGAGCATGTGTGCTTCACCAGCGTCGCCGACACTCGCGTCACAGGTACGTGCCGGGACGGTCGGAGGCGGGTATCTGTTGCCCGGCGGCGTCGTGACCGGGCATCGCCTGTCCTTGAGGGCCTACCGCGCTGCCCGGAGGGAGCTGACGCATCTGTTCGAGCTGTTGTCGCGCCGCGATCTGCTGCGCGAACAGCGTGGCCTGGATGCCGTGAAAGAGTCCTTCGAGCCATCCGACGAGCTGCGCCTGAGCGATTCGGAGTTCGGCGTCGCTCGGCACCGTTTCGTCGTCGAACGGCAGCGCGAGCATGCGAAGTTCCTCCTGGAGATCTGGCGACAGCGCTTCGCCGAGTTCCACGATCGAGCGCTCGTAGATCTCCGCCAGCCGCTCGCGGCTGGCGTCGTCGAGCGGGGCGTGGCGAACCTCTTCGAGGAGCTGTTTCACCATCGACCCGATTCGCATCACCTTGGCCGGCGACGTCACGCTGCCCGGATCCGGATCGGGCTGGTCGTCGCCCTCGGGGGCAGCGCCTCGAGAATCGTCGACGATCTCTCCGTGCTCGACGACCGGCTCGGTCGTGCCTGCATCGTCTGATGTCGTTCCCTCGTTCGTCATGCGACTCCTCCTCCGACCTCGGTCGATCGATTGCTACTTCGACGAAATCGCCGCGATGAGTGGCACCATGACCTCGGCCGATGTCATCGAGCCATGGCGACACACGAGCTGGAACGGCCCACCGTCGTTCGGGTCGTAGAAGCTGACCGGCTCGTAGGAAGCGATCGCTACATCACCCAATCGTGCCGAAACGGGAGGCGCAACCGTTGGCCCGAACCATTTCTCGTCGATCATCTGCTCCTTCGTGCGTACCCATGCGAGGTGCCCGAACTCGGCTTCAGCGATCGCTGCCACGGAATCGACCGCTCCACGGCGGGCGTGCAGCCAACGGAACCGCCCCTCTCCCGACTGCATCGTCACGTCGGCGAGCAGCTCCGTCGACGGGGTGTAGATCTGTTCGCCGGTCTGAACCTGGCCGTGATCGGCGGTGATCAACAGCGCCGCACCCGGTGGCAGGGCGTCGAGCACCTCCTCGACGAGGTGATCGGCGAGTCGGAGCTCGGCGTCGTAGAACGCGCCGAACCCACGCTCGTGAGCGATCTTGTCGATACCGCCGTAGTACGCGTAGACGAAGCGCTCCCCCGCCTCCAACAGGTGTTTGACCTCGACGGCGATCGACGACGGCGATCGATAGCCCACATGGCGACCACCGCGCAGGTGAGCCTGAGTGAACGCAGAACCGCCCAGCTCGGCGGGGCTCACGACAGGAACCTCGTTCCCGAGAAACGCATCGAAGGGCTGGATGTCGCTGGGGACCTGTGAGCGTCGACGGTCTTTGCCATCGACGGCCCAACGCAGCACGTTGATCACCTCGCCTCCGAGGAGCATCCGGTAGCCGATCAAACCATGCTCGCCCGGGGTGAGCCCGGTCGCGATCGAACTGAGCGCCGTTGCGGTGGTCGTGGGCGCGACCGTCGAGATGGGCCCACCCTGGAGCCCGGCGATCGTCGGGACCACGTGGGCGTGATCCTGGAGCTGATCCCAGCCGAGTCCGTCGAGTACGAGGAAGACCACCTGGCTCGCCTCGCGGAGGACGGCGGGCATCCAGTCGGGCAGGCTGCTCGACCATTTGCTCGGGCCGAGCAGGGCGGGAACGATGCCGCGAACGTTCGCCCCGAGGTAGTCGGGAATGATCGGTTCGGGCGGCGTCGACCGCGATGCAGGAGTGTTCACGCAACCGCTAGTCCATCACCTCTGACCACTGGAGGCCAAGTGAAGGAGACCGAAACCCGTACGATGTGGTCCGTGCGTGTGTCAACCCGTGGCGATTACGCCTGTCGAGCCCTGCTGTCGCTGACGCTTCGCGACGCCGACGGGCCCACGTCCGTTCGAGACATCGCGGAACGCACCGCGTTGCCACAGCCGTACCTCGAACAGATCCTGCTGGCACTCAAGGGCGCCGGACTCGTGAAGTCGAAGCGCGGCGTCGGAGGTGGCTACGTGTTGGCCCGGGACCCGGCCGATATCCGCATCTCTGAGATCCTGTCGGCCGTCGACGGCCCGATCACGCTGGGCGACTTCGGTGAGCCGCATGCCGACGGCGCATGCGACCACGAGGGGCAGTGCGTGCTCTTGTCGATTTGGAAGCAGACCGGCGACACGATGCGGCGACATCTCGAGGGGTACACGCTTGCGGGCATTGCCGACATGGCTCGTGGACAGGCCGCATGGCCGGTCCCGGTCGACTGATCGCAATCAGGAGCCGGTGACCGGCTCGAGCGTGTCGCGCATGGCAGCGAGGTCGGACGCGAGCGGGCTCTCGAAGGAGACCAACTCGCCCGTGACCGGATGATCGAACGCGAGCCGTGCGGCGTGGAGGAATGGGCGTGCGAGTCCGAGCACCGGTCGGCGTTGTCCGTACGTCGGGTCACCGACGAGGGGGTGGTTGATCGAGCTGAGGTGCACGCGGATCTGATGAGTTCGACCCGTTTCGAGACGGCATTCGAGCATTGCCAGGTCGGTGGGCCCGTTGTACTTCTGGAGCACCTCGTACTCGGTCCGTGCCCGGCGGCCGTCGGCGACGACCGCCATCCGCAAGGGATCTCGGCGAGAACGTCCGACCGGCGCGTCGATGACACCGTGCGCCGCGGACGGATGCCCCCACACCAGCGCCAGATAGGTCCGAGCAGCGTGGTGAGACGCGAACTGCGCGATCAGCGCGTCGGCACTCGCCTGGGTTCGGGCCACCACCAGCAACCCCGAACTCCCTGCATCGAGGCGATGCACGATGCCACAGCGTTCGGGCTCGCCGACGCCGGCGATCTCGGGATAGCGCGCGAGCAGGCCGTTCACGAGTGTGCCGTCGGGGTTGCCGGCGCCCGGATGCACGACCAACCCGGCGGGTTTGTCGACGATGACGATCGCGTCGTCCTCGTAGACGACATCGAATTCGACCGACTCGTCCGGGCCCGGCAGCTCGGGTTTGGGCAGACAGTCGGGGTCGACACTCACGACCTGCCCTTCGACGAGACGCACCTTGCCCAACTCCGCCGACACGTCGTCGACCTTCACACCGCCGGCAGCGATCACGAACGCGGCATCGCGGCGACTGACATCGGCCATGAACGCGACGATTCGGTCGAGGCGTTCGCCGGCCAGTGCGGACGGCACCGATTCGACGATCACGAGACGTCCTCGTCGGGAGCGGCGCCGGGTGCCGGCGCAGCTGGATCGACCTGTGCGACCATCACGCTGGCCAGCAACAACAACGCACCGCCGACGGTGACGCCGATATCGGCGACGTTGAAGACGGGAAACCACTGGAAGTCGATGAAGTCGACCACCCTGCCGCGGAACCAACCCTGTTCTCTGAACAGCCGATCGAGCACGTTGCCGATCGCACCGCCCACGATGAGACCCACTGCGACATCGTTCAGTCGTGACCCTCCGCGTCGCAACGACAACAGCAGCACTACGACCACGACGAGCGCGATCACGCCGATGACTGGGCCGAGCCCTTGGCCGCGACTGAACGCCATGCCGCTATTGAACGTCAGGTGGAACCTCAACGTCCAGAAGACATCGATGTCGCCCTCACGAAGCGCCGACAGCGCCCACTGCTTGGTGAGCTGGTCGGCGAGGACAACGATGAAAGCGATCAACGCCGACCCACGCATCGCGCGGGTCGAAGCGATCATCGACGACCGATTCCGCCGACCTTTTCCTCGACCAGAACAGTCGCCCACGGAATCGCCTCGAGCCGCTCGCGAGGAATCGGGCGGGCCGACATCACCGAATAGCCGTATGTGCCGCGCTCGAACCGAGCGAGCGCTTCGTCGATCTCCTGAATCGTGTCGCGGGCCTGCGCCGACAGCGCCAGGTCGCGTTCGCGCTCGACGACCATGGTGTCGCCTTCTCCACCCTCGTCGTCGAACTGCACGTCACCCATCTCGGCTTCCTCGATGAGCTGGTGCGCTTCATCTTCGAGACGGGTCGCCTGGCCCAGCAGTCGCGTCTTTTCGACGAGCAACAGTTCACGCTGGGCCTTCAAGAACTTGACATCGAAATCCTTGGTGTAGGCGATGCCATCTTTGCTGACGCCACGCGGGGCGGGGGGTTGTGGTTTGGTCGTGGACGTAGACGTTGAGGAGCTGGTCACCTTCGTACCTGTCGATGAGGATCGGGCTGTCCGCTTCGTTCCGGTCGCTGGTCGCGAGCCGGTGCCGACGCGAGCGGTCCGCGTACCGGAGGATGTGGTCGTAGCGGTCTGCTTGGCCGCCGGAGACCGCTTGGTGGATGACGCGCGCGTCGCGGCTACCGGTGCCTTCTTCGCAGCCGTGGTCTTCTTGGCTGCCGTGGTCTTCTTGGCTGCCGTGCTCTTCTTGGCTGCCGTGGTCTTCTTCGTGGCGGTGGCCTTCTTGGCTGCCGAGCTCTTCTTCGCGGCCGTGCTCTTCGCCGGTGCCTTCTTCGACGACTCTGCCGGAGCGCGGCCCGTCGAAGGCGAACTGGACGACTTCTTCGTGGCGGCCCGTCGGGCGGTCGGCTTCGTTGCGTTCGATCGCCCAGCCGAAGACGATTGCTTGGCCGGTGCTTTCTTGGCGACCTTCTTGGTCGCCGCCTTCTTGGCGGGAGCTTTCTTCGCAGCTGCCATGTTCAGAGTCCTCCTGGCCAACGTGAACGCCGGATTCTAGCGCCTCCGCCCCTGTTCCGGGCGACAATGCATGCCGATCACACGCTGGACCAACGTCGATCAGTTCGCGACCCTCGCGACCCGAATCGTGGTGCCACCGGACTCATCGACCACAGATGCCTGCGATGTGTCGGCGGGCTCGGAACCCACAGGAATCGCACGCGCCTCGACCGACAGCGTTTCCGACATGATCAGATCACGGTGTGCCTCGAATGCCTCGACCACGTCGGTCGCACCGCACACGACCAGGCTGATCCGATCACTCACGTCGAGATCGGCGTCACGACGTGCCTGCTGGACTTGCCTGATCAGATCTCGGGCAACGCCCTCGCGAGCGAGCGCTTCGGTCACGACGGTGTCGAGCACGACCACACCCGTGTTTCCGGGCAGGGTCGCGGCCGCGCCGTCGGCCGATGAGACCAGCCTGAAGTCGTACTCTCCGGGCTCCAGCACCAGCCCGCCCACGATCGGGTGCTCACCGTCGTGTGTCCAGTCGCCCTGTTTGTGCGCCTTGATGACCTGTTGGGTCTGTCCACCGAGGCGCGGTCCCAGCGCCTTGGGGTTCAGCGTGAGTTCGAGCGTGCCATACCGTTCGACGTCGTCGGTCAGCGTCACCTCCTTCACGTTGAGCTCTTCACGCAGGATCTCGACGTGCGGAGCGATCAACCCGGCCGATGGTGTCGCGATGACCGCACTGGCGAGCGGCAGGCGAACTCGGAGCCCCTCGGCTTTGCGGAGGCCGAGCAGTGCGGTGCACGCGTTGCGAACCTGCGCCATGCCGGCGTGCAGGTCGTCGTCGAGAGGGAACTGCTCGGCGTCCGGCCAATCGGTGAGGTGCACGCTCGCGCCGTCCACCAGACCGTGATGGACGTGATCGGTGATGAGCGGAAGCAGCGGTGCGGCCACACGGCACAGGGTGACCAGTGCCGTGTGCAGTGTGTCGATCGCATCCTGATCGCCGGCCCAGAACCGGTCGCGGCTGCGCCTGATGTACCAGTTGGTGAGGGTGTCGAGGAACTTCGAGATCTGCTCGCACGCTCCGTAGAGGTCGTATGCGTCCATCGTGTCGGTGACATTCGACACCAGCCCGTTCAGTTCGCCCAGCAAGTAGCGGTCGAGCACCGCCGGCTGATCCGTGCGGTAGTGCCCGACCCTGTCGGCGGCGTTGGCGTACAGGGTCAAGAAGTAATACGCGTTCCAGAACGGGAGGACCACGTGACGAACCGTGTCGCGGATGCCGGTTTCGGTGACGGCGAAGTCGCCGCCGCGCAGTATGGGTGACGACATCAGCAGCCATCGCATCGCATCGGCGCCGTACTGATCGAACATCGCATTGGGATCGGGATAGTTGCGAAGCGACTTCGACATCTTCAGACCGTCGTCGCCGAGCACGATGCCGTGGCTCACGCACGTCTTGAATGCGGGACGGTCGAACAGCGCCGTGGCCAGCACGTGCATGGTGTAGAACCAGCCACGCGTCTGTGCCATGTATTCGACGATGAAGTCACCCGGATAGTGATTTTCGAACCAGTCGCTGTTCTCGAACGGGTAGTGCACCTGGGCGAACGGCATCGAGCCCGATTCGAACCAACAGTCGAGCACTTCTGGAACCCGGCGCATCGTGGATCGACCCGTCGGGTCGTCGGGATTCGGGCGCGTGAGCTCATCGACCGCCGGGCGATGGAGATCGGTGACCGGCACGCCGAAGTCTGCTTCCATCTCGGCCAGCGAGCCGTACACGTCGATCCTCGGGTACTCGGGATCGTCGCTGCGCCACACGGGGATGGGTGAGCCCCAGAATCGGTTTCGGCTGATCGACCAGTCGCGGGCGTTTGCGATCCACTTGCCGAAGCTTCCTTCCTTGACGTGATCGGGAACCCAATTGATCTCGTCGTTCAGTTCGACCATGCGGTGGCGGAACTGAGTGACGCGAACGAACCATGACGACACGGCGCGGTAGACGAGCGGCTGCGCACAACGCCAGCAGTGTGGGTACGAGTGGTCGTAGCTGTCGTGGCGGACCACGACACCCTTTTCCTTCAGGTGCCTGATGATGAGCGGGTTTGCGTCGAAGACGTGCTGGCCCACCCATGGCCCGATCTCGGAGGTGAACCGGGCATGTTCGTCCATGGGACAAACCGTCTCGATTCCCACCGCGTTGCATGCCTTCTGGTCGTCCTCGCCGAAACCGGGCGCCAGGTGCACCACCCCGGTGCCGTCCTCGGTGGTCACGAAGTCGGCCGAGATGATCTGGAAGGCGTTTGCGACGTCTGCGAAGAAGTCGAACATCGGCGTATACCGGCGGCCGACGAGATCAGACCCCTTCAGTGTTGCGACCTGCACGGCACCGGCGAGTTCTCGCTCGTAGGCGGCAAGTCGAGACTCGGCGAGGATGTAGTTCTCACCGTCCTCCTGCATCACCGCGTAGTCGGTCTCGGGACCGACTGCGAGCGCCAGGTTCGACGGGAGTGTCCACGGTGTCGTCGTCCAGGCGAGGATCTTCTCACCCGTCTCGAGTTCGAACGCCACCGTGAGTGCCGGATCCTGCCGGTCGCGGTACACGTCGTCCATCCGGGTCTCGGTGTTGCTGAGCGGGGTTTCGCATCGCCAGCAGTACGCGAGCACGTGGTAGCCCTCGTAGATCAACCCCTTGTCCCACAGGGTCTTGAACGCCCACATGACACTCTCCATGTAGTCGAGGTCGAGTGTCTTGTAGTCGTTGCGGAAGTCGACCCAACGCGCTTGACGGGTGACGTACTGCTCCCACTCCGAGGTGTACCGAAGCACGCTGGTTCGGCATGCATCGTTGAACTTGTCGATGCCGAACTCGATGATCTCGGGGTGGCCCGCGATCCCGAGTTCCTTCTCCGCCTCCACCTCGGCGGGCAGGCCGTGGCAGTCCCAACCGAATCGACGCTCGACGCGCCGCCCGCGCATCGTCTGGTAACGCGGCACTGCGTCCTTCACGTAGCCGGTGAGCAGGTGGCCGTAGTGCGGTAGGCCGTTGGCGAAAGGCGGACCGTCGTAGAACACGTACTCGTTGCTGCCGTGATCGCCCGCCGCACGCGCCTCGACAGACGCCTCGAACGTGCCCTGTTCGGCCCAGTCGGCAAGAATCGCCACTTCCAGGGCCGGCAAATCGGGTTGCGACTCGACGACGGGATAACGATACGAAGGATCGGCGCTCATGAGTGGTTCCTCGAAGGTGGTGGTGGTGCCTGAATCTGTGCGATGTCTCAGGGACGGACGATGTCCGCGGTGCCACCCTGCTTGCCGGAATCCTCGAATTTCGGCCACTCGATTACGCCAGCGATGACGGGCTGGACCCGTTCGGTTCTAGTAGGCGGCCGGAGCCGCTGTTCTTCCGAAGGCTCAGAGTTGATGAACTCGTCGACGCCGTGTTGATGACATCCTAGCGAGCAACGCCATCTGGAGTGTCGTCGGTTTCGTCGTCGGCGTCGGCGAGACCGATGACATCGTCGGCATGCGCTGCGAGTTCCGACGCCTGGGCCCATTCCAGATCTTCGGGGTTCGCCGTTCGTGCCGCGAGCGCGGCCAACGCCGCATGGTCGACATCGGGTCCGTCGGGGTGAGATGCACCGGCTTCTCGAACCGGCAGCGTCAGCGGCGATCCGTCCGAGACGTCGGAGTTGCCAGACGTGTCGGACGTGTCAGACACATCAGAGGTGTCGAACGTGTCAGACCTGTCGGACGGTTCGCGGACGTCGGCGACCATGGCCGGAGCGGCAATCGTGCCGAGGCCACCAGGGACGCGCTCAGCGATGTCGACGAGCGCCGTTGCGGACTCGCGCAGCCGGGATCGCTGATCGACGAGGAACGCCTCGAGCTTGTCGATGTCGGAGCGCAGGGCGGTGCGACGTTCGGTCAACTCCAGGACCTCGGCTTCGATCTGGGCCTTCTCGTCGACGTACTGCTGTCGCGCCTCGACCCGTGCCTCTTCGAGGAGCCGAGCAGACATCTCGCGGGTGGAATCAAGCGTTGTGGAGGCTTCGTCACGCGCTGACGTGAGAATTCGCTCGGACTCGGCTGCTGCATCGGCGACGGTGGTGTCGGCCGTGCGCTGTGCGAGCAGGAGCGTACGCGAGATGGTCTCGGCCTCGTCGACAGGGACATGAACGTCGTCGGTCGACTCGGCTTCTCGTTCGGCGTTGATCTCCTGCAACCGGGCCACTGCGGCGCGAGCCCGCGCCTCCATGGCGGTCGCCTGATTCTGCGAGTCTTCGAGCGTTCGGGCTGCCTCGGTGAGGAACGTCGACACCTCATCGGGGTCGTATCCCTTCTTGACCGTCCGGAACGAAGCCGACTTCAGTTGTTGGGGGCTCAGCGTCATGAGTCCTCGTACTCGTCATATCGGCTCGATCGAGCCGGTGGGGGTTTCAACAGGTAGACGCCACTTGCAACTTTTTCCATCGAGCCGTCGAGCGAATAGCAGATACCGCTGGCGAAGTCGATGAGGCGGCGGGCGACCTCGCGGTCGGCGCTTTCCAGGTTCATGATGACGGGGAGACCGTCTTTGAACTTGTCGGCGACCTCCTGCGCTTGATCGAAGCGGTGCGGGCGAACCGTGTGCGGTTCGTGCGAACTTCCTGATTGGGGAACAGCACGAAGTGAGCCGTTTCCACCACCGTTGCCCCGACTCGGGCGTGTCTGAACGCCGGAATCGTCGTCGCGGCCGCCCCCCGAACTCGGAGCGCGCCTCGTGGGCGAAGGATCGAAGTCACGTGACGGGAACGTCGGTCGCGATGGCACTGTACGGACCATGCCCTCACTGTCGTCACCTGACGGACCGCGCTGGCTCCGGGGTTCCGGCTCGTGTTGCGTGCGGCGGCCTCGGGGGGCCGGATCCGGCTCGTCGATGACGTCGTAGTCGTCGTATTCGTCGTCAGGACCGAGACCCAGGTAATCCATGGTTTTTTTCCACATTGACATCGGCGTCCTCCTTGACGCGAGGCTATCTCACCACGCGGCACGAAACGGTGACGCCTCGTACCCGACGCACATCCCATCGTAAGCGGTCGTCGCTGGTTCGTGACATGGACGTTGCCACTGGGTGATCGGAGCCGGCACGCAGACGTTCGGTGGTCAAGGTCGCGGTCCGAACAATGCCGTGCCCACGCGCACCTGGGTGCTGCCCTCCTGCACCGCGACCTCGAGATCGTGTGTCATTCCCATCGAGCAGACGGTGAGCCCGAGTCGGTCGACCGCAGCACGCACCGCTGCGAATCCGACGCGGGCTGCCTCGGCGCCACCCGCCGTCGGCCCGACTGTCATCAGCCCGTCGACGTCGAGGCCGGCATCCTGTGCCCGCCGAACGAGATCGTCGACATCCGCCAACGGACAGCCGCCCTTGCCGGGCTCATCGCTGGTGTCCACCTGCACGAACACGGTCGCGCCCGACGACCGCTTGGCGAGTTCGTCGACCAGCGAATGCCGGTCGACGGTTTCGTACACATCGACGATGCCCGCCAGGTGTCGCACCTTGTTCGTCTGGAGCTGCCCGATGAAGTGAACGCTCAGGCCGTGAAGATGATCACGCTTGGCGATCAGTTCCTGCGCGTAGTTCTCACCGATCGCAGTGAGTCCGGCCGCTCGACACTCGTCGAACACCGAGACATCGAGCCGCTTCGTGACACCGACCACAGCGACGTCGTCGGTCCCACCTGCGTCGAGGATACGTGTTCTGACGATCGCCAGTCGCTCGGCGACGGTCACGTCGGCACCCGTTCCCACCACGACGCGACGACGTGCCGTTCGGAATCGGGACCCATCCGGTGCGAGAAGAAATCGATGTCGCACCCGGTGCATGCCCCGTGTTCGGCCATGTCGACGCCGTGAGGTCGCAACGCTGTTCGCAATGCAGCCGGCAGGTCGAGCGATGGTGCGCCCCAGGTGGTCGTTGCCGTGATTGCGGCCTGGTCGATCCGGACCGCTGCTGCAACTGCTGACGCGTCGGACGCACCGAACTCGTAGCAGCAGGCACGGATACTGGGCCCGAGCCATGCCTGCCTGATGCTCCCACCGAGCGACGCAACTGCATGATCGATCACACCGGCGGCAACCCCGCGCCACCCGGCGTGCACAGCGGCGAAGCCGCCATCGTGTCCGACGAGGATGATCGGGGCGCAATCACCCACCCATGTCCCGACGATCGCATCGGCCACACGCACCAGCGCAATGTCACCTCGCTCCCGATTGCCACCACCGGGCCCGTCGACGACGACCACCCCCGTGCCGTGCACCTCGTCGAGCATGCTCCAGGTACCGGGAACGAAGGCCTGCTGGCGCGCCGCGAGCACGGCCGGATCGACACGGTCGAGGTGGAAGTCGCCGTCGACCCGCGTGGAGACGCGCACGACCACTGATCCCGATGTGGCCGGGAGCCTCACCGTCGCCTGGACGGATCGATGGCTATTTGAGGAACGACGGGACGTCGAACTCGTCGTCGTCATCGGTGGCCAGCGGATCGGCATCCGGTTCGGCGAACAACTCGGTGATGCGCGTCGGTGTGCGCACGAAGGCGTCGACACCCGAACCGTCGACCCGGTCGAACCCGGCCGCGATCACGGTGACCTTGACCTCGTCGCCCATTTCGTCGTCGATGACGGTGCCGAAGATGATGTTCGCGTCTTGATGCGCGACCCCGTGGATGATCTCGGCGGCGGCGTTCATCTCGAACAGACCCATGCTCGACGGCCCGGTGATGTTGAGCAACACGCCCCTCGCACCGTCGATCGCTGATTCGAGCAGCGGCGAAGAGATCGCTGCCTTCGCTGCCGAGATGGCACGATCGTCGCCACTCGCCTGACCGATGCCCATGAGCGCGGTCCCGGCGTCCTTCAGAACGGCCTTGACGTCGGCGAAGTCGGTGTTGATGAGACCGGGCGTCGTGATGAGGTTCGTGATGCCCGACACGCCCTGCAACAGGACCTCGTCAGCCATCTTGAACGCGTTGAGCACACTCGTCT
>JBBKWQ010000049.1:0-4045 GCA_037969115.1 Ilumatobacteraceae bacterium
GTTGTAGCCGACCTGGGCGCCGGTGACGAGGTTCCCGTTTCGGTCGACGAACTCGTAGCTCGCCGGCCGGTTACACCGCAGACCCGCAGGAGAACATCGTCTACGTCGAGGCGCACGACAACCAGACCCTGTTCGACATCGGCCAGTACCACCACCCCGTGGGCACGTCGATGGCCGACCGGGTGCGGGCGCAGAACGTGGGCAACGCGATCGTCTCGCTGGCCCAGGGCGTGACGTTCTTCCACGCCGGTCAGGACATGCTGCGGTCGAAGTCGCTCGACCGCGATTCGTACAACTCCGGCGACTGGTTCAACCGGCTCGACTTCACCTACCAGTCGAACAACTGGGGCGTCGGTCTACCGGTGGCCGAGAAGAACGAGTCGAACTGGCCGATCCAGGGCCCGCTGCTCGCGAACGCGGCGTTGAAACCGTCGCCCGGCGACATCGGGTTCAACGCCACGGTCACGCGGGAGTGGCTCGCGGTCCGCGAGAGCACGCCACTGTTCCACCTGGAGACCTTGGCCGACGTGCAGGACCGCGTGTCGTTCCTGAACACTGGTGCCGGGCAGATCCCCGGGTTGATCGTGATGCAGATCTCCGACCCGAGCGGTGGCGCCGTTGATCTCGACAGGGTCCACGACGGGCTGGTGTCGCTGTTCAACCCGACCGACGACCCGATCGACTTCACGGCCGGCGCGCTGGCCGGGACCGCCATGTATCTGCACCCGGTCCTCGTCGGTTCGGTCGACGCAGTCGTGTCCACCGCATCGTTCGACGACGCAACGGGGTCGTTCTCGATCCCTCCCCGCACTGCGGCGGTGTTCGTCGACTACGCACTCGACGCGTGCGGCACGCAGAGGCGTGGCGCCGGCTGCGTGGTCCCGGCCGGGACCATCTACCGGGGCAATCTCGATGTCAAGGGCGAGGTGCTCGTGCTCGGAGAGGTGACCGGTCACGTCAAGGGGGAGGGCGGCACGGTGACGGTCGGGGCCGGTGGAACGGTGCGCAAGCACATCGACCAGAAGGGCGGCGGCGACGTCGTCCTCGCTGAAGGCTCCAGAGTTGCCGGCAAGGTCAAAGAGTCCGGCAACGGGTCGGTCGTGGTCGACGGTTCGGTCGGACAGGACGTCGAGGAGAACGACGCCGGTGATCTGACGGTCGGCGTGACGGCTGTCGTCGACCGCGATGTGAAGGAGTCCGGCGGTGGGTCGGTCGTCATCTCCGGAGCTGTTGGACGTGACGTCGAGGAGAAAGACGCTGGGGACCTGACCCTCACGGCCCGCGCCAGCGTCGGCCGCGACGCGAAGGAGTCCGGCAACGGCAACCTCGAACTGGTCGGACCATCGTCGATCGGGCGGGACGCCAAGGAGGCCAACGGGGGTGATCTCGTTGCCGGTGCCGGCGTCGTCGTCAACCGGAACGCAGACTCCAACGGCAGCGGAACCTGCACGATCTCGCCGGGGGCGACGGTCAGAGGCCAGCTCAAGGGCGACTGCAAACCCTGACCGCTGCCCAAGGGCCCGACAGTGTGTACCAGGTCATCATGAGGTACGGGTGGAGCGTTCCGGAGTTCGATCCGATCGTCTTCGACCGGGGTCGGAGCGACGGCAACGACCCGCGAGTGCCAGGCATCGCTCCTACTATTCGGCACAGACCTGAGGGTTCTGCCTGCGATTATCGCGCTGGCTTGAGGAAAGGACAGGATGATCGAAAAGTGCCGATACGAGCGGATTGGGACGATGTCATCCGCTGTCAGTATGCGCTGTGAATCATCGAATGCGTGAGCATGGCCGGGTCTGAGCAGCCGCCCACGCCCCGACGGGTCATCAACCGAGCGTGGGCGCCGTTCTCTGTCGGCGATCGACTGTGTGAACTTTGGCTCAGTCATAGCGAGCCGTGGTGCGGTGGCAGCACGCGAGAAACACCAGCGGCAGCGAGGGCCGCAGTCGTGCGTGGCGCGGTCATCTGCCCCGGGGCCAAAGCTTCGACGGACATGCCATTGAGAACGGCGCGCCGGCTAGGCCGTGACTCGGTTGGTCGAACGAGGACGATCGGCTTTCCTGGCACGGCTCGCGCGGTTGCCAGTTCTAATGCGGTCCAAGGACTCCACCAACCGGAGGTCGCCACCACGACCAGCGCCGACGCATTGGTGACCAGACTCACGAGCCGTGCCTTGGTGGCGGGGCTGACCTCACAAGGGTCGGGCTCGTCCATGTTCTCCGAGGCGCAATAGTCCCACGACGCGAATCCACCAAGCGCCAGCGCGCCGCGAAGTTGCTCACGAACGAACGCACCGTTCACCTTGCGGCGGTAAGAGATGAACACGTAGTTCGACGGCACATCGTGGTTCGCCCGACGTCCCCCGAACTGACCGAGAAGGGTGGCCCATCCCGAGTCGGGGACACGACCAGCCCGGTGCGGAGCGGGCTGGTAGTAGCCATCCCACAGCGCGACCACGACATCTCGCCCCGGGTAGTCGTCGCGATGTACCTTCGTCCAGTTCCGCCGGGCGACGATAACTCGGCCGCCGTTGGCCTTCACGTGTGCGATCTCGTCCTCGCTCGGAAGCCCGACCCCGTGCGACCCACCGAACCAGCTGTGCACGATGAGCATGGCCCGAGCTTCGGCCACGGCCGCCGCTCGGTCACTTCGCGTCGCGTCGAGGACTGGCACACCATGGGCAACGACATCCGCCATCAGGCACGCCGCCCAGGCCTCGTTGCCCTTCGCATAGAAGACGGCGACGTGACCGGTGGTGACCATCGCCGAGAGCTTCACACACCACTCGTGCAACTGCGCATTCGCTCCCGATGGCCGTTTGCTTCTTCCCTCGGCACGCCATCCTTCGAAAGTTGGCCAGCAGCTCCCGCCAGGCAAAGGCCCGGGACTGTCACACGTCGATCAACGGAGCAGGTGCAGGTGATCGCATGCCCTGAGCGCCGCCGAGGGCGGGTCTGTGAGTTCGGGCGCAAGATAAGCCGGATCCCGGTCGCTTCCCGGCCATAGTCGACGGTGCAGAACGTGCCGATCAAATGTTCCGATCGCGCCATCCTCGGCCCGCCCATACCCGACAGGGAGGATGGTTGATGGGTGCACCGTACGTGCGTGGGGCCCTCGAGAAGCTCCCGTTCCAAGTCCACCAGATCCAAACCGACAACGGTGCCGGGTTCCAGTCGAAGTTTCACTGGCACGTTCTCGACCGCCGGATCCGACACGTCTACATCAAACCGCGACACCCCGCCTGAACGGCAAGGTCGAACGATCGCACCGGATCGACAACGAAGAGTTACCGGATGCTCGACCACGGCGTGATCATCGACGACGCCAACGTCTTCAACGACAAGCTCCAAGAATGGGAGGACTTCTACAACTTCCACCGACCCCACGGCGGCCTCGATGGACAAACCCCTACGAACGACTACGACAGAAGACCACAGCGACCTAGATGTCACCGCCCTTCGTCAGTTGCACACCTAGGTGATGAATCGAATGGGTGTTGATCGCGGTGAAGCCCGATGCGTGCGACGGCTCTGAGGTTGGCGTCACATCGTCCGATTCGCGTTGGAAACCGTCGAGTCGACCGCGAGGCGCGACTGCTCGCGACATCGGCGCTCGTCTGCGGTGTTCGGGCTTGGACGCGAACACGAACTGGTAGAACACCGAAGTGGGAATGCTTGCCGACAATCCGTTGTTGCTTCTGTTCCTCGTGGTCGGTCTCGGCGCGGCCGTGGGCCGGATCCGCTTTCGCGGGGTCGGGCTCGGGCCGGCCGCGGCATTGTTCGTCGGTCTGGCGTTCTCGGCGTTCGACGCTGACCTCGCCAACCTTCCGTCGATTGTGCCGACGTTCGGTCTGGTGCTTTTCGTGTACACCATCGGCCTGGCAACGGGTCCGGCGTTCCTCGACGGCTTCCGTCATGGTGGCGCCAAGGTCGTGCTGGGAACCGTCATCGTCCTCGTCCTGGTCGCCGGGCTCGTGGCTGCCGTGATCGCCGTCATGAACCTCGATGTCGGAGCTCGCGCCGGCCTCTTCGCTGGTACCCAGACC
>JBBKWQ010000050.1:0-4006 GCA_037969115.1 Ilumatobacteraceae bacterium
TCTCCGGTGTCTTGGGTGTGGAGCTCCCAGACGTGGCCGCCGGCGGTGATCTCGCCGACCGGTTCGAATCCGTCGAGGGCGGTGGCCGGGGCTTCGGCGGTCACGATGGCGAGCGCGCCGAGTTGGCTCGTTCCATCCGTGAACCCGCCGCCAGGAGACGGTGCCCAGCCGCTCGGGAGGACGGTGCTCACGCCGATCTCGTCGATCGTGACGGCGACGCGGTCGGGGTCGGGAACGGGGTCGGGGTCGGGGTCGGGAACGGTGTCGGTGTCGGCGTCGGTTTCGGTGTCCTTCACGGGAACGGTGACGACGTCGGTCGCGACGGGTGGCTCCGTTTCCGTTGCCGGCATCGATGTCGAATCAACGCCGCGAGCGGATCCTGGTTCGATATCGGTGGTTCCGCAGGCCGTGGCAACAACGGCGAAGAGCGCTGCGACGGCGATCCAGCGGGTGCGAAGTGTGGGTTTCATGTCGGCTCCAAACGTGATGGGGGAAGGTCCACTCACCGGTAAGAAACGCGGTCGAGAACGTCATCGCCCGCCAGAACGATTGCTCGATCCTCCTCTCGGTGGATCTCGCCACGACCGGTCTTCGTCCCATTTTCGGCTCGCCGCCGGCGTGTCGTCACCCGTATGACGGAGGATGTGATCCGCCGCCAGTGGGATGACCCGCACCGAGTGGAGCGCGTACCGTGGATGGTCTCCATGGTCCCCGCGACACGCCAGTCCAACGGCACGCAGCCGGCAGACACTGTGGTTCGCCCGCGGCCGTGGAGCACTCGGTTCCACCACCAACCGAGCCATCGGCAGGGCCCGTTCGCGCGCTGGCCGCGAGCCACCGACGTCGCTCTGGCCGCCACGGTCTTCATCGCATCGGTGATCGCCGTTGCCGCCAACAGCCTCGACGATGGCCAAGTGTTCTCACCGAGCCTGATCGGTGAGCTCGCCGCGCCCGCGTACCTGATCTTGGCAGCGACGGCAGCTTCGTTGGTGTGGCGACGCCGCCAACCGATCCAGGTCATCTCTTTCATTCTCGCGGCGCTCGTCGTGTGGTCGTTTCTCGGCTATGGCGAAGGTCAGGACCTCGCCGTGGTCTTCGGGATCTACAGCGTGGGCCGCTACGTCACCGACCTCCGACACAGCCTCGCGACGCTCACGGTGGCGGCCATCGTTGTCGCCTTCGGCACGGTTATCGATGATCAACGCGCCGTCGATGTTGCCGGGTCGCTGGTGTTGACCTGGCTGCCCTGGTACATCGGTCATCGGGTTCGCAACCGTCGCGACTACCTGGCTTTGCTCCAGGACCGCGCCACCCACCTGGAACGCGAACAACACGCCGCTGCCCGCCGGGCCGTCGTCGATGAACGCTCGCGCATCGCGCGGGAACTTCATGACGTTGTCGCCCACCGTGTCTCGATGATGACGGTGCAGGCGGGCGCGGCAAGGACCGTCGCCCGCGATGACATCGACTCCGCCGTCGAGGCGATGGGCGATGTCGAGAAGGCCGGGCGCCAAGCGCTCGGCGAACTCCGCCACCTGCTCGGCATCCTCCGACCGGATGACGCGAGCCCCGACGGACTCGGCCCCCAGCCCGGCATCGACAAGATCCCGACCCTTGCCGAGCAACTCACGCAGACCGGCGCCGATGTCTCGCTCCAGATGGAAGCGATGCCCGAGGATCTGCCGGCATCGGTCGATCTGTCCGCCTACCGCATCGTCCAGGAATCTCTCACCAATGTGATCAAACACGCCGGGCCAGAGCCCAGCGTCGAGATACGTCTCGGCGTCGACGAGCATCGGCTCACGATCGAAGTCATCAACACCACCGACACGCCGCGAGCTGTGATGTTGCCGCGGTCGGGGTATGGCATCGCCGGGATGCGCGAACGAACCGAGATCCTCGGCGGCACCCTCGAAGCTCGACCCTGCACCGACAAGCGCTTCGCCGTCGTCGCTCGCATTCCACTCGCATCGGACCCCGCATGAGCATTCGAGTCGCCGTCGTCGACGACCAAGCCCTCGTGCGTCGCGGATTCGCGATGGTCCTCGACCATCAAGACGACATCGAGGTGGTGGCCGAAGCGGGCAACGGACTCGAAGCCATCGAACTCACCCGGCGAGAGCGACCCGACGTCGTGCTCATGGACATCCGCATGCCCGAGATGGACGGCCTCACCGCCACAGCGGCGATCCTCAACGAAGCCGACTGGCCGCTGAAGGTCATCATCTTGACGACCTTCGACCCCGACGAATACGTCTACAAGGCGCTTCAGGCCGGCGCCAGCGGGTTTGTCCTCAAAGACATTCCCCCAGAAGATCTCGCCCCCGCCATTCGCACCGTCAACGACGGCGGAGCATTGCTCGATCCGACGATCACCCGACGCCTCATCAACCGATTCGCGCAAACCCTCGCCATCGACACCGCCACGTCCCGCCGGATCGAGGCGCTCACCGACCGCGAACGAGAAGTCCTCACCGAGCTCGCTCGCGGCGTCAGCAATGCCGAAATCTCCGAAACCCTCTACATCGGCTCGGCAACCGTGAAGAGCCACGTCTCCAACATTTTTACCAAGCTCGGGCTACGCGACCGCGCCCAAGCCGTCGTCTTCGCCTACGAAAGCGGCCTCATCACCCCCGGCGACCAGGACATCGGCCACTGACGCGCGAGAGTCAGTGACTCAACTCTCACCGCAATCCTGTCTCCGCGACTGCCGCGTGACAACGGTTTCGCCCGATGTGTTTGGCCTTGTACAGCGCACGGTCAGCAGTTCCGATCAGACCGTCAGCGGTCGCATCGTGGGTGGCGGCAGTCGTGGCGACGCCGATGCTCACGGTGACCACGTTCGCCGTCTCGGAGTGATGGTGCGCCAATTCGGACGCGAACACGCTCGCTCGAACCCGCTGTGCGACGTGCATCGCGTTCGTTGCGTCGACGTTCGGGAGCAACACCGCGAACTCCTCACCGCCGTACCGGGCAAGCAGGTGGTCACCTCCGACGGCAGCCGCCATGATGCGCGCGATTTCACGCAGACATTCATCACCGGCGAGGTGCCCGACGTGGTCGTTGTACGCCTTGAACTCATCGATGTCGACCATCAACAGCGAGAGCGGCATCCCGGTCTCGGACGCTTGCTGTAACGCTTCGGCGAGAGCCCCGTCGAATCGGCGGCGGTTGGCCAAGTTCGTCAGGGGGTCGGTGCGGGCCAGAGTCGCCAGCTCCTCGTTGGTGGATTCGAGCTGGTCTCGAGTGGTGCGCAGTTCGATGGTCCGTTCACGGACGCGCTGTTCCAGTTCGTGATTTTCTCCGGTGAGCCGTCTCAGCACCCGGGACGCTCTTCGTCGTCGACTCAACTGGCGAATCGAGCGAGTTCGTACGACGTCGAACGTCGCAACGGACTGTGACGGTCCCCAGCCGGTGATTCCGGAATGCGCTTGTACTTCGAGGTTGTAGATGCCGGGTGGGAGCGACGTGAATTGCACATGGGGAGTTGCGGTCGGTTCGGACCAAGTCGGCTCGAACCCGAGAAGGCGGTATCGGAAGAGGCGGGTTGCCTCCCGGTGCGCCCAGGTCGAAGAGACCCGCACTTCGACACTCCACCGGCCTTCACGCACCGTCCACACGCCGTCGCGGTTGGTCGGCTGCGCGTTGAACCACGCAAGAGAGCAGAGTTGGACTGTCGGCTGTGCCGCCGCAAGCACGTCGAGAGCGTCGAGGTCGACGATGGTCAGACCCGAGTTGAGACCACACAGAAGTCGCCCATCGTCGTCGAAACACAACGAGCGGCTCGTGGTGAATTCCCAACCCTCGGTGCCCATCCACAGGGTGACGCGTCGACGCAGCTCGCCCGAGCGAACGTCGTATTCGGTGAGCCCACTCGATCCACCGACCCACAGCGATCCGCTCTCGCCGAACGCGGCGGTCCAGCCCATCAAGCCTTCGTCACTCGTCGCGAGGATGCGCGACTCCCGCTCTCGATCGAGGATCACCGCCCGATTGTCCTGCATGA
>JBBKWQ010000051.1:0-2826 GCA_037969115.1 Ilumatobacteraceae bacterium
TGAAGCGATGGCTCGGTCATCCCCTCTTCATCTACGCCGGGGTGTCCACCTGGGCACGCGGCTACGACCGCAAGCACCCGCACTTCAGCGTGACAGGTGACGGCGGTCCCGAGCCGACCGACGGTTACTTCACGATCGTGCTCAACACGAACCCCTACACCTACCTCGGCAACCGACCTCTCGACCTGTCCCCACACGCCGAACTCGACCAGCGGCTCGTGGCGATCACCTTCACGACCATGCGAGCGCGAGCGATTCTCACCTCACTGGCGGGCGCATTGAAGGGCGGCGGCGTCCAGCCGGCACCACACCTCGACATCCGAACCGACGTGAGCGAACTCACCGTCTCCCACGATGAGCCGTTCCCCTACCAACTCGACGGTGACGCGCTCGGCGAAACGAACCGGCTCGAGTTCAAACACGTCCCGAACGCGATCAGGCTCGTCTTCCCCAACTCGGGTTGAGGTCGGCGGTGTCGCCGACGCGACCGAGTGCGTCGAGAGCGATGTCGGGGACGTCGGAGCACACGCCGTCGACGCGCATCCCCGCCAACTCGCGCAGACGCTCAGGGTCGTTGCAGGTGTACGTGTTGACCAGCAGGCCGGCGGCGTGACACGCATCGACGCCCGCCGCGGTCAACGGGTCGACCCAGGGATGGATCGCCACGTGACCTGAGCCGACCGCTGCAGCGATTGCCTCGTCGGTGATGTCGGACACGAGCAACGCCGTCGGAATCTCGGGGGCCACCCGGCGGCAGTGATCCATCGTGTCGAAGTCGAACGAGGAGAACAGCCATCGGTCGGCCCACGACAAACCCCTTCGGCGCATTGCGGCCACGGTTGGATCGACCACGGCCATCGTCGGGTCGTGGCCGCCTTCGTCGTCGGAGTTCTTGATCTCGACGTTGACGAGCATCCGATCTCCGCACGCATCGAGGATCTCGTCGAAACTCGGCAACGCGTCGAGCGCCTCCTGCGACGCTGGCAAAGGATTGTGGAAGACGACGAGACGACGACCTCCCCGACCGTCCGGCGCGATGCGCACGTCGAGTTCCACACCGTCGGCACCCATTTCGTCAGCGCGTGCAAACGCCTCAGGCGTGTTCTCCGGGAAAACGCCCGAAGCGCCTCGATGACCGATCACATTCATGAGATCAGTATCGCAACAACCTCGCGTCGACGGTCACACGTCACACGAAGAGCCACTTGCGGTCGGGCCTGGTCGCGCCTATTTTTCGGTCTCGGCGGGGATTGCGTTGGGGCAACCACCGCCGTTCACCGTCTCGGCGATGTGACCTGCATCGCCCAACCGACCTACATGGGGGAATCCGAACGTGTCGATTCTTGCGTCCAGCCTTGCTCTCGGAGCTGCCGACTACGACTGGAGGGATGACGCGCTGTGCCGGGACACCGACCCGGCTCTGTTCTTCCCGGTTGGCACCACCGGAAATGCGTTGGTTCAGATCGACCATGCGAAGTCCACATGTGGCGAGTGCGCCGCCTCGAAGGACTGCCTCGATTTCGCACTGGACACCAATCAGGACTCCGGCATCTGGGGCGGGTTGACCGAAGAGGAACGCCGCGTCATCCGTCGCAAGCGCGTGGCGGCCGCCCGCACCGAGCGTCGAGCCGCCGCAACGGCCTGACCGTTGGCCGGGGCATGACCCCAGCCGCCCACTCAGTCCTCCAAGGTGGGGACCCGTAGTTCGATGACCGTGCCGCAAGGTCGGCCACTGTCTGCGTCCAGTCCGACGGCTGCGAGATCCTCTGACGTGGCCGGCCGCATCGTGATCGACCCGTTCAGCTCCGTCGTCACGAGCGTGCGCACGATCGACAGCCCGAGCCCCGTCTGCGCATCGAGATCGAACCCCGGCTCGACGCCACGGCCGTTGTCGACGACCTTCAGTGCGAGCGTCGTTCCGTCATGGCTCAGCACGACGGCCACATCGCCGCCTCCCGACCCCTCGGGGAACCCGTGATCGACGGCGTTCTGCAGCAGCTCGGTCATCACGACCGAGAGCGGCGACGCCGCGTTGGCAGGGACCCGACCGCCCGATCCGGTCACCGAGAAGCGCACCGGTCGATCCGGTGACTGCAGCCCCTCCTCGGCGAGGCGCAGCAACGGGCGCACGATTTCGATGAAGGCGATGTCGTCGCCCGGCTCGCGCGAGAGCGACTCGTGGACGAGTGCGATCGTGCGAATCCGACGCACCGATTCCGCCACCGCTGCCTTGGCCTCCTCGCTCTCGAGGCGACGGGCTTGCAGCCGCAGCAGCGACGAAATCGTCTGCAGATTGTTCTTCACCCGGTGATGAATCTCACGAATGGTCGCATCCTTCGAAAGGAGTAGCCGATCGCGTTTGCGGAGTTCGGTCACGTCACGGATCAGCAGGAGGCCTCCGACGACGACGGCGTCGTCTCCGCTGCCGTGGAGAAGCGGCACACATCGAGCCAGCAGCGTCACCTCGGTTCCCTGCTCGAACTCCTCGACAACCGGTTCACGACGCTCGAACGCCTGACGGGCCGGACCATCGTGGAAGCCGAGTTCGGCGAGCCGCATACCGACCGGGTTCGCCTGGATACCGACGCGATGGAGCGCCGAGTTCGCATTCGGCGACACGTACGTGACCGCAGCATCGAGGTCGAGCATCATCACCCCGTCCCCCACGCGAGGCGCCGCGCTGGAGTCGGCGACACGACCCGGGAACGGGAACGTGCCCGACTCGATCATGTGGGCGAACTGCTCGAAGATCAACGAGTAGTTCCGCTCGAGTTCGCCGAGGTTGCGGCCTGCTCGTACGACCCATTCCTTGGTCAGCACCGCGAT
>JBBKWQ010000052.1:0-5158 GCA_037969115.1 Ilumatobacteraceae bacterium
CCCGTATGACGAGCGGGCGTGGGCGACGATGATGCTCGCCAACTACCGGGCCGGCCGACAGGCCGACGCGCTGTCGAGCTTCAGCCGCGCCCGTCGCGTTCTCGCCGAGGATCTGGGCCTTGATCCGGGGCCGGAGCTCGTGGCGCTCGAGCGGGCCGTGCTCGACCACACCGTGCCGCCATTCGCGGCCCCGCCGTTGTCGCGCGATCCCCATGGTGGTGACGGGCCAGTGACGTCGCATGCGAGGCTACCCGCCGCGCGATCGCTGGTTGGCCGCGACCAACTTATCGATGCAATCGTCGCCACTGTCGACGCCGGCTCCCACCTGGTCTCGCTTGTCGGCCTTGGCGGGATCGGCAAGACCAGCGTGGCGATTGCCGTCGCCCATCGGCTCAGCACCGGCATCGATGTCTGGTTCGTCGACCTTTCGAACGTCGTCGATGCCGATGCCGCCGCAGCGGCGATCGTCCGGACTTTGGGCATCTCATCGGACGCACCGCTGGACGACCTCGTCGACTGGTGTCGCGATCGTCGCGGCGCGGTCGTTCTCGACAATCTTGAGCAGGTCGCCGAGGCCGACAGGCTGATGCGCATGTTGGTCGGCGTCCCCGGTCCGCTGACATGGATCGTTACCAGCCGCCGAGCGGTTCGAATCCGAGAGGAGCGAGTCGTCGCGTTGCCACCGCTCCCGCTGCACGACCATCGTGGCGGCGATGCCGTCGAATTGTTCCGCACCCGAGCGACGCAGGTACGCCCGGACATCACCGATCTGGACGTGGCACTCGTCTCCGAGGTCTGTGAGCTCGCCGCCGGAATACCGCTCGCGATCGAACTCGCCGCACTTCAACTCCGGGCGATGTCGATGGACCAGCTCGTGCGACGGTTGGCACGGTTCCGCTCAGTCGTAATCGACGCGTCGGGCACGAGAGACTACCCGGACCGACAACGCAGCCTTCGCGCTGTGCTCGATGCGACTACTGCGCTGCTGTGCGACGACGCGCTGGCAACGCTCACTCATGCAGCGGTTGCCGAGGGCATGGTGAGTCTCGATTTGCTCGCCGATGCCGCCGATCGGGCCGATGTCGACGCTGTTGCACATCTCGGTGACCTCGTCGAGTCGGGCCTCATGCATCGCGTCGGCGACCGGCTGCTGGTAACTCCGCCCGTGCGACAGCACCTCGTCGACACGGTGGAACCGATCCGTCGCGGCGCCGCGGCGGATCGGCTCGGGGCCGCAGTCGACGCCATGGTCGCCGACGCCGAACCCCATTGGTTTGGTCGCGATGCCGCCGAGCACTGGACTCGGCTCGCCGTCGACGCCGCCGCCATCGACGCCACGATCGCCTACCGGGTCGAAACGGGCCGTTGGCCCGAACTGGCGGAGCTCGCGCTCGGGCTCGGGCAGTACTGGCTACATGAGAGCCGGTTCGTCGACGCGCTCGGCACACTCGATCGGCTCCGATCCAACGATCTTCCGGGCGGTATCGGACATCGCGTCGACCTGCTGCTCGGGACGTTCGCCTCCTACGTGAGCCGGAGCGACACAGCCGACCTCCTCGAGCAGGCGCTCGCACACTCGGATGAAAGGCACCAACCGCCCGACCGACTGCTTGTCAACGCGTGGTGCTGCCTCGGCGCGTTCCACGCCCACCACCACGACCAGGCGGAGCTCCGGCGATGCGCGGCCCGCGCCCGACTGGCCGCCGAGGACAGCGGGGATTCGTCCCTCGTTTCGCTCGCTAGGGACTTCGCCGGCTACGCCGCGTTCTACCTGGGCGAGGTCGAAGACGCGATCCGACTCAACCTCGAAGCGATTGACGACGCCCGCCGGCAGGGTGATCGATACGCGCTGGTACTGCTGCTCACCTCGACCATCGAGGCACTGGTCGACGCCGACCGCCTCCCCGAGGCGAGAGCCCTCGCCGACGAGGCGTTCGACCTGGCGCGCGAGGTCGAACTCGGCGTGGCACTCGCGACGGTCCTGCTCATGTTCGGGTTGGTCCAGATCGAACTCGATCGACCCGCGGCAGCACACGGTGTACTCGTGGAGCACCTTCGGTTTGTCAGCGACCGGTATCCCGATCCACTCGTGACCGGCGACTCACTCGCCCAACTCGCGGCCGCCATGGCCGGAATCGGCGACGACGTGGCCGCTGCCCGCCTGTGGGGTGCCTCCGATGCGCTGTACCGAGACCACGGCGTTGATCCCGACCGACGCCGTCCCCGGACCAACCAGCGGCGTCTGGATGCTACCCGCCAGCGACTCGGCGACGATCGCTTCGCGGCCCTTGCGCTCGCCGGATCTACCGACCCTGACCGCGTGATCGCCGCCATCCTCGCAGACACCGCACGCTGACGGTTCGTGGTCCGGCGCTTGGGCTCGCGAACCAGCGGGCGGCCCGCTGCTCCACTCGATGGGGCCAATACCTCAGAGTAGGCCGAAACGTGTTGGGTTTGTCAACCCGTGAGTGCCAGAGCCCTTTGCGAGCGTCATCGAGATCTGGGCTCTTACCCGTCCGTATGCTCCGCCGACGCCACATTCAGAATTGACTTGCCCGGAAGTCTCCGTAGCGGAGTTCAGAAGCCGACGGGCATTGTGTAGGTGTACGTGCCGCTAGCAGGGTGCTGAAGTTCGGGGTTTGAGGCGGCCGGTGGCCGATCTGGCGTGCGGCGGTGCGGCCGTCGTGTCTGGTGATGTCGGTTTTCCGTGATCCCCGATGACGGATTTTTCTGATCGCTCACAGATCGAGGCCGGCGGGTGGGCTTCGTCCGGAACCATGGAGGGTTTCTGATTGGTTTCGCAGCTTCGCAGTCGCCCGCACTGTGATGGCATCTGGGGTGGCGTTCGTGGGTGTGTGGCGATCTGTGGGGCCGGTAGCTGGGCCACCAAGGCGGAGGTTTCTGCCCTGCTGAACCTCTGCGCTCCCACAGACGCGGATGATGCCCCGCCGAAGCGGGGCACTGTCCGATCGACCTAGGACTTCACCACCAGTTGCCGGTCCCGAACGGGCAGGGCGGCGCCACCACACCGAACGTGGTTTGGTAGCACCTCGCGTACAGATTCCCGAGGTTGTAGAAGCTGTTCCCGGGGCTCATGTAGGCGGTCGGAGCTGACACCAGCCGGAAGCCCCGGCCATAGTGGGCGACTGCGAACCGGAGGTAGTAGTTGCGGACCGCACCGTTGGCCGTGAGGGCGATGCAGCCTTGGCTGTTCGTCAAGTCGCTCCTGATCTGCTGCCAGGTTCCGTAGATGTAGGCCTCCGTCTTGATGTTGATGCCGCTCCCGCCCGAGATGCCGCCGTTGACGGACTTGAAGCAGACCTGGCCTCCCGATGCTGCCGTTGCGGGCTGGGATGTGGCGAGCAGGCTCGAGCCGAAGATGGCGACGAGCGCGACGAGCAGCGCGGCGACGCGGCGACGTCGATGCCGATGCGGTGAGGCGAGCAGCACCGCGTCGTGGTTCGAGCTCGATACCGGCTGCGCACCGTGGCGGTGGCGTCGTCCAGTCCCACGAGATGCTGTCTCGCTCGTGTTGGCGCTTGGGACCAGGGTGGTGGTCATGTTGTCTCCTCCTGCTTTTTGTGTGGGGCGGTCGGTCACCGCATCTGGAACTGACGATGCGCTCGACCGGCCACGCACCGGTGTCTGCTCCGCGCCGTTCGCTTCGTCGCCGTCGTCGCTGATCTCGTTCGTGAGGTCGTTGGTGGGGAGGGTGTTGTGGGTGGTGTTCATGGGATGTCCTTTCAGGTTGGTTTCGTTGAGCACCACCTTCGAGCAACGCGCTGAAGATCGGCTGAAGGCCGTGTGGGAGACTCATCACGTGGGCGAGGTGGGCGTGCTGGGTCCTGTCGTGTTCATCGATGAGGCGGGTGGATCGGTGAAGCTGGGCGGGGAGCAGCCACGGGCCGTGCTCGCGTATCTGGCACTCCACGCTCGCCGCGTCGTGGCGGTGCTGAGCTGATCGATGCGGTGTGGGGCGAGGAGTCGCCGGAGACGGCGGTGAACACGCTTCAAGTGCACGTGTCGGCGTTGCGTAAGGTGCTCTCTTCAGCGGGGGCGGGCATTGAGCGGATAGGTGGCGGATACCGGCTTGACCTGTCTCTTGGGCAGGTTGATGCTCACCGGTTCGAGGGATTGGTCGCCGAGGGTCGTGCTGCGCTCCGCCGGAGCCAGGCAGAGCGCGCGCTCGAGTTGTTGACGCTCGGTTTGGCACTGTGGCGTGGGCGTCCGTTTGACGGACTCGACGAGGTGGCGTTCGTCGCAGCGGCGCGACCCGCCATCGAGAACGTGTGGTCGTCGGCGTCGGTGGAACAGGTGGAGTGTCTGATCGAGCTGTGCCGGTTCGACGAGGCGATCGTGGCTGCCGAGTTGCTCGTTGCGCGCTCACCGTTCGACGAGCGAGCGTGGGCCGCGGCGATGGAGGGCTACTACTGGGCTGGTCGCGCGACGGATGCAATCGCTGCGTTCCGGCGTGCGCGTACCGTGTTGGGTGAGGAACTCGGTTTGGTCCCCGGTCCGGAGTTGGTTGCGCTCGAACGCGCGGTGCTTGACCACACGATGGAGCCGCGCGGCGCTGCTGCGTCATCGGTGTCGGCGTGGACGCAGCGACTGCCTGCGACGCAGCCGCTGGTCCGCCGTGATGTGCTGGTCGAGCGCATCGTCGCGATGCTGCGCGACGGCAAGCGGCTGGTGTCGCTCGTCGGGTTGGGTGAGTCGGCGACTATCTCCGAGAGGCGCGAACAGCACATAACAACGCGTCGGTCGGCCCTTGAAAGGTGCGCGCTATCGGCACTTCGGATTGGTCAAGCCCGCTCGTAACGCGCGGCCCAGCCATGTGAGTCCGAGAGCGAACGGAAGCCGCTCTCCGCCGCCGGCTCCAAGACGGGTCTGAGGCTGTCACGGCGCCGCGAGTATCGAGCACGGCGTAAGGGCCTTCGTTACGTGGCAGTGGCGGACGATCGGGGGTTTGATTGTGAGGAGCGTAATCGCTCGGGTAGGACTGTGATGATGACGGTCGTTGGGAGTGGCGGATGGCGATTCTCGCGAGGATCGCGGTAGCAAGGATCGGGGTGCCGATCTGCCAGCGTCAGGGGATCAATCGGCGGCGTCGGCGCTATCTGTGTCGTTTCGCTTGCGCCAAAACATCAGTATTGCTGCG
>JBBKWQ010000053.1:0-3126 GCA_037969115.1 Ilumatobacteraceae bacterium
GTCGGTACCGGATCCGACGAGACGTTCGCGGGAACGAAGATCCGCACGTCGTGTATCGCTCCACCTGCATCGAGGGTCAGATCGTTGACGCCTCGGTTCAGCGATGCACACGACGGACGAACTTCTGCCGGCCCGTCGATCACGAACGGCTCCTCGGCTTCGGCGTCGTCCGAGGCCGTGTCCGCCCCGTCCGCTTCGATCGGCTCGGTCGGCTCGATCGGCTCGGTCGGCTCGATTGGCGGTGTCGTCTCCACCGGCTGGACGGCCTCGGTGTCGGGCGCTGTGGGATCGGCCTCTGTGGCTGGCGCCGTCGAGGTTGGCGACGACGCATCCTCTCCGCTCGACGAACATGCGGCGAGCACGAGCGTGCAGCCAGCGAGGAAGACCCGAGTATTTCGCATCATCGCATCATCGCATCGCGCCGTCGTCGATCAGCAACACGGCCTCGACGCAGGTGTCACGCACACGGATCAGGGCGACCCCGTGGTCAGCCGGTCAGAACAGTGAAATGAACGCAGTCGCACCGGCCGCGACCGCACCGGCCGCAACGGCCAGTCCGATGACCAGGCGCCGCGAGATGCCGCTGTGGTCGGGACTCGATGTCGGGACGAAAGCAGCGTCGCTGAGCTTCGGTGCCGGCCACGCCTGGCGATGCTCACTGCTGTAGGCCGGCGCGGCAACCGCGTCCCGTGAGGCCGCCCGCAGGTCCGGTATCGGCACGGGGTGCCGGGGCTCGACGAGCTCGACCCGTCGGACGGGTGCGTCGATCGGGGCGAGGACGCGAAGCTCGGGAGCATGGAGATCGAAGCGCATGTCGGGATCGGGAGCGGGCCACGGAGCCACACCAGCGCGCACGACCGCCCGACCGGTCGGCGCTCCCCACGAATCGAGCACGCGGGTCGCCGGATCGGGTGCGGACCAGACGGTGACGGCACGATCCAGAGCAGACGATCCGTGCTCGCGAACGGGCCGACCTGCACCGGGCAGAGTCAGCGTGCGCGAGTAGGCGTTCATATGAAAGCGAGTTTCACAGACCAGCGCGTGCCGGTGGTGGATATCCGGGATGATTCTTGCTCAGTCGACCGACGACGTGCGTGTGAACAGTCACGTGCACGAACGACCGATCGTCAGGCGTCGGAAGAGGCGTTCTCCGGGAGCGCGTCGTCGGGGAGCTTGCGGACCTTCTGGCGGCGCTTGCGGCGCGCGGGGATCATGTCGCGCATCTCCTCGAGCTTGCCGAAGCAGGTGAGGCGGTCGTTTGCTTCGAGCTCGCGTGACGTCTTCGGATTCGGAATGACGTGGTTGTCTCGGTGCAGTGTGAGCACCGTGATGTCGCGCTCGCGCAGTCCCGAGTCGGCGATCGTGGTTCCGACGAGTCCGGCGCCTTCTCGAACGAGCAGCTCGGCGACCCCGTAGCCGGTGCTCACCGACAACCGCTGACGCACGTCGAGCTCCGGGAAGGCGACCTGGTTGGCGATGTGATCGATGATCGCGCCGGCGATGTCCAACTCGGTCGCCCGCTCGATGCCTTCGAGGCCGGGTGAGGAGTTGACCTCCATCACGAGCGGACCGTCGTTGCCTTCCAACATGTCGACCCCGGCCACGCGCAGCCCCATGATCTGCGCGGCGCGCACTGCAGTCCGCTCGTACTCGTCGTCCAGCTGCACGGCTTCGACCGAGCCGCCGCGGTGGACGTTCGAGCGGAATTCGTCGCCTTCCGCGGTGCGCCGCATCGCGCCCACGACACGATCGCCGACGACCAACGCCCGGATGTCGCGTCCTTTCGATTCGGCGATGAACTGCTGGATCAGCACGTTCTGCTTCGTCGACTGCAACGTTTCGATGATGCCCTCGGCAACGCTCGTGTCGGGCGCGAGGATGACGCCGATCCCCTGCGTCCCCTCGAGCAACTTGATCACGACAGGGGCCCCGCCCACCAGTTCGATCGCTTGCAGCACGTCGGCCTTGTCGCGTGCGAACGATGTGGCGGGCATGCCGATTGCGTGTCGGCTGAGGATCTGCGTCGCCCGGAGCTTGTCCCGCGAGTTGGCGATTCCATTCGCGGTGTTCGGCGTGTACACGTCCATCTGTTCGAACTGACGCACGACAGCCGTGCCGAAATACGTGATCGAGGCGCCGATGCGCGGCAGGATCGCGTCGTAGTCGGACAGGTGCTTGCCCCGATACTGGAGGTCCGGCTCGTTGTGACCCGACAGGTCGATCGCGAAGCGCAGCGTGTTCAGCACTTTGCACTGGTGCCCGCGTTCGAGTGCTGCCGTCTTGAGGCGATGCGTGCTGTAGGCGCCCGGCGAGCGAGAAAGGATGGCGAGCTTCATGGTGTGATGCTTTCTGATGGCGTGATGGACGAGGCTGCTTCGGGTGCTTCGACCGGTGGGTCGAGCAGTTCGGCGATGTGGATGATCGCGTCACCCTGGTTGACGAGCGGCTGTTGAGTAAGTCCGATCACCATGCCGGTCCGGCTGGCGCGGGTCTGGCTCAGCCGCCGGCCGACGGAGTCGCGAACGGTGGCGACGATCTGGCCACGCTCCACGAGTTGGCCGAGTTCGACGTCGATGCCGGCGATGCCGCTCCGGCGAACCCGGACCCAGCTACTCGACCGACTCTCGGCGGGAGTGGCGGACGCGGCTGAACCGTCGAGTCCGACGGGTTCATCGACAGGCTGGACCATGCCGAGGCGAGCCAGGATCCGGCCGACGCCAGCAACGCCGGCTTGGATCGCGTCCTTGTCGAAGCGCCATGCTTCGCCGCCCTCGTAGAGCAGCACCGTCGAACCCGTGGCTGTCGCCGCGGCACGCATCGACCCATCGCGCAGCTTGGCGTGCATCATGAACGGCGCGCCGAATGCGATCGCCAGGTCGCGTGTTCGAGCGTCGTCGAGGTCGGCCCTGATCTGGGGAAGGTTCGTGCGGTGATCCGAACCGGTGTGGAGGTCGATACCGACGTCGCATCGACTGACGATCTCGGTGAGGAACAGGTTCGCGATGCGCGCCGCAAGGGAGCCGTTCGCCGATCCGGGAAAGGACCGGTTGAGGTCGCGGCGGTCAGGCAGGTAGCGGTCGCCGTTCACGACGCCGTGGACGTTCACGATCGGCACGGCCACGATGG
>JBBKWQ010000054.1:0-2904 GCA_037969115.1 Ilumatobacteraceae bacterium
GTGACGAGCAACGTCATGTCGCCTGCTCGATGTTCAGCTCTCGTACGAGCTTCTCCAAGTTCTCCGGAGTGCGATGATCGAGCAGTTCCAGGTCAGCGCGGAGATAGCGGCGCGCAAAGAAGAACGCGTTGGTCAGCGTGCCTGTTTCCGGGCGCTTCGCGTTTGAGGGTTGGGTGATTGACAGGGAGTGATCCCGGGCGCGGCACAGGGGCTCTGCGAATCTGGCGGTGTTCTACGTCGCTCGATCCGAGGAGCCCCTGCTTGGAAACGAATGCTACGCGCATGTGCGCGCTGCTGGTCGGCCTGCCCGATGTCAACGTGGTCGGTGTTGGCGAGTGGCCGCGCTGGTTGCGAGTCGTGATCGAATCCCCGACCGATCGGCCGGAGTGTGGCTGTGGTGGTGTGGTGCATCGTCACGGGGTCCGCGAGGTCGAACTCGTGGACCTGCCGGTGTTCGGTCGCCCGGTCCGGTTGGTGTGGCGCAAGCAACGCTGGCGGTGCGTCGCGTGTCGGCGGTGTTGGTGCGACGACAACGCCGAGATCGGAGCCGGTCGTTGTGCGTTGACGACTCGGGCGGCTCGCTGGTCGACGATGCAGGTCGGTCGCAACGGGCGAGCGGTGTCCGATGTTGCACGAGATCTCGGTTGCGGTTGGCACACGGTGATGGACGCCGTGGTCGTGATCGGTGAACAGCTCGTCGACCATCCGGACCGGATCGGTGAGGTCACCGCGCTCGGGCTCGATGAGACCCTGTTCGCCCGGATCGGGCGATTCCGCGCCCAGTCGTGGTCGACCCAGATCGTCGACGTCCGGCGAGGCCAACTCCTTGATGTTGTCCCAGGTAGATCGGCACCGGAACCGTGCCGGTGGCTCGCAGCACAGCCGCAGGTGTGGCGGGATCGGATCGAGTGGGCCACGCTCGATCTGTCGGCCAGCTATCGGGTCGTGTTCGACACGATGCTCCCCGACGCCATCCAGGTCGCGGATCCGTTTCATGTCGTGAAGCTCGCTAACACCGCACTCGATGAGTGTCGCCGCCGTGTGCAGAACGAGACGCTCGGACACCGCGGCCGCAAAGATGATCCGCTCTGGCGAGCCCGACGCCGCCTGTCGATCGCGCGGGAACGACTCTCCGCCGATCAACACGACCGCCTCCTCGGTCTGCTGCGCGCCGGGGACCCCCGCCAAGAGGTGTGGTTCGCGTGGAACGCGAAGGAGGTCGTGCGTCAGATCTACGAACACACCGACCCAGAACTCGCTGCCGAGTGGGTCGCCGAGATCAGCCGCGACTTCACCGACCCGGAGATGCCGTTCGAGGTTCGGCGTCTTGGCAGAACCATCACCCGCTGGGCCGATCAGATCTGTGCGTGGCATCGCTCCCACGTCACCAACGGGCCGACCGAAGCCGTCAACAACCTCGCCAAGCGAATCAAGCGAGTCGCATTCGGGATCGTCAACTTCCGACATCACCGAGTCCGCTGCCTGCTCTACGCCGGCAAGCCCGACTGGACCCTCCTACCCACACTCCAACCCTGAAACGCGGAGAGCCCGCAAACGAACAGTTGCCCTGGTCGGGGCGCTGGTCGTCTCGCTCGTGGCGATACCGAGCACGGCGAACGCGAGCGGTGCGGAGGCACATGTCTACGTCGGACCCGAAGACTCGATCCAAGCAGCCATCGACGCTGCCGAACCAGGCGTGCCGACGACGATCGAGGTGCGCGGCGATCACGTCGAGAACCTGTGGATCGGCCGGAGCGGAATCTCACTCGTCGGCAAGCGCGGCGCGTCGATCACCATGCCCGAGGTTCCGGCCCCGAGCCCATGTTCGCCGGATTTCGTCGCCACGTTGATCTGCGTGATTCCTGCGTCGATCCTCGAGGTCGATCCGCCTCCGCCCGAGGCCTACCTGGATGATGTGGGCATTCAGGGCTTCACGCTGACGAATCCGTTGCACGACGCGATCGGCATGGTGTTCACGAACAACGTCTACGTCAAGCGAAATACGATCGTCGATCCCGGGTGTGACGGGATCTTCGTCATCTTCTCGACCGGCTTCAACATCCACCGCAACACGGTCTCGGGCGCGCAGTGCGCTGGCATCAACGTGGGTGCGTCGATGTCCGGCGAGATCAGCCGCAACGACACCTCGGGGAGTCTGTTCAACGGCATCGCCGTGAACGACACGTCGCAGATCGTGATCGATCGCAACACGGCGAGCGGCAACTGCGTCGGAATCGGAGTCGTGGATGGTGCTGACGGTGGGTACGGGATTCGTGACGAGGACTTCCCGGGTCGCGACATCACGATCCGGCGGAACACGACCAACGGCAACAACAGCGTGTGCTTCCCGTTCACGCCGGACATCCCGATCGGCGTCGTCGGCATCATTGCGGCTGGCGTGACGGACGTATTGATCCACAGGAACACGGCGAACGACAATGTTTCGACTGAGTTCACCGTGACGGCGGCCGGCATCTTCGTGCCCGACTTCCCCAACGAGGACGGAACGGAAACGCTGACCATGGGCGCTCGGGTCACCCGGAACACCGCGACCGGGAACAGCTCGGCGGCCGGTCCGGTCGACCTGTTCATGCCGACGGCAGGCGGTGTCGAGTTGGTCCGCGACAATCATTGCGGGTTCAGCGTGCCGGATCCCTCATGGTGTAGCTGAGCCACGGCGTCACAGCGTCATCACGTTGGTGCCTCATCTGAGGGGGAGTCCGGGGACCGTGTCCTCGGGCTCCCTCGGCAGTTCTGCACCGGCGTCGAGCAACATTGTCCCGGCCAGGTCGTAGCATGGACGGCCATGTCCGATCAGCCGCCTCGTCGCTCCGGCTCCGGCCGTCCAGGGTCATCCCGCGGCGGGTCCGGTGGCTCTGGGCGAGGCGACGGCCGGCCAGGCGG
>JBBKWQ010000055.1:0-34085 GCA_037969115.1 Ilumatobacteraceae bacterium
GAAGACGCTGCGCATGGTCGCCCAATACGCCGACGAGTCGAACCTCACATGCGGCATCGACGAGATTCCGAGGAAGCTCGACGCACTGGCCGCCCACTGCGAGCGTCTCGGACGCGACCGGTCCGAGATCAAGGTCACGAAGCTGTTCATGATGGTGATCGGGCGCACGCATGATCAAGCTCTGGCATCGCTCTACGCCTACGCCGAACTCCACGGCTGGCCGGCCGAAGTCGTCGACCTCATGCTGCCACAGCTCACCATCGGCGACCCCGACACCATCGGCGAGGCGATTCGCGACCTGATGGCCACGGGACTCGACGGCATCACCCTGAACCTCGCCAGCGTCTGTCACGACCCAGAAATGGTCGCCCTCGCCGGTCAGACCGCGGACGCCGCCATCGGTCGCTGAACCTGGCGCACGGCTCGATCAGACGAGGTATGCGGTGAGCAGATCTCGCATCGAGACGACGCCGATGAGGTCGCCCGACTCGTGGCCGATCAGGAGGTGGCGAACGTAGTGCTCCATCATCTTCTCGGCAACGTCGTCCACGGTCGAATCGGACGCGGCCCACAGGAGATTCTCGCTGTCGACCGCCGTCACCGGCGTGGTGTCCAGATCGAGATCGAGTGCGACGGACCGAACGATGTCGCGCTCGGAAACCACGCCCGTCACGTTGCCCTGCTCTCCGACCGCAACGACGCCGACGTCGGCGTCCCGGAGATGCATTGCCGCTTCACGCAGCGTCGTTTCAGGGCTGAGGATCACGACGTCGTCGCGAACGAACGAAATGACCGACGTTCGGCCGCCGAGCTGGGACGAGTCGTCGATGTCGTCGTCCAATTCGCGGAGTTCGGTGTAGTCGGAATCTGTTGCATCCTTCACGTCCTGATCGTGCTCCTAGCCGACATCACGATCAAGGGGCCAAGGTCACAACTGGGCGACGTCATCTGCGTGTGAGGTGGAGTCCATCGTCACGCGCTCGGCCGACGTCGCCCACAGCAGTCGCAGCGGTTCGGGCAGTACGGCAGCGATATCGCGAACCTCCTCGGGAACGAGGTCGATCAGCAGGTCGACCACCGCCTGGGTGACCAACGCAGCCTGATCGAGTGTGAGGAGATGGTCGGCAGCAGCGACCGCCGCGTAGAGGTCGTCAGGTGTGCGCAGCATGGATTCCTGGCCGCGTCGATACGACGGGTGGGCGAGCAGGCGAACGTCAGCCGGTAGGTGTACGAGCACGTCGGAGCGCTCGTCGGGTGGGAGCCGGTTGAGGAGCAGGTACAGCACGGCGTGAACCGCGAACAGCGGGGCGTGCTCGGCGCCTGCCTCGCGAGCCGCGGCCAGGAGTGCGTTCAGTGCATGAGACGAAGGCTGTGGGCCGTCATGACCGGTCGATGGACGCGTGTCGCTCGGCAGAAGGCCGATGTGCAGGAACGACTCGACACCCCGAACGCCGCAGACCTCGCCGACGGCCTTCTCGAGACGCTCTGCCTCGTAGCGGCATGCGACATCGCCGTGCAGTTTGGCCACGTGGTCGTGCACCATCACGTGGATGCGGGGTACGTCGAGACGCTTCTCGAGTGGTCCGATCGACGACCTGATGCGGTCGGCGAGCACCATGTCGGGCACGTCCTCGTCAGGGTGAAGGTGGCGGAAGCGATAAAAGGAGCCCTTCGCCTTGCCGACGGTGTACCGCAGGTGACCACGGCTTCGCCGAACCGTGAGTCCGGCCGCGACGACGGCGACGCCGACGAACAACTGTTTTCTCATCTTCGACCTCCGCGGTGAGATGGATCCGTCCGATCATGCGCGCGGTCGAACGGCGAAGATCAGGGGAAAACGTCCCGAGACACGGGCTCAGGATGTCCGTACTGTGGATTCTATCCATGACCATCATGCAAGATCGTGAGCGCGTCGCCGAACACATCACCGTGACCGGCATCGTGCAGGGTGTCGGGTTCCGACCCTTCGTGTTCCGCCTCGCGAACGAACTGGGGCTCAATGGGAGTGTGGGGAACGATTCAGCGCACGTGTTGATCGACGTGGAAGGCCCGCGGACTGCCCTCGAGTGTTTCGCCGAGCGCCTGATCGGCGATGCGCCCCCGCTCTCGATGATCGAAAGCGTCGAACGGACCCGTCGACGGCCCGTCGAAGCGAAGTCGTTCACCATCGCCGGCAGCATGACCAGCTACGGCGAGCGGACGCTGGTGTCGCCCGATACGGCGGCGTGCGCCGACTGCCTGGCGGAGCTCCGTGACCCGAACGACCGACGGTACGGGCATCCATTCATCACCTGTACGAACTGCGGTCCCCGGTTCACCATCATCGCCGAGTTGCCCTACGACCGACCGAACACGACGCTGGCGAGTTTCGAGATGTGTGCACGATGCACCACCGAGTACCGCGACCCTGCCGACCGCCGCTACCACGCCCAACCGATCTCCTGCCACGATTGCGGACCGACGGTCTCGTACCTGACGAACGCAGGCAGCCGTACGCATGGGGCCGCCGCGATCGAACGAACAGTGCGGGCGATCGAATCGCACCAGACGGTTGCCATCAAGGGGCTCGGCGGATTCCACCTCGCATGCGACGCCACGAGCGACGCCGCGGTCACCATGCTCCGCGATCGCAAGCACCGACCCGACCAACCATTCGCCGTGATGGTGGCCGCCCTCGATCAAGTGGGTGAGCTGGCTCACGTCACGGCGTTCGAGTCGGAGCTCCTCCGCTCACCGGCGTGTCCGATCGTGCTGCTTCGTGCGCGTGAGTCGACGTCGCTCTCGGCACGAGTGGCGCCGGAGAATCGACTCATCGGGGTGATGTTGCCGTCCACGCCGCTGCATCATCTGGTGCTGGACGCGGTTGCGCGACCGCTTGTGATGACCAGCGGCAACCGGAGCGGTGAGCCGATCGCCTTTCACGATGCCGACGCCGCCGAACGACTCGGGCCACTGTGCGACGCCGTGCTCACGCACGACCGGCCCATCCTGCTGCCGTGCGACGATTCTGTGGTTCGAGTGGTTCGCAATCGACTGCTGCCGATCCGCCGAGCGCGTGGGTACGCACCGATCCCGGTTTCGTTTCCGCACGCCATTCGGCGCGTTCTCGCCGTCGGTGGCGAGCTCAAGAACACCTTCTGCGTCTCCTCGACCGAGCACGCCTGGGTGAGCCAGCACATCGGAGACATGGCGAATCTGGAAACGCTCGACGCATTCGACCGGGCTGTCGATCAGTTCACCTCGATGTACGCCGTGCGACCCGAATTGGTCGCAGTCGATGCACACCCCGGCTACTCGTCGTCGAACTGGGCTCGCAGGACGTTCCCGGATCAGGTCGTCGAGATCCAGCATCATCACGCCCACGTCGCCTCCCTGATGGCCGAGCATCGGCTCGACCCGGCGACTCAGGTCGTCGGCATCGCGTTCGACGGCACCGGGTACGGCGATGACGGAGCGATCTGGGGAGGCGAAGTGCTCGTCGCCGACGCAACCGGCTTCGATCGTGTTGCGCATCTCGAAAACGTCCGGCTGCCAGGCGGCGACGCCGCGGTCGAGCACCCATCCCGTTCCGCGCTCGCCCATCTCCATGCAGCCGGAATCGAGTGGACCGCCGACCTCGCGCCGGTGACCGGATACAGCGACAACGAGCTGCGGCTGTTTCATCGACAGATTGATCGAAACATCGCCTGTGTGCCCACATCGAGCATGGGGCGACTGTTCGATGCGGTCGCGTCGTTGCTCGCCCTCCGTCAGCGCGTCAGCTTCGAGGCGCAGGCAGCGCTCGACCTGGAGATGGCTGCCGGCCGGGGGAACGAACTCACGCCCTACCGTTTCGAGCTGGATGGCACGATCATCCGGGTCGTCCCGGTCGTGAGACGAATCGTCGACGACCTCCGCGACGGGCATCGCCCCGCCGACATCGCGCTGACCTTCCATCTGGCGATCTCGGAGTTGGTGGTCGACGTTGCCGAACGAACACGAGACCGTGACGGTCTGTCGACGGTTGCACTCACCGGTGGGGTGTTCCAGAACGCGTTGCTCACCACGATGTGCCTCGATCGGCTCGAAGACCGCAACTTCCGCGTACTCACGCACCGACTCGTACCGCCGAACGACGGTGGCCTCGCTCTCGGCCAGGCGTTCATCGCAGCGCACCTGCCTGACTCCGCCGCTCACACGAAAAGGCAGCGGTAGATGTGCCTCGCCGTGCCCGGCCGGATCACCGAAATCTGGGACGACCGCGAAACGCGTATGGCGACGGCCGACTTCGGCGGCGTCCTCAAGGAGATCTGCCTGGCGTTCCTCCCCGACGCCGCTGTTGGCGACTACGCGATCGTCCACGTCGGGTTCGCCATCTCGAAAATCGACGAGGCAGCAGCGAAGGAGACGCTTGCAATGTTCGAGCAGCTGGGGGTGCTCGGCGAGGAGCTCGGCATCGGCGTCGAACAGGATCCGCTGCCGTGAAGTACCTCACCGAGTTCAGCGACCCCGCAGCGGCGCGCGGTCTCTTCGACGAGATCGAGCGGATCACCACGAAGCCGTGGGCAATCATGGAGGTCTGCGGTGGTCAGACGCACAGCATCATCCGCAACGGCATCGATCAATTGCTGCCCGATGGTGTGGAGCTGATTCACGGCCCGGGCTGCCCGGTGTGTGTCACGCCCGTCGGCCTCATCGACAAGGCACACGACATCGCGTCACGGCCCGAGGTCATCTTCTGCTCGTTCGGCGACATGCTGCGCGTGCCCGGGACCGAGCGTGACCTGTTCCAGGTGCGCAGCGAAGGAGGCGACGTCCGCGTCGTCTATTCGCCGCTCGACGCGGTCAGGATCGCGGAGAGTCACCCCGAACGCGAGGTGGTGTTCTTCGCGATCGGTTTCGAGACCACGGCGCCGGCGAATGCCATGGCCGTGTACCAAGCGTCGCAACGTGGCCTGACCAACTTCTCGCTGCTGGTCAGCCACGTCCTGGTACCACCGGCCATCGAGGCGATCGCGAGCTCGGCGACGAACCGTGTCGACGGGTTTCTCGCCGCGGGCCACGTCTGTTCGGTGATGGGCACGAGGCAATACGGCCCCCTCGTCGATGCCCACCGCGTCCCAATCGTCGTGACGGGCTTCGAGCCACTCGATGTCCTCGAAGGAATTCGCTGCGTCGTCCGGCAGCTCGAAGCCGGGACCGCCGAACTCGAGAATGCCTACGGACGTGTGGTCAACGACGAGGGAAACCTGGCGGCGCAACGACTCGTCGAGGACGTGTTCGCGATCTGCGATCGCCGCTGGCGAGGGATCGGCAACATCCCCATGAGCGGATGGCAGCTCTCCGACCGCTACCGCCGCTTCGATGCCGAGGTGCGGTTCGACGTCGCCGCGATCGACTCGCCGGAATCGCCGCTCTGTCGCAGTGGTGAGGTGTTGCAGGGCCTCATCAAGCCGAATCACTGTGAGGCGTTCGGCACTGAGTGCACACCGCGCCGCCCGCTCGGTGCCCCGATGGTGTCGAGCGAAGGTGCGTGTGCCGCGTATTTCCAGTACCGGCGGCTCGACCTGACCGTGACGAAGGTCGCCATCGTTGACTGACGCGATCGATCTCGACGGGTGGACCTGCCCGGTTCCGCTCCGTGGCCGCGAACGCATCGTCATCGGGCACGGGGGCGGAGGAAGTCTGACCGCTGAGCTCGTCGAGCACGTCTTTCTCCCCGCATTCGGGACGCCGTCAGGGGCCGATCTCTGCGATTCGGCCATCGTCGATGTCGGCTTCGGAAGCCGACTCGCGTTCTCCACCGATTCGTACGTGGTTCGGCCGTTGTTCTTTGCGGGCGGATCTATCGGTGATCTTGCGGTGAACGGCACGGTCAACGATGTGGCGATGAGCGGTGCCACACCCATCGTGCTGAGCGCCGGCTTCATCCTCGAAGAAGGCCTGTCCTTGGGCGTGCTCGGTCGAGTAGCGAATGAGATGGGTGCAGCGGCCGATCGGGCAGAGGTGCGGATCGTCACCGGCGACACGAAGGTGGTCGATGCCGGGATGGCCGATGGCATGTACGTGAACACCGCAGGAATCGGCGTGGTTCCGCCGGGTGTCGACATTCGCCCGAGTCGCGCACGGGTCGGCGACGTGGTCATCTTGAGCGGCCCGATCGGTCTCCACGGGATCGCTGTGATGTCGCAGCGGGAAGGTCTCGAGTTCGGCACGACGATCCGAACCGACTCGGCGCCGCTCAACGGTCTGGTCGCGGAAATGCTCACAGCATGCATCGATCTGCACGTCCTGCGTGACCCGACCCGCGGAGGCGTCGCGTCGTCGTTGTGCGAGATCGCCACGGCGGCCCACGTCGGCATCGAGTTCGATGAAGCCGTCGTGCCGGTCCCCGAAGAGGTCGCATCGGCGTGTGCCATCCTGGGGCTCGACGTGCTCACCATTGCGAACGAGGGGAAACTCATTGCCGTGGTGCCGCGCGATGCCGTCGACGAGGTCATGACGGCGATGCATCGACACGAGTTCGGACGAGAAGCCTGCGTGATCGGGCGTGTGGTCGACGCGCACCCCGGTGTGGTGGTTGCTCGCACGTCATTCGGTGCTCGTCGCGTCGTCGACCTTCCGCTCGGTGAGCAGCTTCCCCGAATCTGCTGACCGTCCACCCGCGCGAGCTCGGCGGCCGACCACGTCGTCCGACTCGCCGCAGCCCGCCTGGAATCGTCAATGTGTGCACTGATGGAAGAGTCGACTGACGATGTGGCTCAGGGTCGATCGTGGCGAACCGTGGCCGCGGTCGCCACGGTGATCGCCGTACTGGTTGCGACCGGTGCCGTCCTGTGGTGGTCCGACATCGTCGATGACGAGATCACCCTGACCGCGACGACCGAGGGGCCGACCGCGTCGAGCACTGCGATCGCGACGACCACCACGACGGCCACCCCGACCACGACGACCATCGCGCCCACGTCGTCGACCACGAGCACGACGATCGCGAGCACGACGACGAGTGTTCCCCCATCGCTCATTCCGCCCGATCTCGGAACGCTGATGTGGACGGTGCCGTCGGAGTTCCTCGGTGGCAATGTCACACTCGAGCTCGCGGCGACCGACGGACAGGTGAGTGTGTACGACGCACTGGTCGGCGCCGACCAGTCGATGCGGTGTGCTGTGGTCGTCGCTGTCGGCGTCGAGCGATGGCGTGAGTGGTGTGGATCGGCGGGCCGTGCTGTCGCGGTCTTGACCAGCGACGGCACCGATGTCCTTCTGGTCGAACTCGGGGAGCAGGTGGGTTTCGTCACCATCACCAAGATGGGAACCGTGTGGCAGTCACCGACGAATGGCTGTTCGTCACCCGCCTTCGAACTGGTCGAGGTCGCTGCGGTCGATCCGGCCGTGGTGACCGGCCTCGTTTGCGTCGGCGACGAGGCGTTCGTCCGTCACAGCCCGGTCTTCCTGCAAGACGGCCCGCGAGATGGCGGCGGGGTACTGCTCGTCACCGAAGCGGACGGAACGTGGAGCTCCAGCGGCGGCGGGACAGCGTTTCCGTGCGACGACCCCGTTGCAGACGGCATCGATCGATGTGTTTCGTTCGATGCCGAATCCGACCTGTTCGAAGCCGTGCTCCCGATCCCTGGCGAGGCGGCACAGCCTGGCACGACCGACATCGTCGATGTCAACGACGCGACGAACGACGTGCGCGAAATCGTCGAAGCACAGAACGAGTCGTTCGACCCGACCGACGCCGCCGAGGTCGGCGATCTGATCGCCGACTGGTACCGCGATCAGGACGGGCCGGATCCGAGCGTCGATCTCTATCCGGATCTCGGCGATGGCAACCTCACCCTGGCGATCGTCGAGCTGCCGGCCCTCGATGACTCGATCCAGTCGACGACCTACGCCGCCTGGATCAGCACCACCGATGACGACCAGTTCGAACCCGTGGCCAGAGTCGTGACATGGATGACCTGCGCTCGCGGCCTGGCCGGACAGGACCTGTGCATCTGACGCAGTCCACCTTGCGCTCTGTCGTACTCGGTCGGCCGCCTAGAACCTGTAGAAAGAAGCGATGGCGGAACGCGAACTCGTGATGCTCGGCACGGCCGGCCAAGCCCCGACCCGGCATCGCAACCACAACGGGTACCTCCTCCGCTGGGACGGTCAGAGCATCTTGTTCGATCCGGGCGAGGGGACACAGCGGCAGTTCACCTTCGCCGGCGTCTCACCCGCATCGGTCCGACACATCTGCATCAGCCATTTTCACGGCGATCATTGTCTCGGCCTTCCAGGCATGATCATGCGGCTCGCGCTCGATCAGGGACATCTGCCCGTGCCGATCTACTACCCGGCGAGCGGTGAAGCGTTCTTCCATCGGCTCCGATTCGCCACCGCGGGCCAAGAACACGTGGCAGTCGATCCCCACCCGATCGATGCGCCAGGGGCCGTCCACACCGATGGCGCCTTCACGCTGCGGTCGGTGCGATTGGCGCACCGCGTGGAGACGTTCGGCTACCGCCTCGAGGAGCCCGACGGTCGTCGGCTCCTCCCGGATCGACTTGCCGAAGTCGGTATCAGCGGCGCCGATATCGGGCGTCTCCAGCGAACCGGGCATGTCGACGTGGGCGACCGCGCGATCCACATCGACGACGTGAGTGTGCATCGGCCCGGCCAGGTGTTCGCGTTCATCATGGACACCGCGTGGTGTGATGGAGCGCTCGAGCTGGCAGCGGGTGCCGATCTCGTGTTGTGTGAGTCGACGTTCTTGTCCGCTGACTCGCATCTGGCCGAGAAGTACGGACACATGACGGCGCAGCAGGCCGGTCGGTTGGCTCGCGAGGCAGGTGCGAGGCGACTCGTGCTCAGCCACTTCTCTCGGCGCTACCCCGACGAGAATGCATTCGCCGAGGAGGCCGGCAGCGAGTTCGACGACGTGATCGTCGCCAACGACCTGCAACGGGTTGCCGTGCCGCCGCGATCAGGACGACGATGATCTCGGTGAGGTGACCGGTCGCTCGGTGATGTGAGCGACGGCGCGACCGCGCACCACATCACGATGCTCGACGGTCGGGAGTCCGAGCGCCGTGGGCCACGGGTCGCGTTCAGCAGCGAGATGGTCGACGATGTCAGGGGTGGCGTCCGACGGGTTCCACGGATTCGCCAATCGACGCGCCACGCGTTCTCTCGCGACCGAGGCGTCGAGTGTGCATTCGAGCTCGACGACTTCGGCTCCACAGCGGTGTGCTGCTTCGAGCGCGTTCGCCCGATGGGAGGCGTGTGTCCACGACGCGTCGAGGACGACACCTTCGCCCATCCGGATGAGCATTTCCGCTTCCCTGAGCTGCTCGGCATAGGTGGCGTCGACGAGTTCGGCGCTGTAGATCCCTTGACCCGGTTCGGCGAAACGATGTTCGTCACGCGGCGTGCCGGTGAGATCTTTGCGGATCTCGTCGGTCGCCAGGTGCACGTAGCCGAAGTGTTCGCACAGCGCTTGGGCGAGGGTCGATTTCCCGACGCCCGGTCCGCCGCCCACCAAGATCATGCGAACCCGTGCCCTCTCGAGATGGTGGAGGGCCAACCCGATGTATGTCTGGACGAGATCGGCGCTGGTGCGATCGCCCTGGGCGACGCGCAGACAGGCGACCTTCGCTCTGACATGGGCTCGATATGCGACGTAATGGTGCGCGAGTGACGATGGATGGTGCGCGTTGCTGAACTCCTGATACCAGGTCATCAACGAGATGGCGGCACGTCGGCTCGCGAGTCGGTGAACGTCCATCACGAGGAAGGCGATGTCGTTGAGGACGTCGCCGATCCGAAGGTCGTCAGAGAACGCGAGGCAGTCCAGAATGCGCGGTCCGTCCGGCATGCAGAAGATGTCGTCAGCGGTCAGATCGCCGTGGCCGTCGCGGATGAAGCCGTGGTCGATGCGATGGTCGAAGAGTTGCTCGCGATGTGCCAGATAACCGAGAGCGAGGTCGCGCATTCGGATGTGGTCGTCGCGGTCGACGATCGAGCCGACATGGGGTTCGATTGCGCCGAAGTTGTCAGTCCAGTTCGCTCTGACTGCGGCGCATGTCGCCATGGGAGCGGACGAGATCGGTTCTTCGGCGGCGTGCAGCCTGGCAACCGTACGCGCGACCGAGCGCAGGCAATCGAAGAAGTCGTCGTCGTGCGCGAGTGCGGACAGTCGGCGCGAGGCAGGGAGCCGGCGCATCACGATCATCCGATCGACCAACTCGTCACCTTCGTGAACGTCGATCGTGCCGCGGTACACATCGGGCGAGAACCTGCGGTTGAGCTCGAACTCGCGATCGGTGGCTTCGATACGAGCCGCTCGATCGGAGAAGTCGAGAAATGGGAACGCCACCGGTTTCAGCAACTTGAAGGCGCGGTCGGGCGTGAAGAACACCCACGACGCGTGCGACTCCGATACGCCTGCGGTGACGTCACCGGCGGCCGCGTCGTCGTTCGAGTCGCGGTCCGCTTGCGCAGGCATTGGGTGATCGACTGCCATGTGTGGTGATCAATCGTCGTGTTCGACGATGAGCACGTTGCAGGGCGAGTGGTGCGCAACGCGGGTCGACACCGAACCACGGAGAAATCGGCCCACGGCGCCCAGGCCACGCGCCCCGACCACGATGAGGTCTGCGTCGACGGCCTTGGCGACATCGAGGATCGCCGATGCTGCGCCCCCGGGCTTCTCGTGCTCGATGAGTCCGACGCCGAACGGCCGAGCGGTATTGGCGGCTTCGGTGAAGCGCTCGCGTGCGGTCATGTGCGGATCGATGAGATCGCGGAACTCGGCGGGCAGTTCAGCCTCCATCAAATGCATGTCGTAGCTCGAGTGCGCAGTGCACGCCGTCACCACATGAATGTGATCGACGGAGTTCAGCTTTGCGAGTTGGGCGGCAGTGCGGACGGCGTCGAGTGACTGCTTGGACCCATCGGTACCCACGACAATACGTTCGAACATGGCGATCCTCCTTGTCTCCCAGCGGTGAAGGACACCGCCGAGCTGGGGTTCTGAGATCTGCAGGCGTCCTCCCTTCATCGTGGGTCGGCATCGCGCGCCGCGGCAGAGGCGAAGGTCCCGTGGAGCCATCCGACTGGCCGATCAGGACCTTGGCCCCTGCACGAATCGTGCGGGCGAGGTCAGACTTGGTGTCGACACCGAATTCGAACGAGCGACGACACGACGAGGAGGAACGCATCATGAAGCTTCACGATCTCACCTGGCGAGCACCGGTCACGATCGACGGTGGAGCGACGATCGCGGACCGCGGATGACCGGCGAGGAACCTCGAACACGACCAGAGCCACAGAAGATCGACACCTAGGATCCTCCCATCGACACCTTCGACCAATCGAACGCCGCGGCGCTTGCCGAAACGTTGCTCGACTCCTCTCCGGACGGTCTCCTCCTGGTGGCCGGCGACGGGTCGATTCGTCTCGCCAATCGTTCGGCCGGGAGCATCTTCGGGTACGACGTCGAGCAACTCGTCGAGATGCGCGTCGAAGAACTCGTCCCGGTCGAGAACAGTGATCGACACGCGGCCCACCGAGCGAACTATCTCTCCAGGCCAGAGCGACGCCCGATGGGCACCGACTTGCGTCTCCTTGCACGATATTCCGACGGCGATCTGTTCCCGGTGGAGATCAGCCTCAGCCCGATCACGCTCGATGGAGAGGTGCACACGATCGCCACCGTGCGCGATGTGAGCGAACGCCAGGAAGCGCTCGCCAGAGTGGCGCTGATGAACGATCGCGAACGAATCGCACGCGACCTCCACGACATGGTGATCCAGCGGCTCTTCGCCGCAGGCATGTCGCTCCAGGCCGTCACGAGCATGATCGAGTCGCCGGTGGCGCTCGCTCGGATCTCGGCGGTCACCGACGAGCTCGACGAAACGATCCACGAGTTGCGTACTGCCATCTTCCAACTCGGACACCCCGAGCAGAACCAGAGTCTGTCGAGTCATCTGAACGAGTTGGTGCACGAGCGGTCACGACAGCTCGGCTTCATGCCGCAACTCGTGGTGAAGGGTGACATCGACGATCTCCCGGAACTGGTCGGCGAACAGCTGATCGCAACACTCACTGAAGCACTGTCGAACGTCGCCCGGCATGCAGGCGCAACGTCAGCTGTGGTGAGGATCTTGCTGCCGGACGATCAACATGTGGTGATGTCGGTGACCGACGACGGCGTCGGCATCAGTGGTGCACCGAAGGCAAAAGGCGGTCTGTCGAACATGATGTGGCGAGCCGCTGAGCTCGGCGGCACGTGCTCGGTGTCGCCGAGCGATCCGTCGGGAACGTCGCTCGTTTGGAGCGTGCCTCGCTGACCGGCTCCAGCGCATGTCAGTCGTCGTGCTGCTTGCGTTCGTCGAGACGGGCCGAGAGCGCGGCGGCCTCCGTGCGCCGTGACATGCCGAGCTTCGCCAAGAGGTTCGACACGTAGTTCTTGACTGTCTTTTCGGCGAGGTACATCTCTTCGGCGATCTGGCGATTCGTGCGGCCATCGCCGATGTAGTCGAAGATTCGATGCTCTTGTGGCGTGAGGTCGAACAACCGTCCCTCTTCGCTGTCACGCAGACGCCGCATGGCCATGCGAACCTCGGCATCGTCGAGGAGTCGCCGCCCGCCGGCGACCAAACGGATGGCGTCGATCAGTTCGGTGCTGCGGATTTGTTTCAGCACGAATCCGGAGGCACCGGCGAGTCCCGCATCGACGAGCGCTCGGTCGCTCTCGAAGGAGGTGAGGATGAGCGACTTGACCTGCGGGAACTCTGAATGGATCTCTCGGCACACGTCGATCCCGTTGCCGTCGCCGAGCCGAACATCGAGCACGGCGACATCGGGTGCGCAGCCGCGAACGGCGTCGAGCGCGTGGTGAGCGTCGGCTGCTTCGCCGACGACCGTCATGTCGTCTTCGGCCTCGAGTGCCGCGGTGACGCCCTGACGCACGAGCTCATGGTCGTCGAGCAAGAAAATCCTGATCATGTGCCATCCTGGCCCGATTCGGCGTCCGTGTCCACGTGGTCGACATGGTGGTCGGCACGGTGGTCGGCATGGGGGACCACCACCATGGGTCGGCGGACGTGATGGAGCAGCCAACTCGACACCGACCCCAGCAGAGCACTACTCACCGCGCCATGGCCCCGCGCACCCATCACGAACAGGTGCGCCTCGTCGGCGCATTCAGCCAAGGCGTCGCGTGGACGGCCCTCGAGGAAGCGACCCTGGATCTCGACGCGATCGCGGGAGTGGGTTCGCGAGACCGTTCGAAGCTGGTGATCAAAGCGTTCACGCGCCAGATCGCTCGCTTCCGGGAAGAAGAACTGATCGGCACCGACAGCGATGGGGGTGACATCCCAGACGCGAACGCAGTCGATGACGGTGCCAGGCGCGGCGAAGTCGATTGCCCAGTGCAGCGCCGCGAGTGAGTTCGTCGAGCCGTCGACGGCGACGAGGATCTTCGTGGTTTCCTCGACCGGTGCCTCGACCGGAACGACAGTGGTCGGGACCGTCGCGTGCGTTGCGCACTGCGTGCTGGTCGAGCCGAGCAGGAGTCGGGCAAACCCACCGCGTCCCCGAGATCCCACGACGAGCATCGATCCTTGGATTCCGGCCTCGAGGAGCACCTGCGACGATCCGCCCTGCGTCACGACGGTTTCGATCGGCACCGTTGATGTCGGCCGCAGTTCGGCGGCGACGCCGTCGATGGCCTCCCGAGCGCCGCGCTCCATCGTGGCCACGGTTTCGGCCGTGAACACCGGCTCGAACGGCGGATAGATCGTCGCAACCGGCGCGACCCACGCCGACGTGAGTCGAAGCGAACTCGCCCGTCCGGCCGCATGGGTCGCCGCCCAGTTCGCGGCGTGACGCGCGCCCGCCGAACCATCGATGCCGACAACCCAGGCGCCGGCGGTCAGCGGCAGCGTCCCTTGCGCGTCGAGCGATGCCGGGTCCGGACAGTCAGCAGTATCCCTCATGGTTTCAGTCAGCCCGACCGAGCGGAGCGAAGTCAGGGTCGAAGGTCACGAATCTGTGAGCACGCGGCACTTCGTAACGGTGATCAGGACATTGTTCCCTGGACAGTGCTACAAAACGAGAGCAACGTCAGATGTCGGCGGGGATGCAAACGCCACGAGTACGACCGGAGCAGACCGACCGAATCATGACCCAGGCCAGTGAACAGACGGGGGCCGATGCCCCCGCCCAGACTCTGCCATGGGCCGAACGCGCCGACGACGCTCTCCGCCGACTCGACGCGGACGCAGATGTCGGCCTGACCTCCGTCGAGGCGGCCAAGCGCCTCGAGCGGCACGGTCCCAACGAACTCGTCGAGAGTACGGGGCCAGGAGCGGTCGCCCGGCTGCTCGCACAGTTCGTCGATCCGCTGGTGTTGCTCCTGCTCGCTGCGATCGTCGTGTCGATGTTCGCGTGGTGGAGCGACGGCGCCGGTGGACTACCTGTCGAGGCGATCGTGATCGCCGCGATCATCGTTGCCAACGCCATCATCGGGTTCTGGCAGGAAGGCAGGGCCATCGACGCCGTGGCTGCACTCCGTCGCCTTTCGGCACCGAGATGCACCATCGTCCGTGACGGAATCGCCACGCCGATGCTCACGCGTCACGTCGTTCCTGGCGACATTGCCGTCCTTGCCGAGGGCGACGCGGTTGGCTTCGACGGCCGGTTGGTCGAGGCGGCCTCACTGGAGGTCGTCGAGGCGGCGCTGACCGGCGAGAGTCTGCCGGTACGGAAGCACACGTCGGCACTGGATCGAGACACAGCGGTCGCGGATCGGTCGAACTCGGTGTTCAGCGGAACCGCCATTGCCCGGGGCCGAGGCCGTGCGCTCGTCACCGCCACCGGAACCGACACCGAAGTCGGTCACATTGCCGACCTGGTGGGGGCTGCAGTGCAGGCCCGCACACCGCTCCAGCGTCAGATTGATCGTCTTGGTCGAGTGCTCGGGCTCGGCGTGGTGATCATTGCGGCGCTGCTCGTGATCGCGATCGCGGTGTCATCCACGATCGACTCCGCCGACGACGTGGTCGATGCGCTGCTCGTGGCCGTGTCGCTCGCCGTTGCGGCGGTCCCCGAGGGGCTCCCGGCAATTCTGACCGTGGTGCTTGCGCTCGGAGTACAGCGGATGGCGCGCAGGAATGCGATCGTGAAGCGGCTGCTGTCGGTCGAGACACTGGGTTCCGCGTCGGTGATCTGCACCGACAAGACGGGAACGCTGACCCGCAACGAGATGACTGTGGTCCGTCTGGCCACGGCCTCGGGAGTCTCACGACTCTCGGGTGTCGGCTATGAGCCGTTCGGTGAGCTGTCGATGACGAAATCGCCGGAGTCACCGTTCGTTCCGAACGTGGTGCGATCGGAAGTCGAGATGCTGCTCGTCGCCGCCGCCGGTGCCAACGACGCAACACTGCAGGTCACGTCGGCCGACGATTGGTCGGTGAGCGGTGACCCGACTGAGATCGCGCTGCTCGTCGCCGCGGCCAAGTTGGGTGCTGATCAGCTCCGCTCGGATCGCTATCGACGGATGGACGAGATTCCGTTCGACGCCGAACGCAGACTGATGACCACGCTCGACGAGGACTCCTGGTCCGGTTCACCGGACCATCGCGAGGCTGCCGACACGATCGGCCGGTACCTACAGTGGACGAAGGGCGCGCCCGACGCCCTCATTCAGCGCTGTACGGGCGAGCGGCGCAACGGTCGCGTCGAACCACTGACCGAGCTTCGTCTCATTGAGCTCGCCGACGTGATCGATTCGTTTGCCGACGACGGGTTGCGCACGTTGGCGATGGCCTACAGGTCGCGAGCCGACGTTCCGGTGCCGTTCGACGAAACGAGTGAGCACGATCTCGTGTTGCTCGGCGTGGTCGCAATCGCCGACCCGCCCCGTACGGAGGTCGCCGACGTGATCGCGGACGCGAACCGTGCCGGCATCAGGGTCGTCATGCTGACGGGCGACCACCCTCGAACTGCCAGCGCCATCGCCGGATCGCTCGCGATCGCTGGGTCGGACCATTGCGTGGTCACCGGCAGTGCCGTGGCAGAGTCGTCCGAGGCGGAGCTCGGCGAACTCGTCACCGAAACGCAGGTCTTTGCTCGCGTGGCTCCCGAACACAAGCTCCGCATCGTCGAAGCGTTCCAGCGACAGGGCCATGTCGTTGCGATGACCGGCGACGGCGTGAACGATGCGCCTGCGCTCCGCAAGGCCGACATCGGCGTGGCGATGGGACTGAACGGCACCGACGTGGCGCGGGACGCCGCCGATCTGATCCTTGCGGACGACGACTTCGCGACGATCGTTCGGGCTGTGCGTGAGGGTCGCGAGATCTTCGACGACATCCGCAAGTTCCTTCGATACCTGCTGGCATCGAACACTGGCGAGGTCCTGGTCATGATCGTGGGCGTCCTCGCAGCTGGGGTCCTCGGGCTGGCCGATGCGGGGGAGGGGCTGGCCGTTCCGTTGCTGGCCACCCAGATCCTGTGGATCAACCTGTTGACCGACAGTGCGTTGGCGTTGGCGCTCGGTGTCGACCCCAGCGTCGACGACGTGATGCGCGAGCGGCCCCGCCGACTCGACGACCCGATCATCGATCGGGCGATGTGGGTCACGGTGATGTTGGTCGGATCGGTCACGGCGATCGTCGGTCTCGTGGCGCTCGACCTGGAACTGTCCGGTGGGCTCCTCGGGGGCGACGGAGACCTCACGACCGCCAGGACGATGCTGTTCACCACCGTGGTGCTCGCGCAGATCTTCAACGCGTTCAACGCCAGGTCCGACCGCATCAGCGCCTTCGTGCAACCGTTCGGCAACCGCCTGTTGCTTGCCGCCGCTGCGCTCACCGTGGCGCTTCAGGTCGCCGTGGTTCACCTCGCGCCACTGAACCGGGCTTTCGATACGACAGCCTTGGACGTGTCTCGTTGGCTGGTGTGCGTCGGGCTCGCGAGCCTGGTGCTGGTCGCCGACGAACTCCGCAAGCTCGTCGTCAGGTCACGAACTCCGCACCCTTCGGGAGCGAGCGGTCACGGCGCGTAGGAGCGTGTGGCCGAGTTCTCTCATTCAGCGACAGGACGTGGAAGCCGGATGACGAGCACCGGGCACGTCGCATGCCGCACGAATCCAGATGTGACTCGTCCCATCGTGAATCGCGACCAGCCACTTCGCCCGTGCGACGAGGCGACGATCAGTGACGCGCCGAGCTGATCGGCGTACTCGGGAACAGCGACAGCGGGGTGACGGTCGTGCAACTCGTCGTACTGCATGACGTGTCCGGAGCGTTTTCCGAGTTCGCGTGCGAGTCGGGCGGTATACGCCGTGTCGTAGACGTCGTCGGTTGGCATGAGCCCCGGGGAGCTGACGTGCACGATCCACGTTTCGGCTCGCAGTTCGATCGCCCAGGCGGCTGCCAGCGGAAGCGCGGCCTCGGATTCCTCGGATCCGTCGACCGACACGACCACTGCGCCGCTGAAGTCGCTGATCACGGCGTTCGGTCCGACGATCATGATCGGTCCGAAGGTTCTCGTGAGGACGTCTTCCGCGACACTGCCGACGAGCGCCGCAGAGCGACCACGCCCGTGTGACGCCATCACGATCGTGGCGCCGGGGTCGAGGTCGATCAAGGACTCGATCTGTGCTGGAACGGATTCGGCGGTGACCTCGACGCCAACCGTCACATCGACGCCTCCGAGATCACGTTGGCCGAGTTCCTCGTTGAGCCGGTCGAGGGTCGACGCCCGGTCGGCAGGATCGAAGACCACTTCGACGATCCGAACGGTCGCATCGCAGCGCTTCGCCAGCGCGATCGCCACGTCGACGGCGCGCCATGACGTCAGCGATCCATCGACCGGAACGATCAGGGATTGGACCATGGTTGCGACTCCTCGCTCTGCTGCTCGGTGATGCGACGACTGCGTAGACATCGCCTTGCTTGTCATGATCCTCCGGCCGCGCTCCGAGGGACAGGGCCAGAGGTCCCGCACGCCGCCGACGCGGGTCGTTCGACCCTTGCCATTCACGGTTGACCCTGGGATGTTTGGATCATGACAACAGACTGGATCGTGGGTCTCGACGGCTCGCCGAGCGCGCACGCCGCGCTGCAATGGGCGATCGGCCTGGCATTGGATCGCAACGAACGGGTGACTCCGATCGCGGCCTGGCACGTCCCGTTCTCGATCGCTGCGATGGCGGGTCGTCGGCCCGTCGACGTCGATCGGATGGGACTGAGCGCCGAGGCAGAGTTCGTGGCGGGGGAAGCGCTGAAATCGATCGACACAGCAGGCGTGGTCGATCCTCCCAGGATCATCGAAGGGCATCCGGGTCCGGCTCTGCTGGAGTGTTCCGGGCCGAACACCACAGTCGTCGTCGGCCGCCGTGGCGCCGGTGCGTTGCGGCACCGGTTGCTCGGTTCGGTCAGTCAGTACCTCGCAACTCATTCGTCGGGTCCGGTCGTGGTGGTGCCCGAGACCTGGGACTCGACGTCGTGCTCGACCATCGTCGTGGGTTTCGACGGCAGCGACCATGCTGCCGCCGCTCTGCGTTGGGCGCTGAGCATTGCGCCGGACAAGGCCGAGGTGATCGCGTTGATCGCTGTCGACGTCGTTCCGGCCCTGCGACCGGAGTTGGTGGAAGAGCGGTATCCAGACGAAGTGGCAGCAGCCCGTACCCGCCTGCTCGCGGCGGTCGACTCGGTCGACCCGGACGGCACCGCGACACGTGAGTTCGTGCTCCATGGAGCGCGGCAAGCACTCGCCGAGGCATCCGGCGACGCCGACCTCATCGTCGTCGGCCCACGCGGTCACGGCGGCATCGGTCGGTCGTTGCTGGGCTCGGTGACCTCGTGGCTGTTGCACGGTGCGATCTGTCCGGTGGCGGTCGTGCCCGACGGCGACTGACGACCGACGTCGTGTGGCGGTGCTGTCGGCCGCCCCTGCTAGGAGAGGAACGACATTCGGTGAGCCTCGTCGGTCAGCTCATCTCGATGATCGGGGTGAGCGACGGCGATGAGCGCCACTGTCCGCTCGCGGATCGAGCGGCCGCGCAACTCGGCCACGCCATACTCGGTGACTACCTTGTCGACGGTGTTCTTCGATGTCGTCACGGCGTCGCCGGCGGCAAGTCGAGGCACGATTCGGGTGCGACCGTCGGACGTGGTGGCATGGAGCACGACGAAGCCCTGTCCACCCTCCGAATACATCGCACCGCGGGCGAAGTCGCTCTGTCCACCTGATGACGAGTAGTACTTGCCGTCGATCGTCTCGGACGCACACTGGCCCATGAAGTCGACCGACAGGGTTGCGTTGATCGACACGAAGTCCGTCTCGTTGGCGATGATTCGGGGATCGTTGACGTAGCGCACGGCGTGCAGTTCGATCGCGGTGTTCTCGTGGAGGAAGTCGTTCAAGCGGTGCGTTCCGAGCGCGAACGTGGCCACGGCCTTCGTGCGATTGAGTCGTTTGCGAACGCCGTTCACCACACCGGCCTCGATCAGGTCGACCACACCGTCGGACAACAGCTCCGTGTGAATGCCGAGATCTCGGTGGTCGGCCAACGACGCCATGATGGCGTTCGGAATGGCCCCGATGCCGGTCTGGATTGTCGCACCGTTCGGAATTCGCTCGGCAACGAGTTCGGCAATGGTCCGGTCGGTAGCAGTCGGTTCCTTCGGTTCCACCTCAACCAGGGGCCGGTCGGTCTGACACCAGCCCTCGACCTGCGAGATGTGGATCTGGTTACGACCGAACGTGCGTGGCATCGAGTCGGTCGCCTCCAGGAAGAACCGCGCTCGACCGATGAAACTGGCGGTGTAGTCGGCTGACACTCCGAGCGAGAAATAACCGTGGCGGTCGGGGGGTGACGACGCTGCGATCACGAGCGGCTCGTGTGCGCGTTGTCGCATCAGCGTGTACACCTCGGAGAAGTGTGCCGGAATCAAACCGACCGTGCCGGCCCGAAAGTGCGGTCGCGTGACGCGCGACAGGAAGTACGACAGATGCTTCATCCGCGTGCCGAACGCCCCGGAGAGGTAACGACGGTCGTGGATCGAGTGCATCTGGTGGACACGGACGCCGTCGAAGGTGGCCACACCGTTTTCCAGCGAATCCTCGAGGGCGTCGAGGAGCGCCGTCGGCTCACCGTTCGCCAGTGGGACGATGATCTGTGTGCCGTCGTCGATGTGTGCGATCACATCGATCGCCGTGTTCGGCGCGTGGTTGAACGTGGCGTGTTGCATTCAGGTGGGTTTCGTACCGGTGAGTCCGTCGGGGTCAGTCGTGGGGGAGTTCGCGGGGCTCGATGCCTGCGACCACGCTCTCGTGGTCAGGGTGGTCGTGCCGAACATGGTCGACCACTTCGTTGTGATACCGGAAGACGAGATCGCAATACGGACACGAATGCGTTTCGTTCTTGCTCATGGATCCAGTGTTACCAGCCGTTGCGCCGTTTGAACAGGGACCAACGGTCCAACCGCGAATGTCGGTGCTGGAATCAATCTGGTCGCAGCAACGGAGATCCCGGGTGATACTCGGTTTCGGGTGCAGGCAGCACTGCCTCGTCATCGCCGTCGACCGCGTTCCAACCGATCGAGGAATCGGGTGCGACTTCGTCGACCACGTGAAATCGTCGGCCGGTGACCAGCTCCGGTTCGATTCGAACGTAGTTGGGCTTGGGGAAGGCGAGCCAGGGGAACAACGGAAGATCGTCGACCGAAAAGACCTCGTCCATCGATTCGATGTGCCGCGCGTCGCCCTTCACCACGACGCTCCACACCGTTCGACCGTCCGGCTCGTAGCCGTCGATCTCGAACGCCACGTGATGGAGGAGGACCGACGCAGCGAGCTTGGTTCCGGCGCCGCTGCGGAACACCAAGGACCGCCCGTCGACGACGTAATTGATGGGGAAGATGTCTGGGCGACCGGCGACATCGACCGCCAATCGGCCCACACTGGTCGACTTGAGCAGATCCCAACATTGGGCCTCGTCGAGGATCTCGGTCCCTTCGGTGATGCTCGTCATACCTCGATTCGACCGATTCCCGGGCGCGGGCGCCAGGGCCGAACGTCACGAAGGCCGATGGTGCGGCATCCTTTGGGTCCAACGCCCCTGGAATGTCGGACGCCGTTCTGTGCAGACTCGAGTCATGACGGAGCAACAATCCGAGCGATCATCGACCGACCCCCAGGCAGCATCGAAGGGCGATCGTTCACCCGTCGTCGGGTCGGTCGTCGTCGGCGTCGACGGGTCGCAGGAGGCGCAGCGCGGCATGGAGTTCGGCGCTCGTCTCGCCCAGCAACTCGACGTCGAACTCGTCGTGGTTCACGCGCTCGGTCTGCTGGTGCACCTCGGTGGACGACATCAACCGGCAGAGGGACACGAGTCGGAGGTGGCCCGCCGACTCCGAGAGGAGTGGTGTGCTGCACTCGACGATCGCGCCGATCTTCGGTGGCGGTGTGAGCTGGTGCAGGGCAATCCGGTCGACGCACTCCTGCGAAAGGCCGACGAAGTCGACGCGGCATTCATCGTGGTCGGTTCACACGGCGCCGGTAGCAGTGACACGCCGTTGTTGGGCAGCACGAGCCATCACGTCGTTCGAAACAGCCACCGACCGGTCATCGTGGTGCCTCCTGGAGACAATCACCCGCATCGACGCGCCGGTGCAGGAGCGATGAGCGCAGGCATAGCGGACACCTGATCATTCCGGCGTCACCGAGACGACCTGCCGGGCGTTTCGCCCTGCCGCCGCCTCCCACGTCGTGTCGAGGTGAGCTGCGCGAGGAACAGCGCTCCGACGATGCCGGGGACAGCGATAGCGACGGGCAGAATTCCATCGGGATTCAGGCTTCGCTCGTCGTCGACATCCACACGCGTCACCGTCGAGGCCGACACGATTTCTGTATGGGGTGACAATGCCACCACATACAGCCAGAACGTGCCGGGCGAGATCGGCTGCACGTTCCACGTGACCACTGCGGTGTCTCCAGGTCCGAGGACACCGACGGGCTTGCTGAGCGTCGATGTCCAGTCTTCGGGATCGACTGAAGTCGACTGGAGCGGATCGGTGATGTCGAGGTGCACGATGAGCGCCGACGTCGGAGCGTCTGCGTGGTTGGACACCGACACCGAGATGTCGGCGTTCTCCCCCAGCACCAGGCGCATGGCAGCGGGCTCGACGACCACGCTGAGGTCATCGGCCGTCTGAGCGGTCGCAGGAGCGTTGTGGGCGAGGACGGCGCCGATCCCGACCACGAGGGCAAAGACGGTTCTCATCGGGAGCCCCCGAGTTCGAGACGGCCGGCCAGGAGAACAGCGACTGCCGTGAACACCAATGCGGCGACGGTCGGTGCGATCAGGAAACTCCACTGATCCGACCACGGCTGCTGTTTGACGAGCAGGTTGTCGGCCATGCGGAGCCCGGCGCTGACCGGATTGGCCTTGATCAGCAGGTTGTCGGCCACACCGTTCGCCTTGATTGCCGGGAGTTGGCTCGGCGTCACGAGGAGCAGCAGGAGTGCGAGCGATGAGGCCAGACTCGTCCGGTTCGACATCGACACCGCACTGATTGCCATGCCGATGGCGGTGAGCGCCGCGGCCACCAACGCGCCGACCACGATCAGGACGACCACCGCGTCGGCGGCGACGCCTGGTCCGTCGGCCAGTACCGCGACGAAGGGGAGCGCGACCACCAGGGCTGCCACCCACATCGTTGTCGCGGCCAGCAGCTTGCCGATCACGACGTGGAGGCGCTTCACCGGCGTGACGAGCAGGGCTTCGAGCGTGCCGCGCTCGCGTTCTCCGGAAATCGCATCGGCGCTCACCACGAGCGCCGCCAGTGTTCCGAGACCGATGCTGGTCTGCACGACGACACCGACCGACTCTCGGGCGTCGAGGAGATTGATGCCGGCATCCGATGCCGACAAGTAGGCCAGAATCGCCAACAAGACACTGAACCCGAAGAGCACGGCGAGTCCCTTCGAACTCATCCAGAGCTCGACGAGTTCTTGATGAGCGATGATGCGCCACTTCGGGGTCGACTCGGATTCGGTGGCGCTCATCGCACGCTCGGTTCCGGGTCGCTCGACTCGTCGCAGTGGAATCCCGGTTCAGTCGAACCCGATCGCGGTCTGGTGATGGCGAGGAATGCGTCGCTGAGACGTGCCCCGTACAGGTCGAACGATCGAATCTCGATGCCGGCGTCGATGAGCCTGCGCACCAGATCGATACGGCCCGTGCTGACGGGCCCGAGCTCGATCGTGATCGTTCCCGGACGGGTGGTGTCCGCGCTCACTTTGTGCGTCGAAGTCGCGCTGACCAACTCCTCGAACGCGGCGGTGACTGATTCGACCGGCACCCGGATCGATGCAGTCGAACCGATGCCGGACCCGTCGATGACGTCGTCGACGGTTCCTGACGCGACGATGTGGCCTCCGTTCATGATCGCGACCCGGTCGCAGACGCGCTCGACCTCGTCGAGCATGTGCGTACAGAGCAGCACAGTCGTGCCCTGGTTGACGGCGAGGTCCGCCAAGTGAGTCAGGATCTCCTCCCGACCGGCCGGATCGAGTCCGAGTGTCGGCTCGTCGAGGAACAACAGCCGCGGTTCGTTGATCAGCGCACGACAGAGTCCGAGTCGTTGGCGCATGCCGCGCGAGAACGTCGCGATTCGACGGTCGTTCCCAGCCAATCCGAGCTGCTCCAGGAGCCGTTCGGCCCGATCGTCGGCTTCGCGACGACCGAGCCCGAACAGCCGGCCGTAGAACCGCAGGTAGCCGCGGGCGCGTTGCGCCCCTGGATAGCCGTTGCTCTCCGGCAGCACGCCGATGGCGGAGCGAACAGCCATGCGGTCGGTCACGTCGTGTCCCACAACGGTTGCCACGCCCGACGAGATCGGCAGGATCGTGGTGAGTGCCCGAATCATCGAGGTCTTCCCGGCCCCGTTCGGTCCCAACAGCCCGAAGACCTCGCCGGACCGAACCTGGATCGACGCTCGATCGACTGCGACGAACTGTCCGTATCGAACCGTGAGCTCGCGGGTCTCGAGCGCCGGCCCGCCCTGGTCCGCTCTGATTCGATCCATGTCACTGCCTTCCATCCGCTCTCGACCCGCTGCGGATCACGCCTCGATGGGTACGAGCCACTACCTCACAACGATGCTGACTCTGAGCTGACCATCGAGGTGCCAGCATCGGGGCGGTCGCCGCAACTACGGTCGATGGTGTGGCGGACACGGATCAGACCGAGGGAGTATCGACGGACGAGCGAGTCAACGATGTGGCTCGGCCGTCGTGGGCCAGACGCTGCTGCGACAGCCAACCGATCTGGCTCGGGGTGGCCCTGGGCGCGTTGGCCGCGTTCGGTCTCGTCGGCATCCTCGCGGCGCCTGGTGACGGCGCTGAGAGCGCCGATGAACGCTCGGACACATCGACCGAAGTCGACGAAGACGAGCAAGAGGCCGCAGCCGAGCAGTCCGCGGGCGAGGGCGCAGCCGATCAGATCGTTGCCTCGGCGTCTCCGGCTTCCGAACAGGTCGCGACCACGACGGCGGTCACGTCGGTCCCGACGACCATCGCTGTTTCGGCGCGAACGGTGGTCGCGAAGAGTCGACGGGAGCCATGTCGGTACGGAGCCGACTGCCTGATCGTCGGGTTCACGATCTCGGGATTCGATGAGACGCCCGGCGAGTTCACGTGCGAGTTCTCTGACGGCAGTCGGTACACGTTCTCGCTGTCCGGGTCATCCATCGAGACCGCCTGCATGACCGCAGACCAGCCGGACAGCATCACCATCGAGGTCGACGGAGTTCGTTCCGAGACTCTCGCAACAAGCTGACACGCTGATACGTCTCGGCGACATGGTTCGTCTACGGTCAGGGCCATGACCGATCGGAATCCGCCTGGGCTGCCGCCGCCGACCGGCCGCAGCGTGGATGGACTTGCAAGCCCCGAGGCCGCTTCGTCCGTGACGAATACGGCACCGAACGCGGGCGCCAACCGAAGTCGCCGATTGGCGGTTCGGCTGCTGGCAGCGTTCGTTGTCGTGGCGCTCGTCGCAGCACTGGCGGCGCTGGTGACGTCGCGTGACAACGACGGCACCAGGGCCTCGGCCACGACAACAACCACCAGGAACACGTTGTCGAGCCTTGCAGCGGCGCCGCCACCGACGGCTGGTGGAGCGGATGCGTCCTCGACTGCGACCACAGAATCCGCAGCCACCGCACCCGCGACTTCCACGACCACGACCGCATCCACGACCACGGTGGCAGCCACCACGACGACTGCCAGCTCGACGACGAGCACGACGACGGTGACCACCACGACCAGCACCGCGGTGCCAACGACCACAGCTCCGCCTGCAACCGTCGCACCGTCGACCGATCCACCGACAAAGGAGCTCGTCGTGATCGCCGGTCGAAAGGGAGCGTGCCGATTCGGGAGCAGCTGCCTGATCGCCGGGTTCTCGATTTGGAGCTTCGAGACGAATCCGACGAGTTTCGTGTGCGAGTTCTCGAGCGGGAAACGGTTCACGATCTCGTTCACGGGAAGTGTCGTCGAGACCGCCTGCTACACCGCTGCCGTTCCCGACAGCATCACCATCGAGGTCGACGGCGTCCGCTCCGAGACGATCACGACCGACGATCCCGAGCCGTCCGCGTAGCAGGCAGCCGCACGCGTCGGTCTAGCGCTGCAACGGTTCGTTCGTTACCACGAAGTGGATCGCTCCGCTGGTCAATGCCGCGACCGATGCCACGTAGCCGTGCGGAGCATCGAGGTCGTGGAGACGAACGTCATCGGGATGGGGCCCGTCCGTCCATGACACGAGTCCGGGAGGATCGGCCGGTCCGGTGACCTGGATCGAGGCCATGTCGGTGAACAGCCCCGAGCCGGTTGCCTTGACGAGTGCCTCCTTCCGCGTCCAGGTTCGGAGGAAGTTTCGAGTGCGGTCGTGTGCGGGAGCCTGTGCGAGCGCCGCCAGCTCGTCGCCATTGAGCGACTCGGGGGCGATCAGGTCGACGGCGATGTCGTGCTTGATTTGTTCGATGTCGGCCCCGACCCGGGTTCCGACCCCGACGGCGACGACGACGAAGTCGCCGGAATGAGCGATTGACACGTCGACGAGGTCGGCATGTCGGCGCACGATCGGTTTGCCGTGATCGCCGCCACATCTGCGGCAGTGGAGATCGAAACCAATTGTGTTCGGCGGCTGACCGAGTACATCGGCCACTGCGCGCCTCGCGGTCGTCCTCCCCAACACGAACCGATCCCGGTCGGCGGCGTGCCGAAATGCTGCCGCGCGAGCCTGCTCGGAAATCTCCAGGTACGGATCGTCGATCGTGTGGGTATCGCGGATCGATGCCCACCAGACCGAACACGTCGGATCGTCACCCTCGGCGTGCGTCACGTCGTCGAGGTCTCGGCGCCCATCTGGTGCTGTCAGGAGTGCACGACCGGGTAGTGACACGCGACGAAGTGGTCGCCGCCGATGCTGGCCAACACCGGCTCCTCTGTGCGGCACTTGTCGGTTGCTGCAGGACAACGGGAATGGAAACGACAGCCGGCGGGAGGATTGATGGCGGATGGCAGTTCGCCTTCGAGCACGAGGTCGTCGTCGACCGCATGGGCGCCAGGGATCGCCGACATGAGCGCTCGGGTGTAGTGATGGGCGGGTCGAGAGAAGAGGTCGTCGGATCCCGCGACCTCGCAGGTCTTGCCGAGGTACATCACCATGATCCGGTCGGAGATGTTCTTGACGACCGAGAGGTCGTGGCTGATGAACATGAGGCTGACGCCGTAACGCTCCTTCATGTCTTCGAGCAGGTTCAGGATCTGTGCCTGCACCGACACGTCGAGCGCCGAGACGGGCTCGTCACAGATGATCACCTTGGGATCGAGCACGAGCGCCCGTGCGATACTGATGCGCTGGCATTGCCCACCTGAGAACTGGTGTGGTTTGCGTTCGCCGTAGCGGGGGTCGATGCCGACCGCCTCCATGAGCTCATCGATCTTGTCGACCGACCAGCTGCTGTTCGCCCCCCAGACACGAAGGCCCTCGGCGATGATCTCGGTGACCGTGCGTCGGGGGTTCAGCGAGCTGATCGGATCCTGGAAGATCATCTGGAGGTGCGGGCGAACGCGGCGCATCTCCTCGTTCGACAGCGAGGTGAGATCGGTGCCCTTGAAGCTGACCGTGCCGGACGTCGGCCGCGGGAGTTGAATCACCGCACGCGCCGTCGTGGACTTGCCACAACCAGATTCGCCGACGATACCGAGGGTCTCGCCCTCGACCAGATCGAAACTCACGTCGGAAACGGCATGCACCTTGCCTCCCGAGATCGGGAATTCGACGACCATGTTCTCGACGCGCACGAGGACGTCGGGTGTGTCGCGCAGGTGCGCGGTACCGGAGCCGGCCATCAGACGAGTTCTCCTTCGACGGCGGCCATGGAGAGCCCAGCGGCCGTCTCACCGGCAGCCTGATTGGCTTCGTGTGCCTGATCGCCTCGCTCGGTGCCGACTGGATAGAAGCAGGCATACACGTGCTCGGTGCTGCCGTCGAGATCTGGTTTCTGGTGGAGGCAGTCGGGTTGGGCGTGGCGGCAGCGTTGCGCGAACGCACAGCCGATCGGCGGGTCGAGCAGGTTGGGCGGACGCCCCGGAATGGGCTGGAGCCGCGAGTGGCTTGCCGCGTCGATGTTCGGGATGGACTCGAGCAAGGCCTGGGTGTACGGATGGCGCATGTCGGCGAACACAGCATCGGTGCGGCCGACCTCCAGTAGGCGCCCCGCGTACATCACGCCGATGCGGTCGGCACGGCCTCGTGCGACGCCGAGGTCGTGCGTGATGAGGATCATCGCCATGTTGTGGCTCTGCCGCAGCTCGTCGAGCAGATCGAGAATCGTCTTCTGCACGGTGACGTCGAGTGCCGTGGTCGGTTCGTCGGCGATCAACAGTTTCGGTTCGCAGGCCAGCGCCATGGCGATCACGACCCGCTGGCGCATGCCGCCGGAGAGCTCGTGCGGGTACTGCTTGAGGCGACGCTCCGCCGACGGGATGTGCACCTGCTTGAGGAGGTCGATCGCGCGATCTTTCGCATCGGAGTTCGAGATCTTGAGGTGATACCGCATCGCCTCGGTGAGCTGGGCGTCGATTCGCTTCACCGGGTTGAGCGACGTCATCGGGTCTTGGAAGACCATCGCCACTTCGACGCCGAAGAAATGCTTGCGTTCGGCCTTGGTGAGATCGTCGATGTTGCGGCCGCCGATGCGGATCGTGCCGGTGCGGGTGCCGTTGCCGGCGAGCAGGTTGATGAGCGTTCGCGAGAGCACCGATTTGCCGGAACCGGATTCGCCGACGATGGCCATGGCCTCGCGCTCGGCGAGACGGAGCGAGACGCCGTCGACGGCACGCAGGTTTCCCGACGGCGTGGCGAAGTCGACGACGAGATCGTCGACTTCGAGCATCATGGCGGCTGCCTTGCCGGACGTGTCGGAGAGACTGGTCACAGGCTCGCCTCCCGGATGTCGTACCGCTTCAGCAATCGGTCGCCGACGAAGTTCAACGACAGAACCGTGAGGAACAACACGAAACCAGTGGTGAACACCATGTGGGGCGTCTCGTTGAACTTGATGCGGCCCTCCGCGATGATCGATCCCCACGTGATCGTGGGCGCTTCGACGCTGAGACCGAGGAACGCCAGCGAACTCTCGACGACCAGGACGATACCGGTGGTGAGAAACGCGAACGAGACCAGCGTGGGCATCACGTTCGGCAAGACCTCGCGCAGCAGAATCGACGTCTTCTTCACCCCCAGTACCTCGGCAGCCTTCACGAAGTCGCGGTCGGCCACCTGGAGGGTGCTGGCGCGGACGATGCGGGCGAGTGCCGGAATGGCGAGCAGGCTGACTGCCAGCACCACGTTGAACAGGCTCTGACCGCGCACAGCCACGATGAAGATGACGAGAAGCAGCGCCGGAATCGACAGCGTGACGTTGATGACGATGCGAATGAGCGAGTCGACCCAACCGCGCAGATAGCCGGCGAGCAGTCCCAACGCGCCGCCGAGCACGATGCCGATGGTGGTGACCATCAGGGCGATGAACAAGGAGATCCGGCCACCGACGGCGACTCGGGAGAACACGTCCTGACCGAACGCGGCGTTGCCGAACCAGTGGCTCCAGCTCGGCCCGGCGTTGATCAGCTCGCGGTCTTTCGCGTCCGGATCGGTGACGAACGGCAATATGGGACCCAACACGATCACGGCGACGACGATCACGAGCCAGGCCGCCGAGAGACGGAAGATGATGTCCTCCGACTTCCATCGCTTCCTGCCGGACTTCGGGGGCCGTTCGCCCTCCGTGGCGATCTCGAGCACCAGATTGCTCATCCCGTACCCTCCGCTTTCACTCTGGGGTCGACCATGGTGTACAGCACATCGATCACGGTGTTCGTCATGACGAACAACACGGCGACGAGAGCCACGATGGTTTGGACGGCGAAGAACTCACGGCGAGCCACGGCCTCGATGAGGTAGCTGCCCATGCCGTCGTAATCGAAGATGAACTCGACGACGATGGCGCCGTTCACGAGCTGCGCGATGTTCAGACCGAGCACCGTGAGGAGGGTCAGCGTGGACGGTCGCAGCACATGCCGGAACAGGATGTGGGTGTTCGACATCCCCTTCGCCTTCGCGACGGAGACGAAGTCCTGCTGCAGGTTCTGGACCATGTCGGCACGAAGCAGTCGAAGATACACCGGCGTGGCGGCGAGGGCGAGCACGAGCGTGGGGAGCCAGACCGACTCGAGGTGCTCCGCGACGCCGGCACTCCACGGGGCATACCCGGTGAGCTGATAGAGGTCGTTCTGGATGGCGAAGACGTACCGAAGTGACTCACCGAGCACGAACACCGGAATCGACAGCAGCGCAAAGGCCAAGAAGTTGATGGTGGCGTCGCCCGGCGGCCCTCCACGCAGAACGTTGAACACGAAGATCGGCGTGAGGAGTGCGAGGAACACCACCGCAGCGACGCCCCAACCAGCGACGATCGCGAGTCCGAAGGTCGACGCCAGGATCACCGGAAGCAACCATCCCGGGATCTTGCGCGGTCGTCGGCCGGCCTGGTAGGCGGACCAGATGCCCATGGGCACCGCGAGGGTCAGCGCGAGGAGCTGGCTGTAGAGGAACAGCAACGCGCTGCGCGGTAGTCGTTGCTTGATGGTGTCGGTGAGCGGCTCGCGGTTCTTGTAGAACGCGTATCCGAGGTCGCCGGAGAGGACGTCTCCACTCCAGCCGACGTACTGCGCCACGACATTGGTGTCGAGTCCGCGATCGGAGTTGCACTCTGCGACCGCTTCGACGCTGGCTGCCGTGCCGAGCGCCGTGATGCACGGATCGCCTGGTGTCGCCCGGAGGAGGAGCGTGGTACCGAAGGTGACCAGGATGAGAATCAGAATCGCGCCACCGAAGCGCTGTGCTGCGAACCGCCATCCGGCCGAGTAGACGACCCACGCGACCAACAACGCAAAAATGATGAAGATGATCGCGACAATCATGCAGCGCTTCCTTGGCGACAGGCCCCGGTGTGGCCCGGGATGATCCCGGGCCACACCGAAAACCGAAGTGAGTGGATCAGCCTTCCTTCCAGGCTTCTTGCAGATACATCCGGCCGGCGATCGAGCCCTGTACCTCGTTTCCGGACTCGAGCGTCATGTTGCCGACGCCGTGGACGTTCGCCTGATACGGGCTGTTCCACTCGGTGGTGTTCAGCCAGATGTTGTACACCTGTTCCGCGAAGAGCTGGCTGATCTGCTGGCCGAGCGCATCGAGCTCGTCCCGGTCGGCGGTGGCCCACGTCTGGAACATCAGATCATCGAGTGCCGGGTCGGCGATGCCGCCGAAGTTCAGCGCCAGGCCCTCACCGTGGCGGGTGGTCCACCATATTTCCTCGAGGCCGGGCTGACCCTGACCATGGTTGCGCCACAGGAACACTTCGAAGGAGCCCGTGATCGCCTTGGTGATCAGCTCCGACTGGTCGAACTGGTCGATGTCGACGGTGAGCCCGCAGTTGGTGGCCCACTGGTCGGCGAACAGCTCTGCGGTGAGCAGGTTCGACGGCACGTTGGTGGTGCCATAGGTGATGACGTCGGGACGACCGATCTCGTCGAGGATGGCGTTACCGCCTTCGGGGTCGAATTCGGGGAAGCCCGGATCTGCCATGTATCCGAGGGAACCTTCGGCGAACGGTCCGTTGGCGATCTGGTTGCCCGGTGCACGGAATGCGAGGAATTCCTCACGGTCGGTGCACATCGCCACTGCCTGTCGGAACTGCTGATTGTCCCACGGTGCGTTGCGGTTGTTGATCAAGAGGTACGTCGTCTCGCGGTCTGGCGCGTTGCGGGCGAGCTGTCCGCCGCTGTCGAGCCAGTCCGTGTTCCAGAACTCCTTGTTCTCGCCGAAGCTGTCCATGTTGCCGTCGGCATCGCCCGATTCCATCGTGGCTCGTCGCGTCGACACGTCGGGGACGGGCCGGAAGTTGATGCCGTCGAGATAGGGCAACTGCTCGCCGTTCGCGTCGGTCCTCCAATAGTTCGGGTTGGCGACGGTTCGCGTTTCCTCACCACGGATCTGCTCGGCCATCATGAACGGCCCGGTCGCGACCATCAACGCGCCGGCACGATCGGGGTTGTCCCAGAAGCTCGGGGCGATGAGGTAGCCGGTGCGCTCGGCGATGTTGTAGCCGAACGTCGAGAAGGATCGACCGAACGTGACCTTCACGGTCATCGGGTCGACCAACTCGATGCTGTCGGTGCCGTTGGCGAGGTCGGTCAGGACTTGACCCTGTAGCACACCACTGGCCATCTCGACGAGGTTGCGCTGCACGGCGGCACCATCGGCCGGTGTGCCGTCGTGGAAGGTCACCCCGTCTCGCATGACCAGGGTCCACTCGGTGAAGTCGTCGTTGCTCTCGATCGACTCGAGCAGGAACGGCTCGAGCTCACCGTCGGCGTTCACGATCGTCAACGGGTCGGCGACGTTGCGCATCACCGTGATACACGCCACGGCGCAGTTGGCGTTGGGAATGTCCCACGTGTCGGATTCCGCTTCGAGCAAGTACGTGAGGGTGCCGCCGCGCACTGGGGCCATCTCCTCGACCGGTGCCGCGGTTTCTTCCGGAGCGGCCTCGTCGGTCGAGGGTGGCGCAGTCTCTTCGGGATCGGCTTCGCCCTCGTCTGGCTCTTCGACCGGATCGGTCTCCTCGGTGGCATCGGTCGTGTCGGTCGCGGTGTCGTCGCTGGCCGCGTCGTCGCTACCGCCGCAGGCACCTGCGATCAGTGCTCCCACGAGTAGTGGAGCGAGCAAACGTGAACGTCTCATACGTGTCCCCCATAGTCGAAAACCCGGTCGGGCTCGGTGATCGCTCTGAGTATGCCATCGGTCACACCCGAAATGAAATCGGGGCGGACGTTCACGTATCACTGCCGACCCACGCCGAGGTGGGTGCGCCGCCGGATCCGAGCTCGTCGGCACGACTGTGGAAACGGAGTTGGTGTTCTGTATCGTTCGTGTCTGTTGGTTCCCGCAGTGGGATCCGACGCGTTACAAGGGAGTACCCAGAATGGCCACCGGCACCGTGAAGTTCTTCAATGATCAGAAGGGCTTTGGATTCATCAGCCGCGAAGATGGCGACGACGTCTTCGTGCACTTCTCAAACATCGAAGGCACCGGTCGCCGGACGCTCCTCGATGGTCAGAACGTCGAGTTCGAAGTTGCTCAGGGCCGCAAGGGCCCCGAAGCAGTTGGCGTTCGCGTCGTCTGATCGAGATCTCGCAACGATCAACGCCGCACGGGGCATTGTCTCGTGCGGCGTTTGTCGTTTTCGGTGTCAGTGTTCGTAGGGCTCCACAGTGGGGACGACCCGCTCGCGGAAGAGTGTGAGCACCTCGCCATCTCGGGCGTGCCGCCCGGTTGCGTGCTTCGAGAACAGCAGTTGGTCGTCGACGACCACGTCGAACACGCCCTTCGACCCCGTCACCAAGGCGAGCTCGTCGATCACGTGTTGGTAGTCGCGCAACAAGTCGTTCGCAGCGCCCACGGCGCGGCTCGAATAGTCTCAAGGGACGCAATACTTGATCGACACGCGGTGTCGCGTCAGATCGTGTTTGCGTTCGCTGGTCATGGTGCCGAATCTACCGGGGAGTCGGTCAGCCGCTGTTGCGCAGTCCGGTCGCGATCGTGTTCAGCGTCAGCTGGATACCACGCTCGATCAGTTCGCCGTCGTCGCCGGCGCGATACCGGCGCAAGAGTTCGACCTGCATCACGTGCAACGGGTCGAGGTAGGGGAAGCGATTCCTGATACTGCGAGCGAGTGCCGGGTTGTCGGCGAGCGGGTCGTCTGATCCGGTGATGGCGGCGTGCCACTTCCGGGCGAGGCCGTGTTCGGCGGTGATGGTACCGAAGATGTCGTCTCGCAGCGTCGGGTCGGTGACGAGCGCCTCGGCGTAGGCGGCTCCGATGCCGAGGTCAGACTTGGCGAGGACCATGCCCATGTTGTTGATGATCGCCCTGAAGAACGGCCATCGATCGTGCATGTCGAGGAGGAGTTCGGCGTTCGCTGGGTCTGACGCAACGAAGTGTTCGAATGCAGTGCCGGCCCCGAACCAGCCCGGCAGGTTCAGACGGCACTGACTCCAGCCGAATACCCAAGGAATAGCGCGCAGATCCTCGATGGCGTCGGAGCGTTTCCGTGACGCCGGGCGGCTCCCGACGTTCAGCGTCGAGATCTCCTTCACCGGTGTGATCTCGCGGAAGAACCGGACGAATCGTTCGTCGCCGTACACCAACTGGCGGTACGCACCGAGAGCCGATGCCGAAAGGGTCTCCATGGCTTCGCCGAACGGCGTGATCGACTCGCCGAGATGCTCGGCGTCGAGACACGATGCTTCGAGCGACGCAGCCACGAGCGTCTCCAGGTTGCGACGGGCCGACGCCGGCCACGAGTACTTGGCAGCGACCATCTCGCCCTGCTCGGTGAGGCGGAGGGCGCCGTGCACCGATCCCGGTGGCTGGGCCAGGATGGCCTGGTACGCGGGGCCACCGC
>JBBKWQ010000056.1:0-13343 GCA_037969115.1 Ilumatobacteraceae bacterium
GGGTGGCAAGCAACCGGTACTGGCGCAAGGTCGGGTTTGTCATATTGGCTGTCGCGCTCGTTGTCCCGTTCTTTGTCGCGGATGAAGAAGTGGGACTGGCCGAGGGACTCGCCATCGCATTGGGTTTCACTCTCCCTCCCGTGTTGTGGATGCGTCGCCTCGCAGCGTGGGAAGAGGACGATGTGCTCGTGATACGGAGTTGGTTCGTGATGAAACGTCGTCCGTGGAGCGACATCGACGGCCTGCGTCTGATCGAGAGGAACTGGGGAACTTCGTGGGTCACTGCAGCGGTGCAGCACGGCGACAAGCGCACGTATTTGAACTCGATGGTCGCCGTGTCCGACGCCGGAGTCGAGCAGTTGATCGAGGAACTCGAAGTCCTCGCTATCCGTCGGGGCCTCAGTGTCGACGAGCCTCCGGAGGCAACGTTCCGGCAGGGGGACGCAGGAATCGGGGGCTTTCGCCCGTTTGACTGACGGATGCTCACACTGATCTCTACTTGCAGTCGTACAAGAACGCGTTTGCGACGTGTCACCCAAACGGCCTCGCCGAGCATGAGGTCGGTCGACCTTCGAGTGGTCGTCGGACCCCTGGGACGGTGCGATCCGCCTAGCGTGCTTTCCATGGTCAACCAGGAGACGCCGTTCCCAACCACCCGCCCCGGCGCCATCGACCGCTCATACGTCCAGGTGAAATCGCTCGCCGTCGTGCTCGACCAGGTCCGCGCCCGGCACCTCGTCTTCAGGGCGCACAACCAGGCTGGTACGGAGTTCAACCGTCCGCTCGGCGGGTCGGTCGAGCTGGGCGAACGATCACTGGACGCAGTGGTGCGCGAGATCCGCGAGGAGCTCGACGCAACCTTCGTGCCCGAGGGGCTGCTCGGCATCGTCGAAAACATCTTCGAACTCGATGGCGAGCTCGGCCACGAGATCGTTTTCCTCTACATCGGATCGTTCGCCGAGCGCGATGTCGTTCCCGATGAAGGTCGCGCGTTCGACGACATCGGCTCGCCGGGGTGGGCCGAGTGGCGGTCGATCACCGACCCGCCGCCACACGTGGCGCTCTTTCCAGACCAACTCCAGGAACTACTCGACGACTGGGTCGGCCGCGGCTAGTCGTTCGGTCCGGGCTTTCGTCGTTGCTTCTTGATCTCGCCGCGCCGCTTCTTGCCCTCGACACGGCGGCGTTGCGAACCGCGGGTCGGACGCGTCTTGCGCCTGGGCGCATCGACGTGCAACGCGGACTGGAGGCGGGCCACGAGCCGCTCCTCGGCGAGCGCTCGGTTTCGGAGCTGGCTCCGCTCGTCGTCAGCGACGACGCGTATCTCGGTGCCGAGTCGCTCGATCACGCGCGCCCGCTGGTGCTCGGTGAACGCGGACGACGCCGCGAGATCAAGTCGCAATTCGACTCGCGTGGACGACTTGTTGGCATGTTGACCTCCGGGGCCGCCGGACGGCGAGAAGCCCACCTCGAGTTCGCGCCGCGGCACGCGAACACTCCGCGTCACGATGAGATCGTCGTCCATCACCCGAGTGATCCTCGCACGGGACGCGGTGTTTAAGGTGCTCGATATGACAGATCTGAAACTCGGCTACAACACTGGCTACTGGTCGGCCGGCCCCCCAGCCGGGGCGCTCGCAGGCATCCAGGAGGCCGAGCGGCTCGGCTTCGACTCCATCTGGACCGCCGAGGCGTACGGCTCCGACTGTCTCACTCCCCTCGCCTGGTGGGGTGCCCACACCGAGAGGGTGCGTCTCGGAACCGGCATCGCTCAGATGTCGGCCCGCGCACCTGCGGCCACCGCGATGTCGGCGATCACGCTCGACCACCTGTCGAACGGCCGCTTCATCCTCGGCCTGGGTGCCTCCGGCCCGCAGGTGGTCGAGGGCTGGTACGGCCAGCCGTATCCCAAGCCGCTCGCGCGCACGCGCGAGTACGTCTCGGTCGTCCGCGACATTTTCGCACGCGAGGACCGCGTCGAGTTCCACGGCGCCCACTACGACCTGCCCTACCAGGGCGACGACGGGACGGGTCTCGGCAAGCCGCTCAAGTCGACCGTCCACCCGCTGCGGCCCGACATCCCGATCTTCCTGGCCGCCGAAGGGCCCAAGAACGTTGCATTGTCCGCCGAGATCTGTGACGGTTGGCTACCACTCTTCTTCTCACCGAAGGAAGACGCCTTCTATCGCGACTGCCTCGCCAAAGGCTTCGCTACCAGCGGCGACAGCGGCAAGACCGATCGTTTCGAAATCGCCGCAACGGTCACGATCGTGCCCGGCGACGACGCCGAACAGTGCGCAGACTTCGTCAGGCCCTTCCTCGCTCTGTATGCCGGTGGCATGGGAGCCAAAGGCGCCAACTTTCACTTCGAGGTGTTCGCGCGTATGGGTTACGAAGATGTGGCGACGCGAGTGCAAGAGCTCTACCTCCAGGGCAAGAAGGACGAAGCGGCTGCCTCGATTCCACTCCAGATGGTCGAAGACGTCGCGCTCGTTGGACCCCTCGACAAAATCCGTGACGAGCTGGCTCGATGGCGAGAGACCTGTTTGACCACGATCATGGTCAGCGGTCCGGCCCAAGTTCTTCCGCAGTACGCCGAACTGATCCTCGGCTGAGCGCGGTATCTTGACCGGCGGGTCAAGCCCGCTCTGCCATGACCACCACGACCGAACAACCCCCCGCCAAGTACAAACCCGGCTCCGCCAGGGCGGCGCTCGCCTACCGCAACTTCCGGATCGTGTTCATCGGCACCGCGCTCTCCAGCGTCGGTACGTGGATGCAGAATTTCACGCTGCCGGCCTACATCGACAGCCGAACCGGATCTGCCGGGTTGGTGGGTCTCCTCGTCTTCGTTCAGCTCGGACCGCTGCTGCTGCTGTCGCTCCCGGCCGGCGTCCTCGCCGACAAGGTACGTCGCACGCAGTTCGTGATCGCCATGCAGACGGTCATGCTGACGATGTCGCTCGTGCTCGCCGTGTTCGTCGCGACCGAGACACCCCTCTGGACGATCTTCGCCGTGCAACTCGTCATCGGGGTTGCGAACGCGCTCAACGCTCCCGCATTCAGCGCGTCGACGCCGATGATGGTCGACCGCGTCGACCTCGCCGGAGCCGTCAGCCTCAACTCGGCCATGATCAACGGCAGCCGCATCATGGGCCCGGCGATCGCGGCACTCCTCGCATTCGCAGGCCTGTCGACTGCCCAACTGTTCATCGTGAACGCGGCGACCTACCTGTTCCTGATCGTGCCACTCCTGTTCATCGCCCTTCCACAGGCGATCGGCAACCACCCGGAACGTGGATGGCGTCGACTCACGTCCGGCATCAACATCGCACGTCGACGCGAGGTCCTGTGGCGCAGCCTCACCGCGATGTGTCTCTTCTCGCTCATCAGCCTGCCCTATGTCGGCCTGTTCCCATCGGTTGCCCGTCTCAACTTCAACATCGACTCGAGCGGTGGGCAGTACAAACTGCTCTACATCGTGTGGGGCCTCGGAGCGTTCCTCGGTGCGCTCTCGGTCGGCACGATCCTGTCTGGCTTCGACAAGAAGCGGCTCACGTCCGTGGGTTTCGCAGGATTCAGCGTCGCTCTCGCAATGTTCGCGCTGTTGCGCGACATCGAGGTCGCCTACTTCGTCGCGATGATCCTCGGCTTTCTGTACTTCATGACCGCCACCACGATCGTCACCGTCTTCCAGCAGAACACGGCCGACACCGAACGAGGTGCCGTGATGCCGCTCTGGTTCATGGCCTTCGGCGGCACGGTGCCGATCGGCAACATGATCGCCGGCCCCATCATGGACCACGTCGGCGCCCGACCGGTGCTACTCGTGGGAGCCGGCTTCGCGATGTTTCTCGCATGGTGGGCCGACCTGCATCGGCTGCCCGAGGAGGCGTTCCTCCCCGAAGACCTCGGCGGCGAAGCGTTCAAACTGGCCAACGCCAGCCGCATGATCTGATCGCGTCGCTGCCACCGTCACGGACCGGCGAGCAACGCATCGGCGATGCGTTCGAGGCCGCCGACTCGACTCGCCTTCACGAGCACGGCATCGCCCGCACCGATCACCCCGAGAGCACCGAGCGGGTCATCCGTCGGCTGCACGCCGTACAGATCGGTGCCGACAGCGACCAGGTCGATGTCCAATTCGTTGGCGAGCGCCGCGATGTCGGCGTGTCCTGACACGGCGTCATCGAGTTCGGCCATCACGCCGAGGATCGCAACCCGACGTCCGGCAGGAATCCTCGCCAGTGAGTGCAATGCAGCTCGCATCGACGTGGGGTTGGCGTTGTACGCGTCGTTGATCACAACCGCACCGGACGCAAGTCGCGTTGTCTCCATCCGCATCGGTGACAACGCAACCGTCGCCAGGGCCGCTGCGGCGTCGGAGATCGGAACGCCGAGCTCTCCGGCAACGGCCAGCGCAGCCGCCGCGTTGGACACCATGTGTTCCCCACTCGCGGCGAGCGCACCCGCGGCTCGCCCCCACGGCGTCTCCACACGAAATCGAGGCCGAGCCAGATCGTCGAACTCGATCGAGATGATCCGCACGTCGGCGGAGCGATCACGTCCGAACGTCAGCACCGACGCAACAGTGTGATCGGCCATGCCTGCAACGAGTTCGTCATCGGCATTCAACACGGCGGTGCCGTTCGACGGCAGCGCCTCGACGAGTTCGCGCTTGGCACGCGCCACGCCGAGGATGCCGCCGACCCGCTCGGTGTGCGAATGTCCCACCGCCGTGACGACGCCGACAGAGGGACGAGCAATCTGACACAACGCCTCGATCTCGCCGAAGCCCCGCATGCCCATCTCGAGCACCATCGCGTCGGCGTCGTCGGGCGCATTCAGGATCGTCACGGGGAGGCCCTGCTCGTTGTTGAAACTCCGCTCGTTCGCGGCCACGCGCAGCGTCGAGCGGAGCGCGCCGGCGATGAGATCCTTCGTGCTGGTCTTGCCGACGCTACCCGTCACCCCCACCACGGTCGCACGGTGTCGGCGGCGAGCCCATGCAGCAATCTGCACGAGCGCTCGTGCCGTGTCGTCGACCACGATCGCCGTTCCGTCGATCGCCGGGCGTGACGTGAGATAGACCGCCGTGCCCGTGGCAAGCGCGGCGGCGATGTAATCGTGACCGTCGCGATCGGCCACGATCGGCACGAACAGCTGGCCCGGGCTGATCGTGCGCGAGTCGAACGATGCGCCGTCGAACGCGACATCGGGTCCGACCAGTCGACCACCGATCGCCGCTGCCGCTTCAGATGCCAGACATCTCACAGGTCCGAACGGTACCGTCGAGGACGTGACCCCCGAGCGCATTCATCTCGTCGTCCTCTTCGGCGGACAGTCGGCCGAGCACGAGGTGAGTTGCACAACGGCGGCCCATGTCCTCGCCGCGGCCGATCAGACCAAGTATCGGATCACGCCGATCGGCATCGACACCAACGGCGCCTGGTCATACGCCGACGCGGCGGCGATGGCGCTCACCGAGGGTCACGGGGCACTACCCGGACGCCTCGATCCGACCGGATCGCTGGTCGAACCGAGCCAGGCACTCACCGACGTCACACGGCCGGTCGAGTCGACCGGTCCCACCGTGGTGCTGCCGCTGCTCCACGGTCCCCTCGGCGAAGACGGCACCGTGCAGGGCGTGCTCGAGCTCGCCGACATCGCCTACGCGGGGTCCGGCGTGCTCGGCTCCGCCGTCGCGATGGACAAGGCGATGGCCAAACACATCCTCGGTGGTGCCGGCATCGCCCAGGCCGACTACCGAGCCTTCGCCGACCATCAGCGCACTCCCGGATTGCCGACGCAGCTCGTGGCAGAGCTCGGACTACCCCTGTTCGTGAAACCCGCCAACATGGGCTCATCCGTGGGAGTGACCAAAGCTCACGACGTCGACGAGCTCCAGGACGCCATCGAACTGGCACTCACCTACGACGAATGGGTCATCGTCGAAGAGGGCATCGACGGCCGCGAAATCGAAGTGGCCGTGCTCGGCAACACCGAACCGGTGGCCTCGGTCGCGGGCGAGATCATTCCCGGCGAAGAGTTCTACAGCTACACCGACAAGTACGTCAACGACGGATCGCAGGGTCTGATTCCCGCTCCGCTCACCGAGTCACAGATGACCGAGGTCAGGCGACTCGCGGTCGAAGTGTTCAACTTGCTGCGCTGCGACGGGCTCGCCCGATGCGACTTCTTCTTCGAAGAGCACGGTCGCGGATTCCTGTGCAACGAGGTCAACACCATGCCGGGCTTCACACCGATCTCGATGTTCCCGAAGCTGATGATGGCAAGCGGTATGACGTACTCCGAGATCATCGATCGACTCGTCGAGCTCGCGATCGAGCGTCACGCACGACGTCGCCGGAACACCGCTCACTGAATCGCTACCTCGCGCTCGTCCGGCAGCGGACTGAGGGCAGCGCGTAGGAACGATCGAAGCTCGTCGCGGAGATGTCGGAGCCCGATCACGTCGGCACGCCAACCCACGGCTCGGAGTGCGGCAGGCTCCGTCGCGATCCCCGTGACCGTGGCATAGGCCAACGACGCGACCAGACCCGGGTCTGCACGACGGAGCCGGCCCCGGTCCATCTCGAGCTCGAGGTACTCGACGCACCGATCGATCAGGGGTTGCACGTGCCCGCGGAGCCGATCGCCATGGGTGTCCGGCAAGCGACTCACCTCGCGAACGAGGCCGAGGAGTGCGGGGCGACGAGTGGCCGGCCGGAACACCGCACGCACGACCGAATCGATGCGTGCCAGCGGGTCGTCGTCGGCCGCGCGCACGGCGGCGTCGATCACGACGACCAGCTCGGCCGCCACGGCCTCGAGCACCGCATCGGTCAGTTCGTCCTTGGAGGCGAACCAGTACAGCACGGTCTGCTTGCGGACCCCGACGGCGCGGGCGATCTCGTCGAGCGAGACCGCGTCGACGCCCCGACGGCCGAAGAGGTCGATGGACGCATCGAGGATGCGTTGGCGGGTCGGCGCGACGGTGATAGTCATGCGGGAACCATCTCTATCAGAGTTCTCTACCAAATGGTAGAGAACTCTGATAGACATGCGTTCGTGATCGCCGAATCGCTCGCCGGTAAACGGATCGCCATCACCGGGTCCACCGGCTTCGTTGGCACCGCCCTCGTCGAACGGATGCTGCGCGGCGTTCCCGACTGCGAGCTCGTCCTCCTCGTGCGCGATGGCCGCCGTACACCAGCGGCACGCCGTATCCAGAAGGAACTGCTCAAGAACGACGCCTTCGACCGCCTTCGCGAGCGCCATGCTGCGCCCGACAGCACCGAGACATTCCAGGAGATGACCGAACGCCGGATCACCACGATCGCCGGCGACGTTTCGAGCGACGGTTTAGCTCTGAGCGACACCGACCGTGAAATCTTCCGATCTGTCGACGTCGTGATCCACTCGGCCGCCACGGTGTCGTTCGACTCGCCGCTCGACCTGGCCGTCGAGATCAACCTGCTCGGACCGACCCGCATCGCTCAGCTCTGCCACGACCTGGAGATCACACCCCACCTCGTCGCAGTGTCGACGTGCTACGTCGCCGGCAACCGGCGCGGCACCGCGCCGGAAGAGCTGGTCAGCGAGGGCCCGTGGGACATCGGCCTGAGCTGGAAGTCCGAGGTCGAATCGGCGCGGCGACTCAAGGGCGACACGCAGGCGCTCAGCCGCCTGCCCGACCAGCTCACCGAGTTCCGCAAGGCGGCTCGCTCCGAACTCGGCGCTGCCGGGGCTCCGGCTCTGGCCGCCAAGACCGAACAGTTGCGTGAGCGGTGGGTGAAGGACCAACTGGTCACCGCCGGCCGGGCCCGTGCCGCGAGCCTCGGTTGGCCAGACGCATACGCCTACACGAAGGCGCTCGGCGAGCAGGCCCTGACCGAGTCGAAGGGCGACGTTCCGGTCTCGATCGTGCGGCCGTCGATCATCGAGTCGGCATGGGCAGAACCCAAACCAGGTTGGATCCGTGGATTCCGCATGGCGGAACCGGTCATCATCTCGTACGCCAGGGGCCTGCTCAAGGAGTTCCCCGGCGTGCCCGAAGGAACTGTCGACGTGATCCCGGTCGACATGGTCGTTGCGGCGATCATCGCCGTCGCCGCGGCCGGTCCGGAGCAGGCGCCGCGCATCACACAGGTCGCGTCCGGCGGCATCAACCCGCTCAAGTACCGACGCCTCGTCAACAACGTCAGCAGCTGGTTCACCGAACACCCGATCTACGACTCCGCGGGCCAGCCCATCGTCGTTCCCGAGTGGCGATTCCCCGGACGTGGGCGTGTGCAAACACAACTCCGGCGCGCCAAGAACGTGCTCACCCGAGCAGAACAAACCCTCAACGCACTCCCGCTGCGTGGCAAACAGGCCGAATTCACCGCCACGCTCGAAACCAAGCGGATCGAAATCGAGACCGCCCTCGAATACGTCGAGTTGTACGGGCTGTACACCGAGTGCGAGGCCATCTACCAGGTCGACAATCTCATCCGCCTCTGGGACTCGCTGGACGAGGCCGACCAGGCCGCCTTCGGGTTCAACCCGGCAGCCATCGACTGGGACCATTACGTGAAGGGCATCCACCTGCCGTCCATCATCGAGCACGCTCGGGTCAAGACCACACCCGGCAAGTCGCGGGGCACCGACCGGATGGTGCGGCTCCGCGGACAGGTGCTCGACCCGAAACGCCACGTCGCGGCGTTCGATCTCGAGAACACGCTGATCGCCTCGAACGTGGTCGAGAGTTACTCGTGGCTCGCGACCCGCAGGCTGAACACACCGGAACGAATCCGCTACGTGCTGCGAACCCTCACCGAAGCGCCCGGTCTGCTCCAGCTCGACCGCCGAGATCGATCCGACTTCCTTCGGCACTTCTACCGTCGCTACGAGGATGCCCCTGTCGGCCAGATCGAAGAAGATGCGCGCGAGATGCTCAATCAGCTCATCCTCACGAAGAGCTTTCCCGAGGGCATGCGTCGTGTTCGCGAACACAAGGCCGCGGGTCATCGCACGATCCTGATCACCGGTGCACTCGACTTCGCCGTCGCCGGCCTGAAGCCGCTGTTCGACGAGATCTTCGCCGCCGAGATGAGCGTCCGCCCAGACGGCACCTATTCGGGTGAGATGCACGAAGTGCCTCCCACTGGCGAGGCACGAGCACAACTCCTGTCGGACTACTGCGACGCCGAAGGTCTCCGCCTCGACGAATGCGTGGCGTACGCCGACTCGTCCTCTGACCTGCCGCTGTTCGAAGCGGTCGGCTTTCCGGTCGCCGTGAATCCCGAGACACGATTGGCAGCGATCGCGCGAAAGCGCGGATGGCTCGTCGAGAACTGGTCGAAGACACCGGGCGGCCCGAGACCGATCCTGCCGATCGGCGAATTGATGGTCGACCGCGAGCAGCGCAGGAAGTTCGCATGAAGGCACTACAGGTGCGACGCAAGGTCGCCAAACTCGGCATGGCTCGGATCGCCTCGGCAGTCTCACCCGCCGTCGCAGCGCGGGTCGGTCCGTTGGAGTACCGCAACATCGAAGACCCCGACCGGCCCGGCGACGGCTGGCGCCGCGTCACGACCCGGCTGACCGGCATCTGCGGGTCCGATCTCTCCCTCGTCGAAGGCCATGCGTCGGCCTACTTCGAGGACTGGGTCAGCTTCCCATTCGTGCCCGGCCACGTAGTGGTCGGCGAACTCGATGACGGCACCCGCGTCATTCTCGAACCGGTGCTCGGTCACGAGGCGAGGGGCTTCGCTCCCCCATTCGTCGGCGCGGCGCCCGCCGACGGCGACGACTACGCGCACCTCGCGACCGGCCACCTCGAACCCGGGATCCAAACCGGTTTCTGCTGCTCGACCGGCGGCGGATGGGCACCGTGGTTCTGGGCTCACGAATCACAACTGCACCGCATCGGCGACGACATACCCGACGAGCGAGCAGTACTGGTCGAACCACTGGCCGGCGGCATCCACGCCGCGCTCCTCGCCTGGCCCACCATCGCCCGACTCGACCCGGCCGAGACACCCATCGTGGCTGTGCTCGGTGCCGGCACGATGGGTCTGATGACCATCGCTGGTCTGAAGCGCTACCTGCCCGACGCTCGTATCGTCGTCGGCGCCCGCTATCCGCATCAGATCGCGATCGCCAAGGCACTCGGTGCCGACGTGGTCGTGCAGGCTGCCAAACTCGACCGGGCCGTGCGGCTCGAAGCCGGCTGCCACATCATCGGCGACTACCTCACTTCGGGCGCCCACGTCACCATCGACGCAGTCGGGTCGACCCAGTCGGTCACCGACGCGCTGCGCATCACGCGTCCCCGCGGCCGTGTGGTGCTGCTCGGCATGCCGGCCGACGTCACCCTCGATCTCACCGGGCTCTGGCACCGCGAAACCGAGCTCAAGGGCGCCTACACGTACGGCACCGAAACGATGCCAGATGGCTCTCGGGCGAACACGTTCGACCTGGCCATCGATACCGCCAACCACTATGAGGTCGAGCGACTCCTGTCGGCCACGTACCGACTCGACGATCACATCGACGCCCTCGCACATGCAGCGACGGCGGGTCGACGTGGTGCCGTCAAAATCGCCTTCGACCTGCGAGAAAGCTGACAGAGATGCCACGCCCCGGATTTGTCCTCGATGTCGACCGCTCCACTCCTCCCACGTTGTTCTGGCGCGGCGAGAAGTTCAGTCTCGAGAAGTTGCCAGCCGATCGCAGCCGCATCATCTATCCCCCGGAACCGCTCGCCGGAATCGACGATCTCGACGGCGCAATCCGCAACGCGCTCGTCAACCCGGTCGACATGGAGCCGTTGCCGGCGCTTCTCCGTCCAGGCATGAAGCTCACGATCGCGTTCGACGATGCGAGCCTGTCGCTACCGAAGATGCGGCGACCCGACAACCGGCAGCGCATCGTCGAGGCGGTGCTCGACCTCGCCGCAGCGGCCGGGGTCGACGACGTCCACATCATCGCTGCACTCGGGCTCCACCGCCGCATGCACGAGTACGAGTTGCGCCATGTCCTCGGAGACCGGATCGTCGATTCGTTCCTCCAGCGCGGCACGCTCTACCAGCACGACGCCGAGGACTACGACAATCTGGCGGTGATCGGCGAGACCGATCAGGGCGAGGTGCTCGAGATCAACAAACGTGCGGCAGAGTCCGATCTCATCGTGTACGCCAACGTCAACCAGGTGGCCATGGACGGCGGTTGGAAGTCGATCACCACCGGGCTCGCCTCATATCGAAGCCTGAGCTTCCACCACAACCCGGTCACGCTGCAGAACACCCGCAGCCTGATGGACCGTCACAACAGCGATCTGCACAAGAGCGTGTGGCGGCTCGGCGAGGTGCTCCGTGACCACGGCCCCAAGATCTTCCAGATCGAGACCACGATCAACACCGACGCGTTCCCCTCACCGTTCGACTTTCTGTCGAAACGCGAATGGGAGTGGTCACCGCGCGATCGCGCCACGTATCTCGCCACGTCGAAGTCGCTCGACAAGATGCCGTCGAGGATGGGTCGAAAGATCATGCACGGCATCGAGTCGCCCTATCGGACCACGAGCGTGCAGGCCGGGTTCACCGAATCGGTGCATGAGATCACCCTCGAGCACGTCTACGCCCAACACCTCGTCGAGGTCGAGGGGCAGACCGACATCCTCACCATGGGCATCCCGTTCATCAGCCCGTACAACCCCGAGTCGATCATGAACCCGATCCTCGTGATGTGCATGGGCCTCGGCTACCTGTTCAACATGTATCGAGGAAAACCACTCGTGCGCGAAGGGGGCGTCATCATCATGACGCACCCGACCTACCGCGAGTTCAACCCCGTCCACCACCCCAGCTACATCGACTTCTTCGATCAGGTCCTGGCAGACACCAACGATCCCGCCGAGATGTCGACGAAGTGGGAGCAGCAGTACGCCGAAGACGAGTGGTACCGGCATCTGTACCGCACCGGCAACGCGTACCACGGGGTCCACCCGTTCTATGCCTGGTACTGGGGAGCCCACGGCCAGCAACACGCCGGCAAGGTCATCATCGTCGGCGGCGACCCCGCCACGGTTCGACGGCTCGGCTTCACGCCCGCCTCGACGATGGACGACGCCTTCGAAATCGCCAGCGATGTCGTCGGCCGTACACCGTCGATCACCCACCTCCACGTCCCCGGCGTCCTCGTCGCGGATGTGAAGTAGGTCGATCGGACATGGTGAGTCCCAACATCCGCCGGGCGCAACGAGCTGCGGGACGGGTCGAAAGCGTGGTGCGCAAGGCAGCAATGCCCCTGCGCCGGTACGGGTTCCCGTACCGAGCACCGTCGGTACCGAAGGGCGTGGTCGTCCCACACGAGCCGAGCAAGCTCGGGGCCAACTACGACACGACGTGGGCGCGCAAACCCCTCGCCCGGGCTGCCCGCGGTGTCATCACCGAAGGCCCGATGCGCCTCCTCGCCCGCGGCATCGCGAACCCCGAGATCACTGGCCTCGACCGCCTGGCAGATCTGACCCGGCTCGACGAAGCACCATCAGTGATCTTCGCGCCCAACCACCACAGTCACCTCGACACCGGATTGATGATCCGGGCCATCCCCTTGTGCTGGCGCAGCAATCTGGTGGTCGCGGCCGCTGCCGATTACTTCTTCGACAGCCATTGGAAGTCGGTGATCTCGGCGCTGTCGCTGAACGCCATCCCGATCGACCGTGAAGCAACCGGGCGCAAGTCGGCCGACCTGATCCGCGACGTCATGGCCGACGGGTACAGCCTGATCATCTACCCCGAGGGTGGTCGGTCGCCCGATGGTTGGGGACAGGAGTTCAAGGGTGGGGCGGCATATCTGTCGACTCGCACCGGCGCCCCGGTCGTTCCGGTCTTCATCGACGGCACCGGTGCCATCTTCGGTAAGGGCATGAAGCGGGTGAAGCCAGGACGCACCAAGGTGATCTTCGGTGCGCCGCTCTGGCCGGACACGGACGACAACACCAAGCGGTACAACGCCCGCATCGAGGCTGCCGTGACCCGGCTCGGCGATGAGGCGATCACCGATTACTGGGCGGCGACACAACGAGCCGCACAGGGCCGAAGCCCGTTGTTGACAGGTCCCGAATACAACGGCTGGCGACGCGAATGGGACCTCGGCGAACGTCGCAAGCTCGGCGCAGCCGGACTCAGGCGACGGCAGAAGCGCCGCTGGCCCAGCCTCGGCTAGGAGTCTGGGGGCCGAGCCCGCACTCCACGCCGTCACACTGTGAGGTGTCGCCAGGTCAAACGGTGCCGAACCCGCTTTGAGCGCATCCGGTACCACCGGCGGTTCCCAATGCGCTCAAAGCGGGTTCA
>JBBKWQ010000057.1:0-5844 GCA_037969115.1 Ilumatobacteraceae bacterium
CGTGGCGGCGTCGCTGTAGCGCTTCGCGTTTGTCTTCGAGCATCGTGAGCGCTGCCGCGATCTCCATGCGGGTATCGGCTGGGTCGATGACTGCGTCGACATACCCGCGTTCGGCGGCAACGTACGGATTGAGGAGGCGCTCGGCGTAGTCGAGCTCGAACTCGGCCCGCTCCTCGTCGGTGGCGCGTCGCTGGAGAATCGCGGCGGCCTGACCGGCACCCATCACGGCGAGTTCGGCCCACGGCCATGCCAGGCACACGTCGTTGCCCATTTTCTTCGAGTCCATCACGATGAATGCGCCGCCGTAGCTCTTCCTCAGGATCACGCACACGCGAGGCACGGTCGCGCGTCCGTAGGCAAAAACCAGTTGTGCGCCATGGCGGATCATGCCGCGCCACTCGAGATCTTTGCCGGGGTAGAAGCCCGGCGTGTCGACCAGTGTGACGAGGGGGAGGTTGAACGCGTCGCAGAATGCGACGAATCGTGCGGCCTTCTGCGATGCCGGGATGTCGAGCGTGCCCGCGAGCGACATCGGTTGATTGGCGACGATGCCGATCGGGCGACCGTCGAGTGTCGCGAAGGCGGTGACGACGTTCGCCGCCCACCGTGAGCGCACCTCGAACACCGACTCCTCGTCGACGATTGCCGCTGCCACGGCCCTCACGTCGTAGCTCCCGGTGGATGATTCGGGGATGAGCTGTCCGGCTTCGGGACACGACCGATCGGCGGGATCGTCGTTTGGCCAGCGGGTCGGTTCTTCGTCGCAATGGTCGGGGAGGTACTCGAGCATCTGCTCGATCACGGCCAGTGCCCCGGCCCGGTCGTCCGCGATGGCCGTGACCACTCCGGCGTTTCGTTCGAGGCTCGACGCGCTGCCGAGCTCCTGGACCGTGATCTCGACACCGGTGAACTCTTCGACCATCGTCGGCCCGCTCACGAACGCGTAGCTGTCGGTGGTCATGACGACGAAGTCCATGAGCCCGAGCAGGAGAGCCGGGCCGGCGACCGCCGGCCCGTCGACGATCGCGAAGGTGGGGATCACACCGGAGCACCGTGTGAGAACCTGCGCGACGCGTCCCCATCCGGCGAGCGCGGGAATGCCCTCATTGATATCGGCTCCCGTGCTCGACAGGATCGCGACGAAGGGGAGGCGTTCTTCGAACGCGGTGCGGGCTGCCGTCTCGAGCACGGCGGAGGCCGACGACGTGAGTGGCGAGCCGCCCTCGACATGATCGAACTCCACGACCACTACTCGCCGGTCGCCGATCGAGCGCACACTCGCTTGCGCCGGACCGGGTAGCTGGTTGACGAGTGGGAAATCGGCGATCGACATCGCTACGCAGACTAGACAGACCTGGCGAGCGGGAAGGCGTCGGTGCCGAGGTGCACGCCGGGCTGCTCGGCTGCATGGTCCGCCATCAGGTCGTGGACGATGGAGTTCACCGCCGTCGTCGCAGCACTCGGGGCGGGTCGACGCCGTCGGACCCACGCGACGACGCGTTGGGGGAGTTCGTTGACGCCGATGCGCACGAAACCGCCATTGAGCCGGCGCGGAACAGCAGTGGCCGGCACGATCGACGCGCCGTACCCGTCGAAGACGAGTGATGCGAGTAGTCGGACACCGTCGATCTCGGCCTGCGGTTGCAGTTTCACTCCCGTCGATGCGGCAGCGCGGTCGAGAACACGTCGGAGCGCGGCGCCTTTCGGTGGCAACAGCAGGGGAGTGCTTTCGAGTTCGGCGAGCGACATCGTTGTGCGATCTGCGAGTGGATGTGACTCGTGCACGAGCAAGAGGAGGTCTTCGGCGAACAGCGGCTCGACGACGAGTTCGGGGTCTTCGACCGGGAGGTGGATGATGGCGCCGTTGAGCTGTCCGGAGAGGACCCCCGGAACGAGGGTCGAGGTGCTGCCCTCGTGGACGATTGCGTGGACGCCCGGGTGTAGATCGTTGATCGCCCCGAGAAGTTGGGGGAGCATCCATCGAGCTGTGGTGCCGATGACGCCGAGGCGGACGTCGCCGGACACGTCGCTGTTGAGCGACGACATGTCGGCGGCGATGTCGTCGTGTTCGTGCAGCACCCGGCGGGCACGTTCGACGACCTTGGCGCCCTCGTCGGTGAGACCGCCGTTGATCCGATCGACGAGGCTCACGCCGAGCTCCTTTTCGAGCTTCGCCACATGTCCGGACACGTTCGATTGCACGGTGAAGAGTGCGCGCGCTGCAGCCGAGAACGTGCCGTGGTCGGCAATCGCGACCAGGGCAGACAACTGCCGTACATCCATCTGAAAAAACGATAGCAGATATCGTTGAGTTCTACTTGCCAGATGCGCGGCCGCACGTGCATACTTTCACAAGACAAGTACGAAGCGAGTACACCCCCCATGTACCGCTCGAGAGGTTCCAACGATTGGTCCCCCACTAATCAGGAACTTCAGGTTGAGACGCCCCGATCCCCCATCGGGGCGTCTCCCGTTTTTCGGGCGCCGGCGGGCGATGTGGCTTCAGGTCGGGCGGGAATGTGACGATAAACCAACCGCGAGTGTCAATACTTCCTTCATTTCGATGTTGTTACAGAGTAGGATCGCGTGATATGGGGGCAACGACTACCTCCCAGGTCGACGGCATCGGGGGAACAGTCGCGTCCTGGTGGCGGAGCCGATTCGGCGCTCGGCTGCTCGCGGAGATCGCACTCTGCGCCGGTCTGCTCATGGTCTATCGAGAGGTCCGGTCATTCAGCGAGACCGACCTGGGTGTGGCGTTCCAGAATGCCCGAGATGTGCTCCAGCTCGAGCGCTGGCTCGGGCTTCCGTTCGAGAACGACCTCCAGAGCTTCCTGCTCGATCATCCGGTACTCATCAAGTTCCTGAACCACTACTACGTGTGGATGCACTTCCCGGTCGCGATCGGGCTGTTGGTGTGGCTGTACTTCTTCCACCCTGGTCAGTACCGACCGACGCGGTGGCTCATGACCGTGGTGACGTTCGCTGCGCTGGCAATTCATCTCATCTACCCGCTGGCACCACCTCGGATGATGCCCGGGTTCGTCGACACGATGTTCAAGTACGGTCCGGTCGTGTACAACCCGAACGCGCTCGAAGGTGCCGCCAATCAGATCGCGGCGATGCCGTCGCTGCACTTCGGTTGGGCCCTCATCGCCGCGATGGCCGCGATCAAGACGCTTCGGTCGCCGTGGCGTTGGTTGTTGCTGCTCCACCCGACGCTGATGACGCTCGCCATCATCGCGACCGCGAACCACTGGTGGCTCGACGCCGCCGCGGCAGCGGCCATCGTGTTCTCGTCGTTGCTCGTCGCCCGACTGGCGGCGTTCGCGATGCAGTCAGGTGACTCGAGCGACGACCTGACCGAACCTGCCTACGCCAGCTTCGACTCAGGATCGTACGGCGACCCGTCGAACGACTCGAGCGTCGTGAACGACGACACCGACGATCGTGCCAGCTTGGTCGGTTGAAACACCGGATAGCCGAGGAAGATCGTCGCGGCGAGGGCATGGTCTGCCGGGAGGCGAAGCAGCGGTGCGGCCGCCGGTTCGACGGCGCTGAGGAACGTCGTCATCACCCCGCCCAGGCCGCGTGCGCGGGCGGCCAGCAACACATTCCAGCAGAACGGGTAGATCGACGCGCCGCCGGTGATGGGGACGCGGTTGGCAGCGCCGGCGTCCATGTAGGCAACGTCGTGCAGGTCGACCGCCACGGCGAGCACGACGGGAACCTCCTCGATCCGATCGAGGAGAGGATTCGGCTGATTCGGGACGACCACGGCAGGTCGCTCGCCATCGACCACGTTGAAGGGAATGCGGCCGAGGGCGCGAGCAGCGAGGTATTCGTCCCACACCGGCGACATGAGGTCGGCGACCTCTCGACGTCGTGCAGCGTCGCACACGACTGCGACACGCCATGGCTGGCGATTCCCGCCCGAGGGCGCGAATCGAGCGTCGTCGAGAACGCCGGTCAGGACATCGCGTTCCACGGGTTCCGGGCGGAACTCGCGGACCGCCCCGGTGGTTCTGATCGCCTCACGAAGGTCCATGCTCGGGCCGCTCGACGTCAGACTTCGCCACTTGCGACCTTCTGCCGCACGATGTTCAACGCCGATCCGGCCCTGAACCAGTCGACCTGCTCAGGGCTGAAGGTGTGTGTGGCCTCGAAGTCGATCGTGCTCTTGTCGGGCTTGACGATCTGGCAGTGCACGTTCTTGCCGGGAACTGGCGGCAGATCGAGCACGTTGATGCGGTCGTCCTCGTCGATCTGATCGTAGGTGGCGGGGTCCGCGAACGTGAGCGGCACCATGCCCTGCTTCTTGAGGTTGGTCTCGTGGATGCGGGCGAAACTGCGAGCGATCGCCACGAGACCCCCACGGAAACGAGGCTCCATCGCGGCGTGCTCGCGGCTCGAACCCTCACCCATGTTCTCGTCGCCGACCACGACCCACGGCTGGCGCGCCAGGTGGTACGCCGCGGCGATTTCGGGAAACGTCTCGGTCTGACCGGTCAACTGGTTCTTGCCGTAGCCGACCTCGTAGCCCTCGTAGGCGTTGACCGCGCCGAGGTAGAGGTTGCCCGAGATGTTCTCGAGGTGTCCGCGGTACTTGAGCCAGGGCCCGGCCATCGAGATGTGATCGGTGGTGAACTTGCCCTGCGCTTTCACGAGCACCGGGAGGTCGCGATAGTCCTCGCCGCTCCACGCCGGGAACGGCTCGAGCAACTGCAGTCGTTCGCTGGTGGGACTCACTGCGACTTCGATCGATGACGAGTCAGCCGGCGGCGGCGTGAACGTGTCGACGCCCGGGTCGTAGCCGGCGTCCGGGAGGATTTCCCCTACCGGCGGATCGAGCGTGACCTCGGTGCCGTCGGGCGCCGTCAGGGTGTCGGTGGTCGGGTCGAAGTCGAGTCGCCCTGCGAGCGCGATCGCCATCACCGTGTCGGGCGAGGTCACGAACGAGAGCGTGTTGGCCGAGCCGTCGTTGCGCTTCGGAAAGTTGCGGTTGTACGAGTTGACGATCGTGTTCGGCTGGCCGGTGATCGACGCCGGACGACTCCACTGGCCGATGCATGGTCCACAAGCGTTGGCCAACACCGTGGCGCCGATGGCCTCGAGATCGGCGAGCAGTCCGTCGCGCTCGATCGTGGCCCGGATCTGCTCGGATCCGGGCGTGATGAGCAGTTCGGTCTTCGCCATGAGTCCCACAGCGGCTGCTTGCCGCGCGATGGAGGCGACACGGGTGATGTCCTCGTACGACGAGTTGGTGCACGAACCGATCAGCGTCGACGACACCTCGAGCGGCCACCCGTGCTCTCGCGCCTGCGCCCCCACTCCGTCGGCGCCGACACGGTGGGCGCGATCGGGGGAGTGCGGGCCGTTGATCATCGGCTTGAGCTGGTCGAGATCGATCTCGACGAGCTCGTCGTACAGGGCGCCGTCGTCGGGACGGAGTTCGTCGGCGACGTGGTCGGCGGCATCCGCGATCGCTTCGCGGCCGGTCGCCTTCAAGAACGCCGCCATGTTCTGGTCGTACCCGAACAACGACGTGGTGGCGCCGATCTCGGCGCCCATGTTGCAGATCGTCGCCTTGCCGGTTGCCGAGATCGAGTCTGCGCCGGGACCGTGGTATTCGACGATCGCGCCGGTGCCTCCCTCGACGGTGAGGCGACGGGCGACTTCGAGGATCACATCCTTCGGCGAACTCCATCCGCTCAACGTGCCGGTGAGCCGAACGCCGATCACCTTGGGCCAACGCACGTTCCAGGGGAATCCGGTCATCACGTCGACGGCGTCGGCCCCACCGACGCCGATCGCGACCATGCCGAGCCCGCCGGCGTTGGGCGT
>JBBKWQ010000058.1:0-7345 GCA_037969115.1 Ilumatobacteraceae bacterium
CTTTGAGCGCATTCGGAACCATCGGTGGTTCGCCGGACGCTTTGAGCGCATTCGGAACCGCAGGGGAGACGGCCCGGGCGGTCGCGAGTCGGGTGAGTTCGGGTTCGGGTCGGTTCTCGGCGTCGGCAGCGGCGCTGGTGTAGACATGCCGGGCGAATGAGCATGTAGCTTCGTAGACGTCATGTATCTGGAGCGCATTCAGGAACCCGCCGACCTGCGCACGATGTCGTACGACGAACTGGACGAGCTCGCCGGTGAGATTCGCGACTTCGTCGTGGCGGCGGTCTCGGAGACCGGCGGTCATCTCGGGTCGAACCTCGGTGCGGTCGAACTCTCGCTGGCGCTGCACAGAGTGTTCGATTCCCCGACCGACGCGATTCTGTGGGACACCGGTCATCAGTCGTACGTCCACAAGATCGTCACGGGGCGCGGCGGCCGCTTCGAGCAGCTTCGCCAAGCGGGTGGACTCTCCGGCTACCCGAGCCGCGAGGAGAGCCCGCACGACCACATCGAGAACAGCCACGCCTCCACGGTGTTGTCGTACGCGTACGGCATGGCCGTTGCCCGCGATGCCGGCGTCGACGATCACCGCCACATCGTCGCGGTGATCGGCGACGGTGCCATGACCGGCGGTATGGCGTACGAAGCACTCAACAACCTCGGGCATTCGAAACGTCGGGTCATCATCGTCCTCAACGACAACGGGCGCAGCTACGCCCCGACGGTCTCGAACCTCTCGGCCAACAGCCAGGGGCACGACGAGCGCGGCGACCACCCGAGCCTGCCCGATCGAGTCACCGACCGGCTCGCCCACGCACTCACCGACATTCGCCTCAACCCGGTGTACGTCCGTCGTCAACGCCGCCTCGAGGACTTCCTCCACAACCTGCCCGGTGTCGGGCCCCAAGCCGAGAAGGCCATCGAGGCGTTCAAGGCGGGCGTACGCGAGTTCCTCCAGCCGCCGTCGTTCTTCGAGGCACTCGGTGTGCGCTATGTCGGGCCGGTCGACGGTCACGACATCGAGGCCGTCGAGCAGGCCTTCCGGAGCGCCGAGGAACTGTCGATCGAAGGCCCGATCATCGTGCACGTGCTGACGCAAAAGGGGCGCGGTTACTCACCCGCCGAGGACGACGACGAGAAGCACCTCCACGACGCCCCGGTGTTCGATCCAATCACCGGTCCGCCGAAGGCGGTACCCACGGGCTATACGCAGGCGTTCGCGGAAGCCGTCATCAAGGAGGGTGAACTCGACGAGCGCATCGTGGCGATCACGGCGGCGATGCCCGGACCGACCGGGCTCATTCCGTTCCAGAACCACTTCCCCGATCGCTTCTTCGACGTCGGCATCGCCGAGCAACATGCCGTCGCCGGTGCCGCCGGAATGGCGATGTTCGGGCTGCGACCCGTGGTGGCGATCTATTCCACCTTCCTGTCGCGGGCATGGGATCAGGTGGTGTACGACGTCGCGCTGCACCGCCTGCCGGTGATCTTCTGCCTCGACCGTGCCGGCATCACCGGGCCCGACGGCGCGTCACATCACGGCGTCTACGACATGGCGCTGCTCTCGAAGGTGCCCGGCATGCGTGTGCTGGCTCCGTCGAGCGCACAAGAGCTTCAGCAGATGTTGCACGACGCCGTGCAACTCGCCGACAGCGGGCCGGTCGCGATTCGTTATCCGCGTGGCGCTGCACGCCAGGTCGACGAGCACGACGTGGGCAGTGGTCTCGACGCGCGTCTCGTACGCGAGGGTGACGGTTCAGTCTGCGTGCTCGCGATCGGCAAGCTCGTCGCCGACGCCGTCAAGGCCGGTGACCAATTGCATCGGCAGGGCATCGACGCGACCGTGTGGGACGTGCGCTCGTGCGAACCGCTCGATCCGAAGATGATCGCCGACGCCGCTCGTCATCGAGCCGTGGTCACCGCGGAAGACGGCATCCGAAACGGCGGAATCGGGATGGCCATCGCCGACCAGATCGCATCGGTTTCGCCGGGTGTTCCGGTCACCGTGCTCGGGATCCCGGCGAAGTTCTTGCCCCACAGCCAGCAGCCGGGCGACATCTTGACCTCGCTCGGACTCAGCGCCGACGGCATCGCCAAAGCCGCCCGCGAGGCGATTCACTGATCGCTCGCCCGCCCGACCACACGCTGAGCCGGGCGGTCATCGTGGGCTGCGGACCGACCGAACGGGTTGCGTAGGGTTCCGGCATGTCTGATACCGCGTCTCACGATCCGTACGCCGAGTACTCCCGCCTGAAATTCGAGCGACTCGACCATGGCGTGTTGCTCGTGACACTCGACAACCCCGACAAGTTGAACGCAACCGACGGAGCGATGCACGCTGAACTCGCGCGGGTCTTTCGAACCATCGATGCCGACTCCTCGGTACGCGCCGTCATCGTCACCGGAGCGGGAAAGGCCTTCTCGGCGGGCGGCGACCTCGAGTGGATCGCCGACCAGGTCGGCGACTACGCCCAGACCATGCGAGTGATGAAAGAAGCGGGTGACATCGTGAGAACGATGATCGAGTGCGACACGCCGATCATCTCCGCCATCAACGGCGTCGCTGTCGGAGCGGGTCTCGCTGTGGCACTGATGGCCGACATCAGCATCATCGACGAGGATGCCCGTTTCACCGACGGCCACATTCGACTCGGCGTCGGCGCCGGCGACCACGCCGTCGCGATCTGGCCGCTGCTGTGCGGCATGGCAAAGGCGAAGTACTACTTGCTCACGTCTGACTTCATCACCGGTCGTGAGGCCGAACGAATCGGGCTCGTGTCCAAAGCCGTCCCGGCCGCACAGCTGATGACCGAGGCGTTGCAGGTGGCAGACAAGCTGGCAACCGGCCCGCGTGACGCCATCCAGCTCACCAAACGGGCGCTGAACCACTGGCTCCGCCAGGCACTCCCCAGCTTCGAGGCATCGTTGGCGTACGAGATGCTGAACTTTCTCGGCCCCGATGCGGCCGAGGGCCTGACTGCGCTCCAGGAGAAACGAGCGCCCGACTTCACCGCCGGCACATGAGCTTCGACGACGACTTGACGCTCGGCCTCGAGCTCGCCGACGCCTGCGACCGATTCACCTTGCCGCTGTTCGAGCGCCAGGCGTTCACGTTGGACTGGAAAGCGAACCGAACCGAGGTGACCGAAGCAGACCGCGGCGCCGAGACGATGATCGCCGACAGCGTTCTCGCCGCCCGACCCGAACACGGGTTCTTCGGCGAGGAACACGGCCTGCGCGGCAACGCCGATTCGCCGTGGCGTTGGATCGTCGACCCGATCGACGGCACGTCGGGATTCGTGCGGGGCATTCCCGTTTGGGCAACACTCATCGCCCTGACCCACGCCGCCGACGGAGTCGTGATGGGCGTGGTCTCGGCCCCGGCTCTACAACGCAGGTGGTGGGCAGCAAAGGGATCGGGATCGTTCGCGAACGGCCGGCGTTGCCACGTCTCTGCGGTCGACTCGATCGGACACGCCCAGGTGAGTGTGACGTTCAACGACGGTTGGGACGAACTCGGCCTGACGCACGAGTTGGTGCGGTTGCAGCAGGAGGCGAGACGGGCCCGCGGGTTCGGCGATTTCTGGCAGCACTGCTTGGTCGCGGAGGGTGCGTGTGACGTTGCGATCGACGCGGTGGGCGTGCAGCCGTACGACATCGCCGCGGTCAAGCTCATCGTCGAGGAGGCGGGCGGGCGCTTCACCGACCGTCACGGCGAATCGACGTTCACACATCCCACTGCGATCAGCACGAACGGTGTGTTGCACGACAGGGTCATCGCCCGACTCAACGGCTGACCACACCAGTCTCGTCGACCGGCTCTCGCACACCGGCGCCGCGCAGATGCCAGTACCGTATGTCGAATGGGTTTGCCAGTTCAGATCACCTTCGACTGCGCCGATGCCGACGTGATGGCGGCATTCTGGGCCGCTGCACTCGACTATCAACTTCAAGACCCACCAGAGGGTTTCGAATCGTGGGAGTCGTTCCTCGCCGCCAACAACATTCCCATCCCGCCCGCTGGTTCGGTCAGCGCAGTCGTCGACCCCGACGGGGTCGGTCCGCGGGTGCTGTTCCTCCAGGTCCCCGAAACGAAGTCGGTGAAGAATCGAGTGCATCTCGACATCCGGGCCGGCGATGACCTCGCGAAGTTGGCCAAGGCTGCGCAGCTCGTCGCAGCGGGCGGAACCGAAGTCGGTCGAGTAGACGAGGACGGTGGTTGGTGGATCGTGATGAACGACCCCGAGGGCAACGAGTTCTGTGTCACGTGATGGTCGACCGCTGAAGCCGGCCAGTCGTGCGATCACGGCGGGTCGGTCGTCGAGCGGATCGTCGTTGGCGCCCGCCCTCTGGGCATCGACGGTGTGGGAGTCCAGCGACATGGACGACGCCCACCGGCGTGCCACCGCGCTGCGGGCACACGAGTTCTACGCACGGTACGGCAATCCAACCGTGCGGTCCTTCGAGGAGGCGATCGCGGAACTCGAGCACGCCGAGGATGCTCTCGCGTTCGGGTCGGGTATGGGCGCCGTCGCTTCCACCGTGTTCGCCTTGTGTTCTACCGGCGACCACGTCGTCGCCTCGAAACAGATGTACGCGGGCACTCTTGCGTTCCTGCAGGGACCGTGCCGCCGGATGGGCATCGAGACGACCTTCGTCGACGCCTCGCAGGCAGGCGCAACGGCGGCAGCGGTTCGTCCCGGCAAGACGATGATCGTTCTGGCCGAGACACCCTCGAATCCCCGGCTCGAACTCTGCGATCTCGACGAGCTCGGTTCGATCGTCGGACCGTTCACCGTCGTCGATTCCACCTTCGCGTCACCACTGGGCCAGCAACCGCTCGCCCACGGTGTCGATCTCGTGATGCACTCGGCGACGAAAGGCATTGCCGGACACAACGACGCCACGTTGGGCGTAGTTGCCGGCGACAAGGATCTCATCGATGCGATCTGGAGTTACGCCGTGCTCCACGGCGCAGCGGCGTCACCGTTCGATGCGCTCAACGCGCTTCGCGGCATTCGTACGCTGGCCGTCCGTACGAGCCAGCAGTCGACGACCGCGCATCGTCTGAGTGAGTACCTGTGCGGCCACCCGGCGATCAGTGATGTGTGTTACCCGGGGCTCGCATCGCACCCGCAGCACGATCTCGCAAAACGCCAGATGCAGCAGTTCGGCACGGTGCTGGCATTCGACCTCGTCGGCGGCCGAGCATCGGTTCGGTCGTTCCTCGACAGGGTGCAGCTCGCCAGGCGGGCGACGTCGCTCGGTGGACCCGAAACGTTGGTGTGTCACCCGGCGACCACCACGCATGCCAGCCTCTCCGCCGACGAGCAGGCGGCAACCGGCGTCACCGACGGACTCGTGCGCGTCTCCGTCGGCCTCGAAGACGGCGACGATCTCATCGCCGACTTCAGCGTTGCCCTTGTCGACGCGTAGCCGAAACCGCGCCCGATCTCTTGGTCAGTCGGACGGCAGTCGGCCGTGACGGTGCAGAGTGTGCGACACCGCTTGTTCACGGACCCACTTCGTCAGCTCGACGCGACCATGCCACGACGGTTGCGCCGCGTCGACCCAGATCCGCTGGGCGTGACACCGTGCGAGCGCTTCGGGTTCGACCGCACCGAGTAGACGAACCCGGTCGGTTGGACGCAACGACGCCAGGAAGACGTCGAGGGGTTCGTGGCGACGGTCGGATCCGACGAACTCGACCCCGGTGACGCTCGCCGCGAGACGAAGATGGTCGATGTCGCCGTCGTGTCGGGCGACGACCCGCTCGACCGGACAGTGACGAAGGATGTTCGCCTCCGAGCGAAGCCCGCTGGGGTCGGCCGGGACTGCGAAGAACTCGGACCACGCTCGCTCGTACGACGCCTCGATCGACTCGGGTGTGAACGCCGTGTCGTCGCTGCCGTCGTCGATGCGGCAGAACTGGAGCAGATAGCTGGGTCCGCCGGCTTTGTTACCGGGGCCGACGGATGACTGCTTCCATCCACCGAAGGGTTGGCGCTGCACCACGGCACCCGTGATGTGGCGATTGACGTAGGCATTGCCCACCTCGACATGCGTGAGCCAATGCTCGATCTCGGCGGGATCGAGCGCGTGAATACCGCCGGTCAGTCCGAATGTCGAGTCGTTCTGGATCTCGATCGCATCGGCGAGGTCGTCGGCGCGCATCAGGCCGAGGACCGGCCCGAAGCACTCGGTGCGATGGAACCATGAGCCACGGCGCACACCGAGCCGAACGCCAGGGCTCCAGAGTCGGCCCGACTCTTCGAGTTGCTCGGGCTCGACAAGCCATTCCTCTCCGGGTTCGAGACTGGTCAGAGCTCGACGCAACGGACCCGTCGGCGGCACGATCACAGGACCAACCATCGTCGACAGATCGGTGGGCCAGCCCACACGCATACTCTCGACGACCGATCGAACGCGATGCAGGAACTCGGGGTTGTCGTACAACGAGGCTTCGACGATGCCGAGACTCGCGGCCGAACACTTCTGGCCGGCGTGCCCGAACGCGGAGCGAACCAGGTCGTTGATGGCAAGGTCGAGGTCGGCCGTGGCGGTGATGACGAGCGAGTTCTTCCCACTCGTCTCTGCGAACAGACGGAGGTCGGGACGCCATCCGAGGAACAACTCCGCAGTGGCGAACGAGCCCGTGAGGATGACGGTGTCGACTTCGGGATGCGTCACGAGGTGCTGGCCGACCGGGCCGTCTTCGCAGACCACGAGCTGCACCAGGTCGGTGGGTACACCGGCGCGATGGATCTGGTCGACGAGCAACGCTGCGACACGAACGGCTTCTGGTGCCGGCTTCAGGATGACTGCGTTGCCGGCGGCGAGGGCGGCGAATACGCCGCCGGCCGGAATGGCGTACGGGAAGTTCCATGGGCCGATCACCGTGACCACGCCGCGAGCCTCCACCGAGAGGCCGTCGACGCGGAGCGACTCGACCAGATCGATGCCGGGTCCGGAGTAGTAGGTCGCGAAGTCGATCGCTTCGCTGATCTCGGGGTCGGCTTCGTGTGCCGTCTTGCCGGTCTCGTCGCCCATCACGGCCATCGCGGTGAAGCGCTCGGCGGCCATCACGGCTGCGACCCGCCCGATCACCGCGCGACGATGCTCAGCGGCCGTCACCGACCACTCGGCGAACGCTCGCGCGGCGTCGGCGACGATGCTGTCGATACCTGCGTCGCTCTCGGTACGCGTGATGTCGATTCGGGGTGACAACGCCGAACGAATCGCCGAACGGACGTCGGGGTCGGTCATGTCGGAATCGGCCGTGTTGGCGAAGCCCGCCACGCTCGCGGGCTTCGGGCTGCGGCGCCGGGAGCGCTCGACGCTGCGG
>JBBKWQ010000059.1:0-2573 GCA_037969115.1 Ilumatobacteraceae bacterium
AGAAGGCAGCGGCACGGACGAGCAGAACCGAACACCGCAAGCGACGGGGACGACGACATCAACCGCACCGCCGACGACGGACAGGCGACACCACTGGCGCGCAGCCAACGGCGGAAGGCGGCCGCCGTGAAAGCGGCGGCGAGACGAACGGATGAATCCCATTGCCGATGTAAAGGCGACCGACTTCGCCAAACGGGACAGGAATTCGCGAGAAGTTCCCCCGGCTCAGGCGCTCGGGCCCGGCGACTTGATGCAGCGGGCCACCGCGAGCGACCGCTGCGCAACTCCTCTGGCCGTTTCGTTTCCGAGATGGTCGGCGGCGCCCGCTGGGGCGCGCATGACGGTGCACCCGATCGGGTCTGCGTTCTGCACGACCTCGTGTTCGATGCGGCTTCGTTCGCGAATGTCCCGCTTCGTTCGCCCGTTCGCCTTTACACGGGCATGACAACAACGACCATCACCAACGGCCCGACCATGCACGATCCGACCCGCCCGCTCCTCGTCGACGTCGCGCAGGCGGCGAAGATCCTCGCCATCAGCCGATCATCCGTCTACCAACTCATCTGGAACGAGCAGCTCACACCCGTCCGCATCGGCAGAAGCGTTCGCTTCTCGATTGCCCAGCTCGAACAGTTCGTCACCGACCGCGTCGCCGGCCCGCGAGGCGACCGGTCGTCCACGTGAGCGAGTTTGGCTTGGCGCCTCGCAGCGCCGCGCTCATCGGATCGGGAGGTCGCGAATCCGGAGGTGCGTTGGACTCAATGAAGCGATCGCACCGGCCCGGAGCTCATCTGCGATCGACGCCAAGTTGTCGATGAGTAGTGCTGCATGAGTTGCAGGGGGCGAGTCCGCTGTGCCACGCAGATGTACCACGGACGGGCTCGACGCTTTGCGAAGAGCGAGCAGCATCGCAAAGTCAGAGTCCGCCGTGACGACGATCGCACCGTGCGCAGCGGCCCAGTCAAAAATCTCCTCATCGGCTGCCGAGAGCAAGCCATGGTCACCGACGTGCGAAGCGTCGAACTCGGCTTCCCGAAGGGCCTCGGCGACAGACGGCGAGAGGTTCGCGTCGAGGACCAGTCTCACGCCGGGCGAGCGACTTCGACCTCGCGCTCGTTGACACGGGCTGCACCGAACTCGAGCGCTGCGGTGATGTCGTCAGCCTCCAGGTAGGGATAGTCAGCCAAAATTTGCTCACGCGTCTGACCGGCAGCGAGTTGACCGAGCACCAGCCCGACCGTCACCCGCATACCGCGAATACAGGGGAGGCCGTTCATCTGGTCGGGATCAACCGTGATGCGGTCGAGGAACATCGTCACATCGTAGCGAACCGCTGCGCGTCGCTCGACCCACGTTCCAGTGATTCACCTCGGCCCTTTGTGACGTTTTCATTGACGTACGATGCGCTGATGGATGAGGCCGTCCGCACGCTCCTCGACGTGGCGTTGACACTTGACGATGGCGATCGCGCCCACCTGGCTTCCGAACTACTCAGGAGCCTCGATGAGCCCGCCTCTGATTCTCAAGAAGAAGTCGATCGACTCTGGGCGTTCGAAATCGAACGACGCTCCAACCGATTCCTGAGTGGCAATTCTCACGCCGTGCCGTGGGACGAGGCTCGCACCCGCATCGAGCGCAACCTTGCTGCTCGTGAACCGGCCGACCGGATCGCGAACCACAAGCGATACGACCTTTGGTACGACGCCACGACGGTTGGCGCTGATCTCGTTGTCGAGATGTGGATCAGCCACGGCCCCCGCTCAGACGATGCGGCGTTCGACCCGCAAGGCGGCAACGACGTAACCGTGGGCGACGATGACGAGCCGCCGATTCGCGGACGCGTCACTCGGCGAGACGGCAACAAGGTTTGGGTGCAGCTCGAACCGGGTCGTTCCGTTGCTCCGCCGGTTGCTCCGCACGGTGAGCCTGACCAGACGTAGACCATCACCTACCAGGGTCTTTGCAGCCCAGCGGCAATACCAACCGGATTCCCCCCAGCTCCACTCCCGGCGGCACGCTCCGGCGTGTCGCCGGTGTTGGTTTCTTCGTCCGCGTCCTGGCCGTCGGGTCCTAGCCGACGATGCGAAACCCCCGTTCGTCGTCCACCACGTTGATGACCGTCGTCTCGAGAGAGTCGACCGTGGCATACCGCGGGCCGATCTCCAGCCAGGACACGAGCGCCTCGACCAAGTCTTCGTCGCCTTGCACCTCGACCTCCACCGAACGGTCGGGCAGATTGCGAACCCACCCGGTGACACCAAGGTCGGCGGCGCGCTCCGCCGTGCGGTAGCGGAATCCAACACCCTGCACCCGACCGGTCACCAACACTCTCTGCCTGATCATCGAGGTCAGTCTGACGTGCGTGTCCAGACACGTGGGTACAGCTCGGTGCCGGGCCGGTCGCCGGGTCCAAGGCCGTAATCGGTCATCACCTTGCTGTGGTCTGGATCCATCCCACACTCGCGAAAGACGATGCGGACGTCGTCGCCCAACCACTTCGAGGTGAAGACCCGCAAGTCGACATCTGAGTCGAGCTTTCCCGAGCCACCGTGCATCGTTCGCCCGTTGAAGAC
>JBBKWQ010000060.1:0-23106 GCA_037969115.1 Ilumatobacteraceae bacterium
ACGCAGATGCTCCAGTCGTCGGCAACCGCGTTCCCCAGTGGGTCGAGCTGCGCCGGCATTTGTGGGACCGGCATCCTGAACGCCGCCACCGCAGTGTCGGCCGCCAGCGGCGGAGGAGGGACGACGACCACGTCCACCACCACCACCACCACCACGACCACGACGACCCTCGTGAACGGTCCGGTGACGGCGGTCGACGACACCGACGAGACGAGGATGAATCAGCCCGTCAGCATCCACGTGCTCCAGAACGACGATTTCGGCGGTTCCGGCGCCGACGTGATGACCCTCACCCCGGTCTCGGGTCCGGCAAACGGAACGGTGATCGTCAACGGCGCCAATCTGCGGTACACACCAGCGGTCGACTTCACGGGCACCGACACCATGGTGTACTCGATCTGCTCGGTGGCCGGTGCCTGCGACCAAGCGGTTGTCGTGGTGACGGTCACTTCGTGAGATCATCGCCTTGACTACCTAACGTTTGTTAGGTAGGGTGACCGGCGTGACACCCACGGCATCCACGAGCGCGACCGAACCCGCCGCGCTCTCGCCGGCAGCGTCTCGGACCGCAACCGGACACGAACGGATCCTTGATGCCGCGGCCGCACGATTCGCCGAGTTCGGCTATGCCGAGACGTCGCTGCGGCTGATCGCCGCCGACATCGAGATGAAGGCCGGTTCGCTCTACTATCACTTCGCATCGAAGGACGACCTGTTCGTCAGCGTGCTGGATCGCGGCATCGCATTGATGATCGAGGGCTTCGAGCGCGTCGAGCGACAGACGACGGCGCAACAAAATGGTGGTGGCGGGGACGACGGCGACCGGGCCCGACTCGCCGCACACGTGCGAATGCACCTCGGCGCCCTGCACGGCAACTTCGCCTTCACATCACTCCACGTCACCAATTTCCGAACCGCTCCGGCGTCGGTGCGATCAGCGATCGTCCCAGCGCGTGACGCGTACGAGGCGAAATGGACCACGCTGCTCACCGACCTGCTACCCGGCCGGTCGGAACACGAGATCGGGATCCTGCGCCTCGTGCTGTTCGGGTCGATGAACTCATCCATCGACTGGTTCGATGCCGAGCGGGGAAATCTCGACCAGTTCGCGTCCGTCGTCACCGATCAGTTCTGGTCCGGTGCGAGCCAACCGCGCGCCGCGGCGAATCCGGGTAGCGCGAAGGAGCAAGATCACTGATGCAGGCAATCGTGTCCCGAATCGACCGGGAATCGGCAGAGTTCCGCGCGAACTCGACTGCGTACGGCGAGCTGACCGACACGCTCGACGAGCGCATGCGCTGGGCGATCGAAGGTGGCCGCGGCCGCGACCGGAGCATCGAGCGTCACCTCGGCCGTGGCAAGATCATGGTGCGCGACCGGATCGCGGCGGTCACCGACCACGACACTCCGTTTCTCGAGTTCTCCACGCTGAGCGGGTTCGGTCAGTACGACGATTCCGCTCCGGGTGCGGGCATCGTCACGGGAATCGGCGTGGTCCACGGTGTGCCCTACGTGTTCATCGCCAACGACGCCACGGTCAAGGGGGGTTCCCTGCTTCCCGTGTCGATCAAGAAGCACGTGCGCGCACAGCAGATCGCCGACGAGAACGACCTCGGCGTGATCTATCTCGTCGACAGCGGGGGAGCATTCCTGCCACTTCAGGACGAGATCTTCCCCGACAAGGACCACTTCGGCGGATCGTTCTATCGCCAGGCTCGTCTGTCGGCTCGTGGCCTCCCCCAACTCTCGGTGGTGCTCGGTGGTTGCACGGCCGGCGGCGCGTACGTGCCGGCGCTGTCCGACGAGGTCATCATGGTCGAAGGGATCGGTCAGATCTTCCTGGGAGGTCCACCGATCGTGAAGGCGGCGCTCGGCGAGATCGTCGACCCGGACGACCTCGGCGGCGCCGACCTGCACACGCGCGTGTCCGGCGTGAGCGACTATCTCGCAGACACCGAGTTCGAGGCGTACGGAAAGCTGCGCGAGATCTGCCAGACGACGAGCCAACGAGGGCTCACCGATCGCACCGGTTGGCTCGACTGGAAAACACCCGAGCCGCCGCTGTACCCGGCGGAAGATCTCTACGGAATCGTCAGTGCCGACGACCGGATCCCGTTCAGCGCGGTCGAGATCATCGCCCGCCTCGTCGATGGCTCGCGGTTCGCCGAGTTCAAGCCCGAGTGGGGTTCGTCGATCGTGACGGGGTTCGCCCGTATCTGGGGGCACCAGGTCGGCATCATCGCCAACAACGGCATCATCTTCAGCGAGTCGGCACTCAAGGCGACCCACTTCATCGAGTTGTGCGAGCAGCGCCGGATCCCGCTGGTGTTCCTGCAGAACACGTCGGGCTACATGGTCGGCAAGGACGCCGAGGCCGGAGGCATCGCGAAGAACGGCGCGAAGATGGTCGCCGCTGTCGCCAACGCCACGGTGCCGCGCTACACGGTGCTCACTGGTGGCGCGTACGGCGCCGGCAACTACGGCATGTGCGGACGCGGTTTTCAACCGAGGTTCTTGTTCGCCTGGCCCAACTCCCGCATCGCCACCATGGCGGCCGACACGGCGGAAACGGTTCTCGTCGACATCCGGCTCGGTGGTCTCAAGGCGGCTCAGACCACCGATGACGACGTTGCAGCGCTGCGTGCCGAAATCCGTGGCCAGTACGAAGCGCAATCCGATCCGTACTACGCGACCTCCCGGCTGTGGGACGACGGTCTGATCGACCCCGCCCACACTCGTGACGCACTCGGTTTGTGCCTGGCACTCGCCGCACGACAGGACGAGCCGGCGCCGGGCCGCGGACTCGTGTACAGGATGTGATGCAGTGAGAATTCTGATCGCCAATCGCGGCGAGATCGCCCGACGGGTCATCCGCACGGCTCACCACCTCGGACACGAGACCGTTGCGGTGTTCGCCGAACCTGATCGTGACGCGCCTTTCGTCGCCGACGCGACCGTCTCGGTGTGCATCGGTCCGGCCGACCTCGCCCAGTCATACCTGTCCGTCGAACGCATCCTCGATGCCGCGGCATCGACCGAGGCCACCGCGGTGCATCCCGGCTACGGGTTCCTCTCCGAGAACACCGCGTTCGCCCGCGCCGTCGCCGACGCCGGACTCATGTGGATCGGGCCGCACCCCGAAGCCGTCGAGCGCATGGGCTCCAAGATCGAAGCGCGCCGAATCGCCGCCGACGCCGGCGTGCCGATCATTCCCGGATTCGACGAATCGCAAGACCCCGCCGACCTCGCCGCGGCCGCAGAACGAATCGGGTTCCCCGTGCTGGTCAAAGCGGCCGCCGGAGGTGGCGGCAAGGGCATCCGGATCGTGCACGAGGCGTCGGCCTTCGCCGAAGCGCTCGGTGAAGCGATGTCGGAGGCCCAGCGGTCGTTCGGTGACAGCGCGATGATCGTCGAGCGTTACATCCAACGTCCGCGCCATGTCGAGGTGCAGGTCATCGGCGATCAGCATGGCAACGTCATCGACCTCGGAACCCGCGAGTGCTCCGTCCAGCGCCGCTACCAGAAGCTGCTCGAGGAGGCGCCTGCGCCGAACCTGCCCGATGCGACGCGCAACGGTTTGCGGTCGAGTGCAACCGAACTGGCACGCACGATGGCGTACGACTCGGCCGGCACGGTGGAGTTCATCGTCGACGACGAGACGGGCGACTACTTCTTCCTCGAGATGAACACCCGCCTCCAGGTGGAGCACCCGGTGACCGAACTCGTCACGGGCCTCGACCTGGTCGAACTCATGATCCGCTCGGCCTCGGGTGAGCCGCTGCCGCTCGGTCAGGCCGATGTGGTCGTCAGCGGTCACGCCATCGAGGCACGCATCAACGCCGAAGATCCTGCCGCCGGGTTCTTCCCGCAAACCGGCACCGTCACGCACCTGGTCGTTCCCGACGGTGTTCGTTGGGATTCGGGCGTGGTCGAAGGTTCGGTCGTCTCGCCGCACTACGACGCGATGCTCGCCAAGCTCATCGTGTCGGCGACCGACCGTGACACCGCGCTCGCGCGGCTCCGACGGGCGCTCGACGGTCTACTGATCGGCGGTGTCGTCACGAACGTCGGCTTCCACCGCTGGCTCGTCGATCAAGAACCCGTGATCGCCGGTCGTGTGACGACGCGTTTTCTCGACGACACCGACGTTCCGACCGATCTCGATGTCGCCACGGCCGCCGACCATGCTGCTCGCCGATGGCGCGAACACGTTCGCGCCGGCGCAGCCGACGGGCCGTGGTCGTCACTGCCGACGTTCTCGGTCACGCCGCACGACATGAATCGCGAGTTGCACCTCGAACATCAATCCGGCGAGGTGTTCAGCGTCGTCGCGGCCGAAAGCGGGCGACGCGTCGTGTCCCGGGTGGTGGGCCGGACCGTCGCCGTGAACATCGATGGATACAGCCACACGTTCCGCGTGCTCGGTCGCACCGAACACTGGGCTCCGTCGGCCGACGAGGGTCACGGTCATGCGGGCGCGATCGTGTCGCCGTTTCCGGCGGTGGTCACCGAGACCCCGGTGGCTCCCGGCGATCACGTTCACGGCGGCGACGTCGTCGTGGTCGTCGAGGCCATGAAGATGCTCCACTCGCTCAGGGCGTTGGGCCCCGGCGTGGTCGCCGAGGTCCGAGTGAAGCTCGGCGACCAGACCCAGACCAATCAAGTACTTGTCACCTTCGAAGAGGATAATTCATGACCAGCCAGATGACCAGCCACACGCACCGCAACATCTACATGACCGACGAGCTCCAGGCCATCTACGACCAGACGGTCGACTTCGTCTCGAAGGAGGTCACGCCGCACGGCGATGCCTGGGAAGAGGCAGGCAAGGTGCCGCGGGAGACGCTGCGCAAGATGGGCGAGCTCGGCATGCTCGGGCTCCGGGTGCCCGAGGAACAGGGCGGCCTCGGGATGGGGATGCTCGCATCAGCGACGTTCAGCGAGGCGCTGGGTAAGTCGACCTACGCCGGCTTCGACGTCACGGTGCTGGTGCACACCGACATGGCCGGCCCGCACCTGCTGAACTCGGGTACGCCAGAGCAGCTCGAATACTGGATGCCCGGCGTGCTCTCCGGTGAGACGATTCTGTCGATCGGCGTCACCGAACCCGATGCCGGCTCCGACGTCGCCGGCATCCGGTCCACGGCGGTGAAAGACGGTGACGGTTGGCGGATCAACGGGACCAAGACATACATCACCAACGCGGTGTACGGCGACATGACGATCGTCGCGGCCAAGACCGACCCCGACAACAAGTACGGCATCACGATGTTCCTCGTCCCGGCCGGCACCGAGGGGTTCTCGGTCGCCACCAAGCTCGACAAGCACGGCTGGCGGTGTTCCGACACGGCCGAGCTCGTGCTCGATGACGTGTGGGTGCCCGACACGTCCGTGCTCGGCACGGTGCACCGGGGATTCTACGAGACGATGAAGAACTTTCAGAACGAACGAATGGTGCTCGTGGGCATGGGCGTGGGGGCAGCCCAGGCGGCGATCGATCTCACCAGCGAGTACACCAAGAACCGCCCAGCATTCGGGGGTCGGCTCTCCGACCTGGGCGCGATCCGACAGCGGATGGCGATGAATCAGGCCAAGGTCGAGGCCGTACGTGCAGCGATGTACCACGCCGCATGGTTGGGTGACCAGGGCGTCGACAACGTTCGCGAGATGTCAGGTGTCAAGGCGTGGGGCTGCGAGGTGGTGAACGAGGTGATGTACGACTGTCTCCAGTTCCATGGCGGGCTCGGCTACATGCGTGAGTCGACGATCGAGCGGATGACGCGTGATGCGCGCATCCTCCCCATCGGTGGTGGCGCCACGGAGGTCATGCTCGAAGAGGTGGCCAAGCGACTGTGGTGAACTGGCGGTCATGAAGTCACTCGACAGAGTTCGGTCCGTGCTGTTCGCTCCTGCGGTCCGCCCCGATCACCTGGCCAAGCTGGCGCGCCGCGGTGCCGATGTCGTCGTCATCGACTGCGAAGACGCCACGCCGCCCAACGCCAAGGCCGACGGCCGCGCCAATGCGAAACGCTTCGGTGCCGAGATCGCCGCAGCTGGCACACAGGTGATGGTGCGAATCAACGCAGTGTCGAGCGAATGGTTCGACGACGACATCGCCGGCGCTCTCTCTGCAGATCTCGCAGCCGTGGTCGTGCCCAAGATCGAACAGCTCCACGATCTCAACCGTGTCGAGAACGCCCTCGATGCCGCGGGTTACGGCGATCTGGGCGTACTCGTCGGCCTCGAAACCGCTCGCGGCGTGGCCGACGCCCGGCAACTGCTGGCGCACCGTCGTGTCGTAGCGGCGTACTTCGGCGCCGAGGACTTCATCGCAGACATGGGTGGCCGCCGCACCAGGCGCAACGCCGAAGTGCACTACGCCCGGTCGGCGGTGGTGCTGGCCGGTCGGCTGGCGGGCGTTCCGACGATCGACCAAGTGCTCACCGACTTCCGCAACGCCGACGCATTCGCAAAGGAGGCAGCCGTGGCGCGCAACATGGGGTACCGCGGGAAGTTGTGCATCCATCCTGGGCAGGTCGCGCTCGCACACGCTGCGTTCGCGTCGTCGAAAGGCGAGCTCGAGCGTGCCCGCCGCCTGATTGCCGCGTACGAGGAAGCCTCGGCGACCGGCCTCGCCGCGATCGACTTCGAAGGACAGATGGTCGACGGTCCGCTCGTCACCCAGGCGCGGCAGCTGATCGAGATGGGAGAATACGATGACTCGTGAGAACCTGGCGAGCGACCACGTTCGTCCGCACACCGGCAAGTGGTTCGAAGAACTCAGGCCGGGCCTGGTGATCCCGCACGCCATTCGACGCACCATCACCGAGGCCGACAACGTGTCGTTCACGTCCATCACCATGAATCCCGCGTGGTTGCACCTCGATTTCGACTACGCCGAGAAGGAGACCGAGTTCGGCAAGCCGCTCGTGAACTCGATGCTGACCCTTGCCATGGTCATCGGCATCAGCGTCCACGACACCACGCTGGGCACGACGGTGGCCAACCTTGGTTTCAGTGAGGTGGTGTTTCCGGCGCCGATGTTCCACGGCGACACGCTGCACGTCGCAACCGAGGTGAAGGATGCCCGGCCGTCGAGCTCGCGTCCCGGGCAGGGAGTCGTGGTCTTCGAGCATCGCGCATACAACCAGCACGACGTGTTGTGCTGTCGGGCGACGCGGTCGGCGCTCATGCTCTTCGAACCGACCGACTGACTGACCGCCGGCGCCGCCCCTTCAGAACGGCTGACCGGCGAGCTGGACCAGACGGTCGTGAGGAATCGCGTGCACGGTGCGGCCGCGGTGCCCGGTCATGGTCGCGGCTGCGCACAGCGCGTTCCAGATCGACTCCTCGACCGCTTCTGCGGTCGCTTCGAACAGGGGCGACATCTGACTCGGCGCCAACGTGTCGACTCGGATGATGTCTGCGTTCTTCCACGGCACGCGGTTCGCCGTGGAGAACGCGAGAAAGATGTCGCCGCTGCCGTTCGCTCCGGTTCCTCCAACTCGCGCCAACCCGACGGTGGCGCGACGGGCGAGCCGTTTGCACTGGTCGGCGAGGAGTGGCGCATCGGTCGCGACGACGACGATGATCGAACCGGCATCGGCCGTGGACGGACCACTCGGGAGAGGAATCTCGGTTCCGCTGATCGAGGCGCCCACCGGTCGGCCGTCGAGCCGAAGGAGTTCGCGGCTGCCGTAGTTCGCTTGCACCAGCACGCCCACACCGAACGTGGTGCCGGCGAGATCGACGATGCGCGATGAAGTGCCGATGCCACCCTTGAATCCGTGGCAGATCATGCCGGTGCCACCACCGACGTTGCCCTCGTCCACCCGTCCGGAGACCGATTGGGGAGAGTCAGCTTCGGCGAGAGCGGTGCGGACGTGTGCGGCGGTGAGGTTGAAGGCGTTGATGTCGTTGAGGAACCCGTCGTAGGTCTCTGCTACGACGGGCAGGCTCCAGTCGGCCTCGGGGTCTCGGACGGCTTCGGCTTCGACGAGCGTGTCGCGCACGAGCCCGACCTGATGGGTGTTCGTGATGCCGATCGGCCCGTTCAGGAGTCCTGACTCCTCGAGCCAGTGAGATCCCGTCATCTCGCCATTGCCGTTGAACGAGTACAACCCGCCGTAGCAGAGTGAGTCACGTTCGCTGCGGCCGCGGGTGTTCACGATCGTGACGCCGGTGCGCGCCACTCGCGGCTCGTCGCGCACGACGGTGCAATGACCGACGGTGACACCGTCGATGTCGCTGATCGCGTTCAGCCGGCCCGGTGGGTATCTGCCGATCGAGATGCCGAGATCGCGCAGCCGGTTCATGGTTCGACGCGGAGCTTCAGTCGTTCACAGATGTCGACGTGCACCTCCTCGATGGAAGCCGTGGCATCGAGCGTGAAGACGAACTCCTTGCGTTCGAAGATCTCGATCACTGGTCGTGTCTTCTCGTGGTAGTCCCTGAGCCGGTTGGCGAGGGCTTCGGGATTGTCGTCGTCACGGGCGATGAGCTTGCCACCGCAGACGTCGCACTTGTCGTCCACTTCGGGGCGGTGGTGGATGAGGTTGTAGTCGAGTCCGCAACCGGAACAGAGCCGCCGGGACAGCACTCGTCGCTCGACCTCGTGGTCGGGGATATGCAGGTTGATCACGCCGTCGATGTCGAACGATTCGAGGAAGAACTCTGCCTGACGCGCGTTGCGGGGGAAGCCGTCGATCACGAAGCCGTAGTTCCAGTTGTGGATCTGGAGCCGATCCCACATCACCGACTCCACGAGGTCGTCGCCGACGAGGTCACCTCCGTCGAGCACGCGCTTCACTTGAGCACCGATCTTGGTGTGGTATTGGATGTGCCAACGGAAGATGTCGCCCACACTGATGTGCACCAGGTCGAACCGGTCTGCCAGCAGTGTGGCCTGCGTGCCCTTGCCGCTGCCCTGCACACCCATGATCACGTACTTGCGCATGTGAACATCGTGGCACCTTCCGGATGCCGCAATTGGACGTTGTACGGTTCGAGACATGGCAGATGTCTTCCACCTCGGGCTCACCGCTGCGATGTTGCAGGGAGCGACGATCGCACTCCTGCCCGGCGACCCGGCACGCGTCGCACGCATCGCCGCCGACATGGACCGTTCTGAGCCGCTCGCGTCGAACCGCGAATTCACATCGGCGCTCGGATGGCTCGGCGACGCCCCCGTCGTGGTGTGCTCGACCGGCATCGGTGGGCCGTCCACGTCGATCGCCGTCGAAGAACTCGCGCAACTTGGCGTCCGCACGTTTCTCCGTGTCGGCACCACCGGCGGAATTCAGCCACACATCGTGCCGGGTGATGTGATCGTGAACACCGGCGCCGTCCGTCTCGACGGTGCGAGCCTGCACTTCGCGCCGATGGAGTTTCCTGCGGTCGCGGATTTCGAATGCACCACGGCGCTCGTCGCGGCAGCGCGAGCACTCGGGTCGGAACCACATCTCGGCGTGACCGCGTCGTCGGACACTTTCTACCCCGGACAGGAACGCTACGACACCTACAGCGGGCGGGTGGTCGCCCGTTTTCGCGGCAGTCTCGACGAGTGGCAGTCGATGGGCGTACTGAACTACGAGATGGAGGCGGCGACGCTTTTCACCATGTGCGCGAGCCAGGGCTTGCGTGCCGGCTGCGTTGCCGGGGTGCTGGTGAACCGTCACCAACAGGAGATCCCCGACGAGTCGGTGTCGGCGATGGTTGAATCGAACGCCGTCGCCGTGGTGGTCGACGCCGCGCGTCGCCTCTGCAACGCCTGATCACCGTCGGCGGGCGGCGCCGGCGCAGCCGCTTCGTGAGTCGGGGCCGCTCACTGCTTTTCGAGGACGTAGACCATCGACTTCAAACCGATCACGGGGAGATGCTCACCGTGCTCCCGAAACAGCAACTTGGCCGACCCTTCGTCGAGTAGGTGCTGCACTCGTCCCGGGTACTCGGGGTCTGCAAGCGCATGGTCGTTGAACGAGAAAGCGAACCGTCCACCAGCCGGCAGCAGACCCATCAAGAGGTCGAACACGTCGATGCCTGCGCCGCCGTGGCCGATCACGCCGATCGCCGTGATCGTACGGTACTGCCCGTGGTCGAACGGCGGGGGCTGGTCGAGGTCGAGGGTGGTCAATGTTCGGTACGCGCGCTTGGCTGCGGCCTGGCTGATCATTTCGGGGGAGGGGTCGGCGCCATCCACGTGGACGAAGCCGGCCGCTCGCAATGCGACGCCCGACAGGCCCGTCCCACATCCGTAATCGAGAATGGGTTCCGCCGTGTCGGTTCCGACATTCGTGAGCGCGGCGGCAACACGCGCTGGGGAGGCGTAGCCGCTCTCGGCGATCCCGTCGTCGTACGTTGCCGACCATTCGGCGTACAACGCCAGCGTCTCCTCGTCGGTCTCGACCTCGTACACCTTGTCGAGGAACGGATCGTGCTCCATCGGCACACGCTAACAAGCCCGAAGAACCCGGGCGGGGCCTCGGCCGTCGGGTGATCAGAATGAGGCCCTTGACAACAAGAAGATATCTTCCTATAAATAGACACATGGTACGACGCAAGCCGGGGCGGCTCCTTCCGCTCGAGTATCGAGTGCTCGCTGCGGCGGCCGACGTCCACCGAATCGACGAAGGTCGATTTCATGGCTATGTCATGGCTCAACGGCTCCAGGGCGCCGGTGACGGACGCAGACTCACCAGCCACGGCACCCTCTACAAGGCGCTCTCGCGCCTGCACCGAGCGGGACTTCTCGACGCCGACTGGGAAGATTCTGATCTCGCAGCCGCCGACGACCGGCCGCGCCGTCGCCTGTACGAGATCACCGGTCTCGGGATCGAGGTACTCCGATTGGCCGAACTCGACGAGCCCCTACCGGCGTCGGTGATCACTGGGTTGTCACCGGCATGACCAAACCGGGACGCTCCGAGCGCGTCGTTCACCGCTGGGTGGCGATGTACACGGCCGGTCTTCCGGACGACATCGTCGCCGACCGTCGCGCCGAACTCGAATCCGACATCTGGGAGCAGCTCCACGATCCAGACAACGCCACAGCCGTCCGCGTCATCGCACGGCTGGCACGCGGTACGTACGCCGATGTGTCGTGGCGAATCGAAACCCGCTATCACATCGGAGGACTCATGAACGGAACCACCATCATCGCGACTCGTATCGTCGCCTCGCTCGTCACCTTGATCGCCGCATTCGTACTGATGTGGGGTCTCGTCTGGACGTCACCCGGCATCGTCGCGATCTCGCTGGCCTTCGCCTGCGCAGCCGGCGGGTTGTGGTGGGCCTCGACGACTCCGGCGGCCCGGGAACGAAACCGACGACTCGTCGTCGGGGGAGCAGTCGCCAGCGTCTGCACCGTCGCAACGATGGCCCTCGTCGTCACTGGTCTGTCGTGACGATCGTGGACCGAAGTATCTGATTCAGGACCAGTCGCAACCGCCAGGATTCAGCGCCCAGACCCACACGAGACACTGAAAGACCATCACCTCTGCCGCCACGGGAACCGGTCGCGATTTCAGCGCCGAGACGAATCGTGTCGTGAACGTGCCGTCAGGACCCGGCGAGCGGCGCGCCGAGGCGGTGAGTGACGGCGTTGCGAACCTGGGCGTCGAACGATTTCACGTGGGCCTCGATGAGCGCGGCAACAGTGTCCGCGTCGCGGGCCGTCAACGCTTCGTGGATCGCGGCGTGTTCGTCGACCGCAAGGCCCATGTCGGCAACGCCCGCGAGGTACATGTGCCAGAGACGGTCGCTCTGGGCATACAGCGTGTCGAGGGTGTCGGTGAGGAACCGGTTGCCGGCGGCGCGCCAGATGATCTCGTGACATCTGCGATCGAGGTCGAGGAGTTCGGCCGGCTCGACGCCCGGCTGCCGGGTGTGCGCGAGCACCTCGGACATCTCGTCCCAGTCGGCTGCGGTGCCCCGCATGCACGCGAGACGCGCAGCGTAGGGTTCCATCAGGGCGCGCGTCTCGTACAACATCGACAGCTCGCCGACGTCGATCGCCGACACGAACATTCCTCGACGTGGGATGACGGTGACGAAGTGGTCGCGGGCTAGGCGTTGCAACGCCTCCCTGATCGGTGTGCGGCCGATGCCGAGCGTGCTTTGGAGATCGGCCTCGCGAACAACGTCGCCCGGCGCGAGGTCGAGCCGGATGATCATCCGACGAATCTCCTGATAGGCGCGCTCGGCCATCGACACCGACGAGGACGCCGGTGACGATGGTGACGACTTGCCGCGTTCGAAGCTTGACAACTGACTGATACGGTGATGATATATCAGTCTGTCAAGTGGCGAGCGCTCGGTGGCGCGCAACGCCGATGCCCGAACGAAGGTGAGCACCTCATGAGCGACAACGATTTCCCGTCCAAGGCCAACGTGGTCGTCATCGGTGCCGGCATCGTCGGCAACTGTCTGGTCGGACACCTCGCGCGTCTCGGCTGGACCGACATGGTGCTCATCGACAAGGGACCCCTTCCCAATCCGGGTGGTTCCACGGGCCATGCATCGAACTTCATCTTTCCCGTCGACCACAACAAGGAGATGGCGCTGCTCGGTGTGCAGAGCGCCAATCAGTACCGCGACGCCGACCGTTCGGTGGATTCGGGTGGCATCGAGGTCGCCCGAACGCAGGAGCGCATGGACGAGTTCGGCCGACGCATGACCTCGGCGACGGCGTGGGGCGTCGAGGCCGAACTGCTCACACCCGAACAGGTCAAAGAACTCGTGCCCTTCATCAACGAGAACGTCATCCTCGGCGGATTCCACTGCCCGACCGTGTCGGTCGTCGACTCGCTCGACACCGGCACCTTGTTCCGCAACGAGGCGATCGAGAAAACCGGACTCAAGGTGTTCGCCAACACCGAAGTGTTCGACGTCGAGACCGAGGACGAGCCCGGTACCGGACTTCAGAAGGTCACCGCCGTGGTCACCGACAAGGGTCGCGTCGAAGCGAACTACGTCGTCATCGCGTGCGGTGTGTGGTCGAACCGCATCGCCAACATGGCTGGAGCCACCATCCCGCTCGTGCCCGCCGTACACCAGATGGCAGATGTCGGGCCGATGGACGTGCTTGCCGAGACGAACAACGAGATCGGATACCCGATCGTGCGCGACATGGACACCTTCTGCTACGAGCGACAGTCGTCCGGTTCCATGGAAGTCGGCTCGTATGCCCACCGGCCGATCCTGCATCACCCCGACAGCATCCCCTCGAACGACGAGGCCGCGCTCAGCCCGACCGAGATGCCGTTCACGCCCGACGACTTCGACCAGCAGATGGAAGAGGCGATCGAACTCATGGACATGCTCGGCGACGCCGAGATCAAGTACGCGATCAACGGTCTGCTCTCGCTCACACCCGACGCGATGCCATGCCTCGGTGAGACCACCGAAGTCCGCAACCTGTGGTCGGCCGCCGCGGTCTGGGTGAAGGAGGGCCCCGGCATGGCCCAGGTCGTCGCGGAGTGGATGACCTACGGATACCCGCGGGTCATCGACGCGCACGGCGCCGACATCGCCCGGTTCTACGGCCACGAGCGCAACGACGAGCACATCTGGTCACGGGCCGAGGAGCACTTCAACAAGACCTACGGCATCGTGCACCCCGCCGAGCAGTGGGAGCACCGCCGCAACCTCCAGGTGTCGCCGTACTTCTCCCGTCAGCAGGCTCTCGACGCGATGTTCTTCCAGGCCCGCACGTGGGAGCGCCCGCAGTGGTACGGCAGCAACGCCGACCTCGTCGAGCGCTACGGCATCGCAGAACGCGACGTCGAGTGGGACAACCGTTGGTGGAGCCCCATCACGGTCGGCGAACACCTCAACATGCGCGAACACTGCGGCATGGTCGACCTGTCGGCATTCCAGATCTTCGAGCTGGCCGGCCCGGGTGCCGTCGAGTTCGCCGACTACCTGTCGGTGAACAAGATCAGCGAGCCCGGGCGTTCCACCTACACGCCGTGGCTCACCCCCGACGGCGGCTTTCACTCCGACCTCACCATGCACCGCATGTCGTACGACGTGGTCAACGTCGTCACCGGCGTCTTCGACGGTGGCAGAGATCTGCACTGGATCAGGAAGTACATGCCCAAGGACGGTTCGGTCACGGTGACCGATCGCACCCTCGAGGTGTCCACGCTCGGCGTGTGGGGTCCGAATGCGCCGGCACTGCTGGCGACTCTCACCGACGCCGACCTGTCGCACGAGGGTTCGCCGTACGGGTCGCTTCGCGATGTCACGCTGCGCTGCGGTGACGCTTCGATCGAGGCGACGCTCTTCCGCATCTCCTACGTCGGTGACTCCGGCTGGGAGATCTACGTGAAGTGGGACGACGGCCCGGCGCTGTGGGATGCGCTCATGGCGAACGGTGCCGAGTTCGGTCTGCGCCCGACCGGTGGCGGCGTGTACGGTACGTCCGGTCGCCTCGAGAAGGGGTACCGACTGCAGGGCGCCGAACTCGAAAGCGAGTACAACCCGCTCGAAGCCGGCCTCGCGCGTCCGAAGGTGAAGTCGGTCGACTTCATCGGCAAAGATGCCTATTTGAAGGCTCGCGAATCCGACCCGGAGGTGCACATGGTCACGCTCACCGTCGAGGACCAGACCGATGCACGGGGCCGTACGCGCTGGATGCAGGGAGGCAACGAGCCGATCCTCACGCTCGATGGCGAACGCATCGTCGATTCGCACGGACGTTGTGCTCGCGTGACCACGGCCGGCTACGGCCCGTCGGTGGGCAAGCACCTCCTCATGGCGTACCTGCCGACCGCGCTGGCGCAGCCGGGCACCGACCTGCAGGTGATGTACATGAACGAACTGTTCCCGGTGAAGGTCGTGGGAACGGGCGCTGTATTCGATCCCGACGACACCCGTCTGAAGGGCTGAGCACAGCGATGCGCGTTCTCGTCTGCGTCAAGCGGGTGCCGGCACCCGGAGCACGGATCAACATCGCCGCCGACGGCCTCTCGGTCGACACCGCCAACCTCGGGTTCACGATGAGCCCGCACGAAGAGTGCGGCGTCGAGCAGGCCGTGCAGCTCGTCGAGGCCCACGGTGGCGAGTCACACGTCCTCACCCTGGGCATCGCAGAGGCCGACGAGCAACTCCGTTACGCGGCGTCGATCGGGGTCGACAAGGCGACGCTGATCAGCGTCGACGCGATGGACTGGGACCCGCAGCGCACCGCCGTGGCGATGACCAGCGCGATCCGGTCGATCGAAGCGGCCGACGGTGTGTTCGACGTGATCATCTTCGGCAACGAGTCGGCCGACACCGGCGGGTTCCAGGTCGGCATCCGCATCGCCCGCGCGCTCGGACGCCCCATGGTGAACGGCATCAAGGGTGTCGACGTTTCCGACGACGGCGCAACGCTCGAAGCGCGCCGCGAGACCGACGCCGGGTTCGAGGTGTACCGGTTGCCGATGCCGGCGGTGATCGGCGTGAAGGAGGGCATCACCTGGCCGCGATATCCCACGATGCGCGGCCGCCTCGCCTCGAAGAAACTGGTCGTCGAAGTGCAATCATCCGACGCTGCGCCCGGTGGTCAGGCGAAGGTGCGGCTCAGCCGCCCGGAAGAAATCGTCGCCGAGACGGTCATCCTCGGCCACGGCCCGGAAGCAGCGGGTCGAGCCGTCGAACTCTTGCAGGAACTGGGGTTGATCTCATGAGCATCCTCGTCGTCGTCGAACACGACCGTGGCGTTCTCGCTGACGCTTCGCTCGAAGCCCTGACATTCGGCCGAGACGTCGCCAGTCAACTCGACACGTCCGTCGAGGCGTTGCTCATCGGTGCCGACGCTGCCGGGCTCGCGGACGAGTGCGCTCGATACGGCGCCGCCGTGGTGCATCACGCAACTGACGCGTTGCTCACCGAGTACGGACCGGACGCCTGGGGTGCTGTCGTCGCTGCCGCGGCGCGTGTGCTCACGCCACACGGCATCGTCGCGAGCGGTACCGATCGTGGGAACGAAGTGCTTGCACATGCTGCGGCCGAACTCGATCTGCCGTTCGTGGCGAACTGCCTCGACGTGACGGCGGCCGGTGCCGACTGGGAACTCACCCGGGTGCAGTGGGGTGGCTCGCTCAACGAGGACGCCCGCCTCACGTCATCACTCCCGATCGTTTCGGTCGCTCACCATGCGGTCGAGGCGGTGAAGAGTGATGCCGGTGCAACCGCAACGCTGACTCCGTTCGACATCACTCTCGACGAGTCGGTCGCGGTCACGATGGTGAAAGACCGCGTCGTGCTGTCAGAGGGTGTCACGCTGGCGACGGCGCCCGTGGTGGTCGGTGGAGGTCGCGGGGTCGGCAACGCCGATGGCTTCGCCGTGCTCGAAGCCCTGGCCGGCAAGCTCGGCGGTGTGGTGGGGTGCAGCCGTGCGGTCACGAACAACGGGTGGCGCCCGCACAGCGACCAGGTCGGCCAGACCGGCACCCGAATTGCTCCCCAGCTGTACATCCCGTGCGGCATCAGCGGCGCGATCCAGCACTGGGTCGGCGCCAAGGCGGCGAAGAAGATCCTCGCGATCAACACCGATCCTGACGCCAACATGGTGGTCAAGGCCGACTACGCGATCATCGGCGACCTCTTCGAGGTCGTCCCCGCGATCACTGCACTCCTCGACGACGCAAGTCCCTGACCATGCAGAAGGTCGGAACGACTGTGCCCGTTTGACGCGGCGACGTAACGAACGTACCCTGGCGCCGAACCCGGCCCGTTTGGCGGTCGGATCACTAGGAGGGGACCTACCTTGCGTAGAACTGCCATATTCGGCCTGTTCGCGCTCCTTGCGAGCGCGATTCCGGTCAGCGTAGCCACGGCTGCCAACAGCACCAGCTGTAGCAACCAGACGAACAACACCTACAAGAAACTGCTCGATTGCACCACGCTCGATGGGGCACGGGAACACCAGGCCGCGCTGCAGGCGATCGCCGATGAGAACAACGGCATCAGGACGTCCGGTACTCCCGGATACGACCAGTCGGCCGCTTATGCCGCCGGTGTGTTCGAAGAAGCCGGGTATGACGTCACGGTGCAGGACTTCCAGTTCCAGACGTTCATCACGCTGTCGCCGACCGTTCTCGAACAGGTCGCACCATCCGCGGGCCCCATCGTCACCAGCGTCATGTCGTATTCAGGCAGTGGCGACGTGACGGCGCCGGTGAGCACCGTCAGCCCGATCACCGGTTGCAACGCTGCGGATTTCGGCACGTTCCCAGCGGGCAACATCGCCTTGATCAGCCGTGGAGCCTGCTCGTTTGCGTTGAAGGCCACCAACGCCTTCAACGCCGGAGCAGTTGGTGTCGTGATCTACAACAACATTCCCGGCCCCCTGAACGGAACATTGTCGAGCACGTTCAGCCTCGACATTCCCGTCACGGCAGTCACGGCAGACGTCGGTCAGCAACTCGCTGCGACCTCGGGGCTCATCCTTCGTTTGAAGGCCGACACATTCCGAGGCCAGGCGACGACCAGCAACGTGATCGCCGAGACGCCGGGCGGCAATCCCGACAACGTGGTGATGGTCGGTGCCCACCTCGACTCGGTGAACGCCGGTCCGGGTATCCAGGACAACGGTTCGGGCTCCGCCGCGATCCTCGAGGTTGCGCAGAACATCGCGAAGTCGAACAACGTCAACAAGATCAGGTTCGCGTTGTGGGGAGCTGAAGAATCCGGCCTCGTTGGGTCGACGCATTACGTCAGCACCCTGCCCCAGGCGGAACAAGACAAGATTGCGTTGTACCTCAACTTCGACATGATCGGTTCGCCGAACAGCGTGTTCTTCGTCTACGACGGCGACGACTCCGACATGACCGGCGCACCCGCCGGCCCCGTCGGTTCGGCGGCAATCGAGAAGACGTTCGAGACCTTCTACATGCAGAAGGGACAGTCGTTCAAGGGAACCGACTTCTCAGGTCGGTCCGACTACGGCCCGTTCATCGCCGTCGGAATCCCGTCGGGTGGTCTGTTCACGGGTGCCGAAGGCATCAAGACCCTTGAAGAGGCTGCGATCTGGGGCGGCACTGCCGGACTCCAGTACGACCCGTGTTATCACCTCGCATGTGACACGTACGACAACATCAACCTCGTCGCCTACGACGTGAACGTCGACGCGGTTGCGTACGCCACCTTGAAGTACGCGTACTCGACCGAAACGGTGAACGGGGTCAAGGGCAAGAAGCTTCCCGGCTCGTCGTCGGTCGGCTCGGGCAACTCGAATGCAGCCGGTTACCCCGGCGGCTCTTCGGGCGGCCTGCACGTCGACACTCACGACACCGAATAGTCCGAAACGTTCGTCACTGCCGCTGCCCGGCCGATCTGTCACGATCGGTCGGGCAGCGGCGCGACGTGCCGAAGCTGGACGCTTGACGCCGTCCGCGGTGTGACGTTGTTCCCTGGCGGGCCGACGCCTTGGGAGCTGACGATGGTTGCGTGGACAGCGGTGAGAATTCTGTATCGCGGCGCGGCCGGTGCTGATCCTCTCGGCCGCTGTGCTCATAGTGGGCATTGCGGTTGCCGCTCTGGCGAGCCGTCGTGCGGTCGTTGCAGCATTGGCGGTGTCGGAAGGCATGGGGATCTCGCCGGGCCTCGTGGGCGTCACCGTCATGGCGGTGGGCACCGACCTGCCAGAGATCGCGAATTCCCTGGCAGCAGCCCTCACCGGGCATGGCGACGTCAATGTCGGCGACTCGGCCGGCTCGACGCTCACGCAGGTGACCTTGATCCTGGGGATCCTGTGCGTGATCGCCCGACCGATTCCAACGGACCGACGCATGGTCGTTCCCGTCGGTGCTGCCACCGTCGCAGCGATGCTGCTCACGGCGATTCTGCTGGCCGACGAGCGGTTCGGCCAACTCGACGGGCTCGTGCTCGTCGCGATCTGGGCCATCAGCATGGTCGCGTTGGGATATCAGGACTCGCCCGTGGAGTCATCGAGTCGCGACCGTCGACCGGTTGCTCGTTCGGTCGTGGTCGTGCTCGCCTGGCTCGCCGTCGTTGCGGTCGCGGCGACGGCCGTGGTCCAAGCGTTCATCCGTCTCACCGATGCGCTCGGCGTGCCCGAACTGATCGCCAGCAGCGTGGTGCTGGCACTCGGCACGTCGCTCCCTGAACTGATCGTCGACTTCACGGCACTTCGGCGCGGGGTTGCGGCACTGGCGATCGGGGACCTGTTCGGCTCATCGCTCGTCGACGCGACGTTGTCGATCGGCATCGGTCCGATGTTTCGTGCGACCACGGTCTCGTCCGGTGCCAGCTCGGTCTGCCTCGTCGTAGCGGTGGGCGTGATGCTCGCCACGATCATTGCGGCTCGGCGAAAGAACCACGGCCTTCAATCGGCGGCGGCGCTGATGCTCACCTACGTCGGCGCGTTCACGGCGCTCGTTTTCGTCACTTCGATCTGATCGGTTGCCATGGCGATCGGCATTGCGAATGACCTTGTCCTCTAATCGCTCAGGTGCTCACCGGGGACGATGGAGGCGCGTCGGCGTGAAGTGACTTTCGTGGCCCGACTTCGAAGACCAAGGAATTTGACGGAGGAGACGATGACTACGTTCTCGAACGTGTTGTACGTGCCGCTGGGTCGACGCGACAACGCCGCGGCGCTCCGTCGAGTGCACGACCTGGTCGCTCGAGATCACCGGTTCCTGTCCGTGCTGGCCGTCGTGCCGGAGGCGTCGCGTCTCCAACGACTCCTCACGCCCCACGACACGGAAGAAGCGATCCAACACCGGCTCTGCGACGAAGTCGAACGCGATCTCCATGCCTGGTGCCGACGTGGAATCGGCGATCGAACTCCGGTCGACGTCGACATTCGGGTCGAAACCGGGCACCCCGTGACCACCGTCATCGGCCGGGCGCTCGCGGGCCGGCACGATCTGCTCGTGCTCGGTGCCGATGCCGCCGACGGAGCAGTCGACGCCATTGTGGCCAGGCTGCAACGAAAGAGTCCGTGCGCCGTGTGGGTGCTCCGTCCGAGCCGAGCCCGTCACCGCCGAATCCTCGCAGCCGTCGATGTCGACCCCACCCACGACGATCTGAACCCACCCATCGTCGAAGCGGCCTGCTGGTTGGCAGCTCCCGGCGACGAGGTTCACGTCGTGACGGCTTGGGAGCTGTACGGCGAGTCGACCCTGCGTCACAGTCCGTTCCTCGCTGGCGGCACCGATGTCACAGCGCTGCGCGAGCGGTGCGAGCAGGAGCATCGCTCGGCGTTGGCCGACCTCGTGGCTCGGTACCCGAACCCGCCTGTCCCGATCATCGAGCACGTCGTCAATGGCCCCGCTGCATCGGTGATCGGCGAGTTGGTCCGTCGGCACCGGATCAATCATGTGGTGATGGGAACGCTCGCTCGGACGGGAATACCCGGCCTGCTGATCGGCAACACCGCAGAACAACTCCTGACCGAGATTCCGGTGTCGATCCTGACGGTCAAACCACCGGGGTTCGTGAGCCCCGTCGTGCCGAGTTCGGGTGGGTGAGCGGCGTCGATGTCATGCGGGTTCCTTGAGTGCGGTCATGTGTGATGGGGCCGCGACCGGCTGACGCAGGCGAGCTCGAGCGAGCTCGATCCGGCTGGCCGAGTCGGCGACGACTCGCGTCCGGGCGGAGCGCGTGTGGTCGCGTCGGGTTTGGCCGAGCACGACGGCGGTGACGATCAGCGCAATGCCGGCCAGTTGTCCGCCGGTGAGGTTTTGGTCGAGAGCTATCCAGCCGACGACGGCGGCGACCAGGGGGCTGAGCAGGCCGAGGATGCTGACCTGGGCAACTGCGAGGTTTTGAATTCCTCGGAACCACAGGCTGTATGCGATCGCAGTGCCGAAGATGGCCAGCCAGGCGAACCCCGCCAGGTTCGTGGCTGTCAGTGTCGGGGGTGGACCCTCGACGGCAACGGTGAGCGGGAGGAGAACGAGACCGCCGGCGATGAGCTGCCACGAGGTGAACGCGAGCAGTCCGACGGGCCGACCCCAATGTTTGGTGAGGACGACTCCGGTTGCCATGCAGATGGTGCCGGCCAGTCCGGCGCCGATGCCGAGCGGGTCGAGTTGAGCGTCGGCACGCAGTACGAGTAGCCCGACGCCGACGACACCGAGCGTCCCTGCCCCCAAGATCGTCTTGGTCAGGCGCTCGTTCAGGAACGTGGCCGCGAGCGCTGCGGCAACGAGTGGTTGGACGGCGCCGAGTGTCGCGGCGATCCCGCCGGGGAGTCGGAACGCTGCGACGAACAGGAGGGCGAAGAACGCTCCGATGTTGAGCGTGCCGAGCACGGCGGCCTTGGCCCACCACGATCCCGTGGGTCGCACGCGGGTGTACATCGCCAAGGCGATCCCGGCGGGGAGCGCACGCAGCAGTCCTGCGAGGAGCGGCCGTCCCGCGGGGAGCATCTCGGTGGAAACGAAGTAGGTGGTACCCCAGGCCATCGGCGTCAGTGCGGTGACGAGGATGATCGACAGCTTGCGGCTGTTCATGATGACGGGCACCGTGCGGTGCGAACGCCTCGGTCGGCGGAGTTGCACATATCTCTTGACATGGAGAGAACTCTACGGACCTCATTATCTCTACGTCAAGAGATTTCTCTCCACGTTGAGATATGGGTATCGTTGGGGCATGAATCCGGATCATGTCGACGAGATCGTCGAGCAATGGAACCGTGAACGTCCCGACGTCGACGTGTCGGGCATGGCGATCATCGGCCGGATCACCCGCTTGCATCAGGTGATTCGTCCGCAGTTGAACACTGTCTTTGCCGAACATGACCTCGAATCCTGGGAGTTCGATGTCCTTGCCACCCTGGTCCGCAATGGAGCGCCCCATCAGCTCACGCCCGGTGAGCTGCTCGACTCGATGATGATCACATCTGGGGCGATGACCAATCGGATCGACCGTCTCCAGGAACGCGGCTTCGTGAAGAGGGTCAAGAGTCCCGACGATGGACGTCAGGTACTCGTCACTCTCACACCGCAAGGGATGGACAAGCTCGACGCCGCCTTGATCGACCATGCCGCCAACGAACGCCGCATCATCGACGCGCTCACCGACACCGAGTACGAGCAGCTCGTCGATCTCCTCCGCATCCTCCACCTCACGGTTGTCGACCAACAAGCCTGAAGCCGACGACGACGGGTCTCAGTTGACGGCGTCGACGACTGCGATCGTGCGGTCGAGACAGGCCTGGGTCTCGCGTCGCAAAGCAGGGTTCAGACCTGGATCGGCGAGCGTGGGGACCGCGGCCCGAACGGTGCGCGGGAGCAACTCGTTGCAGATCGCGACCGTGAATGGTTCGGCATCGAAGGTTCCACTCGCCTTCTCGGTGAAGCGAACCGTCGCGAGCAGGCCATCGAGCGTGTGGTGGTCGCTGTACTTGCCCGACCTCGGAAATCCCATCCCGCTGAGGAAGTTGCCGAGGCTCCAATAGACGACTGTGCCATTCACGATCTCGACGGGCTGCACGACGTGTGGGCCGTGTTGAACGACCAGGTCGATGTCCGCCAGGTCGGTGAGGTCGGTCACGAACAACCGATCGGCTGGGGCCGGTTGATACTGCATCTCCTGCTTCAGGTGCAGGCTCACGATCACGATCTCCGCGCCGAGACCACGAGCAGAGCGAACGTCACGGGCGACACGCTCTGGCGACTCCGAGATGTTCACCATCCACGACTCGGTCGGCAGCACGGTATTCGAGTACTCGGTGTACGACAGGTGAGCGACGTGAACTCCGTTGATCGTGAGGATCGCAGGATCGGCCTCGAGCGGCGTCCGGGCCGTGCCTGCGTGGGTGATGCCGGCGTCGTCGAGGGCAGCGAGTGTCGACCCGATTCCGTTCTTGCCGAGGTCGTAGCTGTGGTTGGAGGCCGTCGAGCAGCGATCGAAGCCGGAGGCCTCCAATGCCGACGCCATCTCGTACGGAGCGAGGATCCGACGCCCTCCGAACGGCGACGAACCGTAACCTCCGGGTTGTTGGCCGGGTACTCCCAGCGGGGTCTCCATGTGGCAGATCGCCAGATCTGCCCATCGCAGAACGGGGGCGATCTCGCTCAGCACCGGACCGAAGTCGTACGTCGCGCCCGTGCCGGCGGCGCCGAGTCGGCCGGCGAGCAGGACCTG
>JBBKWQ010000061.1:0-5046 GCA_037969115.1 Ilumatobacteraceae bacterium
GTGTGCATGTCGTCGTCCGGCGTGATTCTGGGTGTCTGTGCACGCCGGCCGAGCGGACGTTGAGGTAGAACCGGTTCCTTGGAACCGGTCTGACCGACCACCACCACGACCACCACCACCTGAAGGAGCCGCCATGTCGCGCGTCCGCATCCACAACTTCTCGGTCTCGCTCGACGGGTTCGCCACCGGCGAGGGGCAGGCACTCGAGACGCCGTTCGGCCACGCCGGGCATCGGCTCCACGAGTGGATGTTCGCCACCCGGTTCGCCCGCCGCGAAATCCTCGCCGAATCGGGCGGCACCGAAGGTGTCGATCACGCGATGGCCGACCGGCACGGACCCGGCATCGGTGCGGAGATCATGGGCGCAAACAAGTTCGGCCCTCCGGGCTGGCAGGACGACCCGGAGTGGCGAGGGTGGTGGGGCGACAACCCGCCGTTTCACACGCCGACGTACGTCCTGACCCACCGGAAGCGCCCGTCGCTGGAGATGGAGGGTGGTACGACGTTCCACTTCCTCGAAGCCGCGCCAGCGGATGCACTCGAGGTGGCGCGGGATGCAGCCGCCGGTCAGGACGTCCGCATCGGCGGCGGCCCGACCATGATGCGCTCGTTCCTCGCCGCCGGTCTCGTCGACCACCTGCACGTCGTGCAGGTGCCGATCCTGCTCGGCCGCGGTGTTCGACTGTGGGACGGCCTGGAGGCGTTGGACCAGCAGTACGACGTGGAGGTGGTCTCGACGCCCAGCGGCGTCACCCACCTCACGTTCACCCGATGACCTCAGGGCGGCACGTCGCGGTCATTCCGGGATATCGAGCACTTCGCGTGTGCCGAAGCGTGCCGCCCGGCTGGCTCAGTCAGGCAGGCTTATGCGGCTCGATATCGGGCGTCTCGACAGATAAGCGAGGTTCCAAAATAACGACCGCAGTCTGCGTCGAGCGTCGCGCTGCGTAGGCATCCAGGTTCTTGTCGATCTGCCGCCACCGCGACCACAGACGTTCCCGTTCCTCGCCACTTGCGGCCCGGCCAGTCACGAGACGCTGTCCGTCACGCAGGTCAACGCGAACGTCGGGGTGAGCCTGCAGGTTCAACCACCACGCCGGCTCGCCCTCGCCCCAGCCGTTCATAGCCATCGTGACGAGGTTCGGCCCATCCTCGAAGTAGCCGACCATGACGCTGCGTTCGATGCCGGTCCGTCGCCCGACCGTGGTGAGGCGCATGGTGCCCCAACCGTCGCGCCTGGGTCGCCACAGCCCGAGACGGCCGCCGGTCAAACGGTAGATTCCGCGGTGGGTGAACCAGGCGAGCCGGATGAACCAACGAGGTGGAAGTCGTGGTCTCGCGTTCGACTTGGACATGGGCGCTCCTTCGTGGCGAACCGTCGCATCTCAGACGGTAACCCAGGCCATCGATATGGCCCAGAGAACGAGTCCTCTATTCGGGTGTCGAGCAGAGCGAGGCGACGGGACGGTCTCTGAACCTCCGGGAGCCGGCTGTTCACGTGGCTGGCGGACCATGCCGGTGAGTGTGTGGCCGAGAAACTCCGCCCGTACTGCAATGGCAGGCTCATGAACCAGGGCCCCCACCGCAGTCGCGCCGCCTCGTCCGACGCAACGATCTACAGCAACGGGTCGTCGAAGAAGGCTTCGCACAAGGTGGCGGCCGCTGCATCGGTGTGGCGGGCATCGAGACGCTGGATCGACACGGTGATCTCCTTCGATGACGGTGCCTTGCATCGGCGCTTCGATGTCCGCGGAGATTAACGCAGTCCCAGAGACGGAAGGTATCCCGAACGCCGGGTTGACGACGTAACGATGCGGTACCGCATCCGGGCCGCACGGGTGGCGCGGGAGCTTGATCCGTCGGGGCGTGTGATTGTGACCGCCGTCATCGAGTGCGCCCGACTCCCGCAGAAGCCCTCGGTCAGCAGTTGGCAAGAGCGTCAAGGGCATCGCAGATCTGCCGCCGCCCGCCCACACCGTAGGGTCGATGGCGAGCGCGGGCACAATGGTCCTCATGGACATCGATCGACCGAAACGCGCCGTCAATCTCGCTGACAAGCTCTCTCAGTTCGACGATCACTGGTCGCCGAGGACTGTTGCCGAGTTCAACGGTCATGACGTGATGGTCGTGAAGGTCAAAGGCGAGTTCGTCTGGCACCACCACGACAACACCGACGATCTATTCCTCGTACTCAGAGGTCGGGTCACGATCCGTCTCCGCGACGGCGACGTTGAACTCGGCCCAGGGGAGCTGTTCGTCGTTCCCGTTGGTGTCGAGCATCAGCCCTTCGCCGTCGAGGAAGCTGAGCTGCTGCTCATCGAGCCGAGCGGGACGCCCAACACTGGGGACGAAGCGACCGCTGCGAAGCGGATCACCATGTGACAACGAACAACACCTTCGCCGACGTGACCATCGACCTACACACCGCCCGGCTCACACACCAGAAATTCTGCGACCGACCGCGCCGGGTGTGTTGAGCGCGATGGTTCAGCCCACCTGCAGTATCGGTCGGCGATCGAAGTCGCGGGCTGCTACGGCGAGGAGCACGAGGACGTAGGCGCTCAAGAAGACGCCAGCGACGAGTGGGCTCGATCCGGACTCGCCGGCGGCACCGAGCGAACGTGCGGCTTGACCGGGAAGATACTCCGCGACGCCACCCAACACGGCAGCGCCGACGTTCTCGACGGCCAGCATCCAGACCAGTGCGAGCGCAACGGCGATCAACTGGTTCCTGATCAGCGCACCGATCGCCACACCGACCACCGCCAGCATCCCGGCCGACAGCGTCAACCCGACGATCGCACCTGCGTCACCGACGTCGATGTCGAGTGCACCGCCGCGACCGTTGACCGTGACGACTGCAACTGCGAAGCCGATCAGTTCCGCGGTCAGGCCGATCAACAGACCGAGAAGTCCCGCGGCAACCGCCTTCACGGCAAGCGCCGCTCTTCGATGCGGCTGTGTGAGGATCGTCCAGCTGATCGTGTCGTACCGGTATTCGTCGGTGATCGAGCGCACGCCGACCAGCAGAGCGATCAGCGTGAGATTCACCGCTCCGACCAGATGGAAGGTCTGATCTCGGACATGGCCCGTGAGTTCGGAGGGATCGACACTCGACACGGTCGAGTAGTTGCCGACGACGATGACGACGATTGCGATCGCCCACAACCATCGAGTCGTGCGCGTCGTACGCAACTTGGTCAGTTCAGCTCGCCACACGGCGCGCTCCCTTCTCGGTGAGTGACAAGAAGCTTTCCTCCAGGGTGTGCGCCCGCGACGAGAGTTCGAGCAACGGAATGCCGGCGTCGAACGCCGCCAGACCGACCGCGTCCTGGTCGAGCCCAACGACCTCGATCATGTTCTCGCCGCGTGGTTCGACTGCGGCCCCACGGTGGCGGAGAAGCGCTGAGAGCCGCTCGATGTGTGGAGTTCGGACCACGATCACGCCACCCCCCGTGAGGGACTCCACCGTCGTGTCGGCGACGATGCGGCCGCCGTCGATCACGATGACTTTTCCGGCCATCTGCGCGATCTCGCCGAGTACGTGACTGGACACGAACACGGTGCCGCCGCGGGCCGCGAAACTCTGCAGTTGGTCCCGTAACCATCGGATGCCGGCCGGGTCCAGGCCGTTGCTCGGTTCGTCGAGCACCAGAATGCTCGGGTCGCCGAGGAGCGCCGAGGCCAACCCGAGGCGGCGGCTCATGCCGAGGGAGAACTCGCCGACCCTTCGATTCGCACTGGAGCGGAGATCGACCTCATCGAGCACATGATCAACACGCGCGGCGTCCACCCCGATGAGGTCGGCGAGGATCAGCAAGTGGTCACGGGCTCGACGTCCGGGGTGGAACCCTGCGCTGTCGATGAGAACGCCGACGTCTCGACCCGGGTACTCGAGGTCGCGGTAGCGAACGCCACGAACGAGTGCCATTCCATGAGTCGGCCGGTCGAGGCCGAGAATGATGCGGATCGTGGTCGACTTTCCCGCACCGTTCGGCCCGAGAAACCCCGTCACCGCTCCCGCAGCCACGGAGAACGACACGCTGTCGAGAACCGTCCGTGACCCGAAGACCCGGCTCACGTCGCGAGCCTCGATGGCGGCGACTTCGCTGATCGCATCGGATGGCGTGTCGGTCATCATCATGTCCTGCTCTCTCGGCTCGAATCGCTCAGATCGATGTGACGATGGCTCAGTTCGGCTCATGTACGACCGTGACAATGCCGGCTGTCGGTCGACTGTCATGGTCCTGTTGTCGCGTCGAAGCTGTTCCGGCACGGCGCTCACGATCCGAGGCGGACGCGGCGCAGGAGTTGGGCATTGAGCGCAACGACGATGGTCGAGACGCTCATCAGTACCGCCCCGACGGCCGGCGAGAGTGTGATGCCGGCCCATGCAAAGGCGCCGGCGGCGAGCGGAATCGCCGCGACGTTGTAGCCGGCTGCCCACGCCAGGTTCTGAATCATCTTCCGGTAGCTTCGGCGCGACAGCTTGATCACTGCGGCGACATTGCGGGGATCGCTGGAGGCGAGCACGACTCCCGCGGACTCGATCGCCACGTCGGTACCTGCTCCGATCGCAATTCCGACATCGGCGCGGGCCAGGGCCGGAGCGTCGTTCACCCCGTCTCCGATCATGGCGACCGACGTCCCCTGTCGTTGGAGGTCGGCAACGACCTGGTCCTTGTCTTCGGGAAGAACCTCGGCATGGACTTCGTCGATGCCGAGTGCCGACGCAACGGCGTGAGCGACGTTGCCGGCGTCACCGGTGATCATGATCACTCTCACTCCGCTGTCGTGCAGCAACTGAACCGCGGCGCTGGCCTCGGGCCGGATCTCGTCCTCGAGTGCGAACGCAGCGATCACGACCCCGGCACGGAACAGATACAGGACAGCCGCCCCCCGCTCCGACCAGCCGGCGATGTCATCGGCGAGGTCGCCAGGTGCCGGCGCGTCGAACTGACGGAGGAGCGCCGGGCCGCCGACTGCGTACTGCACGCCGTCGATCGTCGCCTCGACGCCGCGTCCGGTGAGCGACCGGACTCCGGT
>JBBKWQ010000062.1:0-15640 GCA_037969115.1 Ilumatobacteraceae bacterium
CTCCTGACGGCGATGCGCATCGATCACCCCAGCGAGCGCCGACCCCGCTTCCCTCTTCGTCGCGTACGACTTCTTGGACTGTCGGCGACGCTCACCCTCGTGCCACGAGATGTGCGCGATCCACGGCTTCTTGCGGTCGTCACGTCGGTAGACGGAACCATTCGCCACCGGAGCCTCCAGGAGCAAAGCAGGAAATTCTGCTACCCAAACGCTACCCAAACGGGTCATTCTCGTCAATCGAGAACCACCGTAGACCATCTACCAGTAAGTTTTCAGCGCCCCTGGCAGGAATCGAACCTGCGACACACGGTTTAGGAAACCGATGCTCTATCCACTGAGCTACAGAGGCGGGAACTCGTCGACACGGTCGCACGGCGCCCGCTTCGGCGAGCCAGCCTAGGGCGATCAACGCCGCCGGGGTCGTCCATTCGGACCCATATCGGGGTGGCCGTGCGACAACACTCGAAGATGGGGTTGTCGGAATACCAGACATTACGTTACAGTCATGTTTCTGAGATGACGATTCAGTGACAGGACTGTGATGGACTACCACCCCCACATCACGAGCTACAGCGGACACCAGGTGCTCGACGAGAGTGGCGACGAGATCGGCACCATTACCGATGTCGTCTTCGAGGACGGCAGCACCACACCCGCCTGGTTCATCGTCGACCCGGGTTGGCTTCGTTCGAATCGGTTCGTGCCCGCCGACGGCGCACACCAGAGCCCGAACGGCGACGTCATCGTCACCTACAACAAGCGGTGGGTCACGACCTCGCCAAAGGCCGGTGCCGAACGAGTGTTGCCCAGTGAGAAACGACAAGCGTTGCTCACGCACTACCGCACCGTCGCCTGGTAAGGGCGGCTACGGCTCCACCGCTTCAGCGGTGAGCGGCCGCGGCGCGTGCCAGCCGAATCGCAAGGCTGCGACGCGCAACACGAACACTGCGGCCGCCACGCCGACTCCGACGCCACCGACGTACCAGTCGCCGCGCCACGAGATCGCCACGGCAGTGGCGCCCAGCGCCGCCGGAATCGAGTACAGCACGCTGTCGGCTCTGAACATGTTCGGTTCCTCGCCCGCCAGTACGTCGCGCATGACGCCGCCACCGACGGCGGTGATCACACCGAGCACGATCGCTCCCATCGACCCGACGCCGAACGTGAGCGCCTTCACCGTGCCCGTCACGCAGAACAGTCCGAGTCCGGCGGCGTCGAAAACGAGGCCGATGCGCAGCAACCGCCGGTCGATCAGCCCGTGGCCCACGAACACTGCTGCCGCTGCCAGCAGCGGCAGCGCCAGATACGCCTTGTCGCGAAAGGCGACGGGCGGGGCGTCCCCGAGCAACACATCGCGGATGAGACCGCCACCAAAACCCGTCACCGCGGCCAACACGACCATCCCGACGACGTCGTAACCCTTCCGTACCGCGACAAGCCCACCCGACACTGCGAACACGAAGATGCCGATCAGGTCGAGCACACGCTCCACGTCGGCATCGAGTCCGGTCAGCCCCAACTCGGGCGAAGCGAACATCGAGCTCAACCCACGGCCGGGGCGGGGCGATGCCGAACGGCCGATGTCGGCGTCACGACGACATCGTCGCCGTCCACCGCTGCTTCGCCGTCGACGACGAGGCTGAAACCGTCGTCCGTGTCGCTACGAGGCGGGAAGACGACCGTCACTGCGGGACGCGCAGCCGAGTTGCGGCACGGTCGTCTGCCACCGGCGTCGAACCGAAGTGCACCGGCATCGACCGTTGGCACGAGAGCCACGAGATGCGGTCGTCCATCGTCGGAGACGGTGACGAGATAGCCGAAGCCCCACTCGCCGACTTCGGCCAGCAGTTCGTCGATGGGAACAACCACACTCATGGGTGGCACGCTAACTTTCTTTTCGAACACGAAACGGGCGGTAAACGGTGCCGAACGATCTCAACACTCGGGAATCGCCGCCGACCGGCTCACGGTTCGGACACGCATGAGATCTTTCCTCGCGAACTACAAGTTGAGCATCCCGGTTTTGGGCGCCGCCCTGATCGGCCTACTGTGGGTCGCCTTCGGCTTCTTCGGGCTGCACACCCTGTTCATCGACAAGACCGTCGACGAGGCCGAACCGACCTTCGATCTGTCGCCGAGCGCGACAGTTGCTGCCGATTCAGCCGTCGAGATCGGCGACCCCGTTGACGAAACACCGGTCGACGAAACACCCGCCGAGACTCCGGTCGATGATTCCGCCGTTGACGACGCACCGGCTGTCGCGGCACCGGCCGTCGTCACGGAGTTCGTGGGCGAATTCACCAGCGACGAGCACCCGACCAGTGGCCGAGCAGTCGTGCTCGGCAACGGAACCGGCCAGCGCTTCCTTCGCTTCGAGGACTTCGAGACCGACAACGGTCCAGATCTGAACGTCTGGCTCGTGAACAGTTCGGCAGGCGTGGACGACCGCTACGACCTGGGTGACCTGAAGGGCAACATCGGCGAACAGAACTACGAACTCCCGCCCGATGTCGACCTCGAAGCGTACGACCAGGTGTTCATCTGGTGCGTTCGCTTCGGCGTCAGTTTCGGAAACGCCGTCATCAGCGCCGCCTGATGTCACAGCACTTGGGATTGACAACGCCGATCCCGTACGCGCCTGATGGGGTGAGCGGAGACCCTCGTCCTCCGCGTCCCGCACCCGTTTCGAAGTAAGGAGTCAAATCATGGCCGTCCGCCTCGGCGACACCGCACCTGATTTCACCGCCACCACCACCCAGGGAGACGTCAGCTTCCACGACTGGCTCGGCGACTCGTGGGGTGTGCTCTTCAGCCATCCGAAGGACTTCACGCCCGTCTGCACCACCGAGCTCGGCTACGTGGCCAAGATCAAGCCCGAGTTCGAGAAGCGGAACGTCAAGGTCATCGGCCTCTCGGTCGACCCGGTCGACAGCCACGTCGAGTGGGAACACGACATCGAAGAGACCCAGGGCACTGCAGTGAACTTCCCGATGATCGCCGACCCAGACCGCACCGTGGCCGATCTCTACGACATGATCCACCCGAATGCCGACGACACGCTCACCGTTCGTTCGGTCTTCGTGATCGGCCCCGACAAGAAGGTGAAGCTCACGCTCACCTACCCGGCATCGACCGGCCGCAACTTCGACGAAATCCTCCGAGTCATCGATTCACTCCAGCTCACCGCATATCAGAAGGTTGCCACGCCGGCGAACTGGAAGGACGGCGACGACGTGATCATCGTGCCGGCGCTGTCGAACGACGAGGCGAAGGAGCTGTTCCCGAAGGGCTGGAAGGAACTCAAGCCTTACCTTCGCGTGACACCGCAGCCGAACAAGTAGGCGCCGCGGCTCGTGGGCCGTCAGTTCGCAGCCACCAAGCGTTCGGAGATCTCGGCCCAACCGGGCTGAACGTGTGTGTCCGGCTCGCCCGGCATCACGCCCAAGAGGCGGGCAACCGCGCGGACGTAGGCGCTGATCACGACATCGTTGCTCGCCACTTCGAGATGCAGCATCTGGCGCACTCGCTCGTCGGCGTCGTCGGCACCGATCGCGCATGCCGCTGCGGTCCCGGCAGTCCACGACACGATCCGATCGAAGTAGCTCACGCCGTCATATCCAGCGACCCTGTCTGCGTCGGCGATGGCCCGGCGATAATCGCCGATCATCGCACTCGCGGTCGCACGTGCAGCCAGTACGAAGGGAGAGTCGGACTCACCGATGTCGCCAAGTGTTGCCAGCGCGCCGTCGGCGTCACCCGTTTGCAACTGGCCGAACGCCATCAGTGTCAAGCCTTCACCGACGTTCGCACCGGTGGAGCCGAGACTCGCAACCGCATTCGATGCCAGTTCGGCGGTTCGCGCACCGTGTCCCATGTGCATGGCAGCGCCGGCGGCGGCGATGCCGGGATAGGCCAACTCACCGAACGTGCCGGACAGAGCGAGCAGTTCCTCCGTCTCGCGCTGCGCTTCACCGAATCGGCCGAGCGCGATACGTGACCGAGTGAGAGTTCCCAGAGCCTGGATCGCGCCGAAGCGGTCTGTGATGCGCTGGAACCCGGCGAGTGAACGCTCGCCGTACTGCACGGCGTCCTCGAAGTCACCGGCCCACAGCGACAGCGCAGCGAGCAGGTTCAGCATCATGGCAACACCCCACTCGTCGCCCCACCGGCGTGACTCGGCCAGCACTTCCTGGGCGAGCCGTTCGGCATCTGCCAGCTTGCGGCCGTGGAAGAACACGTACGCGAGTAGCCCTTTCGACCAATTCTGCCCTGCATGGTCGTCGAGCTCTTCGAATGCGACGATCGTCGCATCGAGGCCCCGATGCGCTCGATCGAAATCTCCGTCGAGGAACCACACCCAGGCAAGGTTCTGACTCGTCCACGCTCGACCGTGAGCGTCACCGAGGCGGTCGTAAATTGCGTCGGCGTCGCTGAGGAAACACTCGGCCTCACGCAGCGAGCCACCGAAGACCTCGGCAAAACCCCGCCCGCGTAGCGCCGTCGCGAGCCGGCGCTCATCGCCGAGCTCCCGAAAGATCTCGACGGCTTCCGACAGGTTTGCCTGAGCATCAGGGAGATCGCCCGCATTCTGATCGACCACACCCGTGAGGCGGAGTGCCTCACCTTCCAAGATCCGATCGCCCGCTGCCCGTGCACTCTCCAGCAGCTCGGCCAACGTCGCCCAGGCGAGCTTCGACGACCGTGTCTCGACGAGACCATTGGCGTACAGATACAGCAGTCGGCGGCGGGCATCGGCATCACTGTCGTCGACCAGGTCGAGCGCACGATGTGCCAGTTCGACGCCACGCTTCTGGCTCCCGACTCGATATGCAGCCTCTGCCGCCTCGATGAGGATGTGCACCGCGTCGTCTCGAGTCGAGGCGGGCACGCCTCCGATCGGGCCGAGCTCCTGGAGCAGCTCGGCCGCTGCCGCGGCGTGGTGAGCACGATCGTTCAACGTGGCGCCCTGACGTGTTGCCAGCCACCGTGACACTCCGACGTGGCGCAGGGCGCGGGACCGCTTGGTGATCGTCTGATAAGCGACCTCCCTCACCACGTCACTGCGGAACTGCCACCAGCCGGAGTCGATCGCGATCATGCCGGCGCTGTTCAACGCATCGAGATCATCGCGACGGAACACCTGACCCATCGCCGCAGCGAACTCGTCGAGTGCGACGACCGGACCTTCCTGCCCGAGCACCGCTGCATTCTCGATGATCGCCCGTTGTCCGGGCGGAAACTGATCGAGTCGAGCGGCGATGAGCGCTCGGACCGACCCCGGCAATCCGGTGCCTTCGGCAAGATCGCCCGAGGTCGCCGCCAGTCGTGCCAGTTCGGTGAGGAACAGGGGATTACCACCACTTCGTTCGAAGAGCCGTCGGATCATCTCGTTGCTGACCGGGCGACCCACGACCGCGTCGATCAGAGCGGTCGAATCGATTTCATCGAGCGGACCGAGCGGCAACTTCATCGTGATGGCCCGCTCGATTGGCGGAGGCCATTCCTCGTCGTCGCCCGGTCGATACGTGGTGACGATCAGCAGCGGCAAATCTGCCAGGCTGCGGGCAATCACCTCCAGCAGGTCGCGAAGCAGCGGGGCAGCCCACTGCAGATCATCGATCCACAACACCACCGGCCGCCGCGATGCACCCCAGCGCAAGATCGCGATGATTGCCGTGAACGCGGCCTCGCGAGCAGCCGCCGGCTCGAACTGATCGATCTCCGACGGGTGCCCCAGCAGGTGCGCGATCACCTCGACGAATCGTTCGGCCTTGGGCGCCGAGGCAGCGCTCCCGGTGAGCTCGTCGAACTGCGTCCGCGCACGCTGGCGGACCTCGGCCGAGTCCATGTCCCTCGTCAATCCATGTTGCGCGAGGACTCCACCGGTGATCGGCCACCAGATGTTGAACTCGCCATACGGAGCGCACCTGCCCTCGACGATCACGGACGCTTCGACGGATGCATCGAACTCGGTGACGATCTGGTCGACGAGCCGCGTCTTGCCGACACCGGCCTCACCGACGACGGAGACGATCGCGCTGCGGCCGCCGTTGACCAGATCGATCACCGACCTCATCACCATCAGCTCGACCTGACGACCGACGAACGGCACCGGCGAACATCGACTGAGACGGTGGATGTAGTCGTGCGCAACGCCCGACGCGAGCCACACCTCCTCCCGTTGTTCCCGACCACGGATCACTGCTTCTTCTGCGAGCTCGAACGTCACCGCGTCCGACACGAGTTCCCGCGTGACGTGTCCGACCAAGACCCCGCCGGGAGGAGCCAGTTCCTGCAACCGCGAGGCGGTGTTCACCACGTCGCCCATGGCGGTGTAATCGGTACCCGCCAATGTGCCGACGAGCACCTCGCCGGTGTTGATGCCGACCCGCAGCCTCGCGCCACCGACACCCTCGCGCCCCTCGACGTACTCGGCGAGTGTCTGATGCATCCGGAGACCGGCTCGGACGGCGCGCTCGGCGTCGTCCTCGTGCGCAGTGGGAGCACCGAACAGCGCGATGATCGCGTCGCCGAGCACCTTGTCGACACGCCCGCCGAAGCGCTCGACGTCGGCGACGAGTTGCTCGAACGCACCGTCGACGAGACGCTTGACCTGTTCTGGGTCGCGGTGTTCGGCGAACGTGGTGAAGCCGACCAGGTCGGCAAACAGAACGGTGACGACCCGACGTTCCTCCGGCGAACCGAAACCGATCGCGTGCCCGCAATTCGGGCAGAAACGCGCACCCATCGGCACATCTCGAGCACACGATGGGCACCGCACCCCCACATCGTACGGCGGCTGCGGATTCCTGCACCCACGCATCGGCGCGTGCTGCAGAGTGCTGGGCTCGACCTCAGGTCGACGAGACGTTTGGTGCAGAATCGAGACATGGCACTCGATCTGCAACACCTCGGTGACAGCGTCCTCCAGTTCCTCCGTGACCGACATCTCGCCACGCTCACCACGCAGCGGTCCGACGGTTCACCCCACGTCGTGCCCGTCGGGTTCGGCTACGACGACGACGCGCACGTGGTGCGCATCATCACGTTCGCCGGTTCGCAGAAGGCTCGCAATGCCGAGCGGGGCGGCCGAGCCGCCGTCAGTCAGGTCGACGGAGGACGGTGGCTCACCCTCGAGGGTCCGGTTCGCCTCGTCACCGAACGCGAGGGCGTCGAGGCCGCGGTCGCCGCCTATGCCGAGCGCTATCGCCAGCCGAGCAAACGACCCGATCGGGTGGCGCTCGAGATCCAGGTCGACCGGGTGATGGGCCGGGCATGACTCCTCAATCGTCGGCCGGCTACTCGGGAACGCCACTTCCCAAGAAGTTGGGGGGATCAAGGACGGCACGAGATTCGCCGTCCGTCATGCCCCCGACGATTTCGCCGACACGCTCGGAGACCTCCCGCCGGAAGCCGACCAACGCCGCCAGGTGCGGCCCGGGCTCGACGTGGTGCTCGCTTTCTTCACCTCGCGATCGAAGATGCGGTCGGCCTGGCCGGCGCTGACTCGCGCTGCCGAGCCACACGGCACGGTCTGGATCGCATGGCCGAAACGGGCCAGTGGTGTTGCCACCGACATCACCGAGGACGTGCTGCGTGACGAGCTGTTGCCGACCGGCTGGGTCGACAACAAGGTCTGTGCGATCGACGAGACGTGGAGCGGCCTCCGCTTCGCCTTGCGCCGCGAACTGCGGTGACCGGTCGACGTGTCGAACCGGTTACTCGAACTCGTCGCGGCGCCACGGGAGATCCGACAGGAACTTGACGGCGGCCGGATGAGGGTCCATCGCCGGTGTGTCGTCGTGGCGGCGACGATCGAGACGGACCTGGCAGGTCGGGCACCAGTACAGATTTCGCTTGTGGCGCCCCATGGCTCCGCACTCGATCGAGTCGTGACAGCGCGGGCATGCCTGACCGTTGCGTCCGAAAACCGACAGTTTCGGCGCCGGCGGGCGGTGGCCGTAGATGGTGCGTCCCCGCGTCGCCGTGCGCAGGAACCTGGCGGCCGAGTGAGCGACGAGGAGGGCGTCGTGATGTGTCAGGTCGCCGACGTGCGCCCACGGGCTGAGTTCGGCCTCCCACAGGATCTCGCTGCGGTACACATTGCCGATCCCGCGCATCACGTGCTCGTCGAGCAACACGTCGCGGAGCCGCGCCTCCGGATCTTGATACGACATCAACAAGTTGACGGCGACGTTGAGATCGGCCGTCGGCGTACCCAGATCGGGCCCCAGTCGTCCGAACCCCGGATGGCGGTCACGGTTGGGTGATCGATAGGTCTCGACCGTCGGCGAGTTGAAACACACGGCGACCCAGTCATCGGTCTGGACCGCCGCCCGCAGTTCGCGTTGCGAACGACGCCACCGGGCACCGTGGCGGTACACGTGCCAACACGCGTTCTTCCTCATGCTCGTATCGAGGATGATCCCGTCGTCGAATGTGATCTCGACGTGTCGGCCGCGCGACCCGACGTGCTCGATGAGACGGCCGGCGTGCGGCGTCGGGCCGATCAGATTCGGTGCGTCGAACCGCCACAGTGGAGCGCCGACCAACGCCGTGCGCAACGCACTCGCGGCCCGAATCGTGTCCCCGTCCAACATCCTCGACCGATAGTACGACGCTGCGCGCGGCCAGTGGTGGCATCACGCGTTATCAGTGACAATTGTCGCCACGGCGACGCGCGCGATCGGGTGATCTACGGAAGTTGGCCGACGTGGGCGAGCGCCAGACGGATCAGGCGGTCGTGTCCGCTCGTCATCTGCTCGCGAACCTGAGCGCTCACGGCCTCGTCGGGCGTGAACCAGGTGAGATCGAGCGCTTCTTGGGTCGGCTCGCACTCGCCGTCGACTGGCACGACGTACGCCAGGCTCACGGCGTGGTGGCGAGGGTCGTAGAATCCACTGCGATCGGGGTCGGGGAAGTACTCGATCACGGTGAACGGCGTCGGGCTGACCGGAATCTGCGGCAACGCGAACGGTCCCAGATCCTTCTCGAGATGCCGCAACAGGGCATCACGAACGCGCTCGCCGAACAGCACCCGCCCGGTGACAGCCATGCGGCTGATCGTTCCATCGGCCGCCACCCGCAGGAGGAGGCCGACTTCCGTGACGTTTCCCGACGAGTCGATCCGTACAGGGACGGCGTCGACGTAGACGATCGGCACTTGAGCCCTGATGAGCTCCATGGCGTCGGGCGAGAGCCATCCGGTGGCGGTGGCGGTGTCGAAGTCGATGTCACTCACAGTGCAGTATTCTCCCACGTCGGCACCGCCGCGACATCGTTCGAGGCGCGTTGGCGGTCCGACTCGGCGAGGCGGGCGCCGATGACGGCCGCGCGGGTAACGTCTGATCGGTGAATCCAGGGGACGCCGACGCCGTACCAGAACTGGCGACGATGCCCTGGACCCAGATCGATCGCCCCGTCGTGGTCGTTCCGGTCGGGTCGTGCGAACAGCACGGGCCGCACCTCCCCGGCTCGACTGACACGATCATCGCCACGGCGCTCGCCCGCCGTCTGGTGTCGCAACGAGGCGACGCCGTACTCGCACCGGCGATCGCCGTCAGCGCCAGCGGTGAACACGCAGGATTCGCCGGCACGCTGTCGATCGGCCTCGACGTGATGGAGCGGCTGGTGATCGAAATCGTGCGTTCGGCCGACTGGTCGGCCGGCGTCGTGCTCGTCAACGGTCACGGCGGCAACAAAGCCGCGATCGACCGGGCGGTCGGGCTCCTCGACAGCGAGGGCAGAGCAGTGCTCTCGTGGTGGCCGGTCGTGACCGACGGCGATCCACACGCCGGGCGCACGGAAACATCGATCATGTTGGCCATCGAACCCGAGCTGGTCGATCTGGACCGCGCGGTCGTCGGCCCGGTTCCGCCGATTGCCGACTTGATGCGCTACGGCGTCCGGTCACTCAGTCGATCGGGTGTGCTCGGCGATCCGACGGAGGCATCGGCCGAGCAGGGCCAGGTCATCCTCGATTCGCTCGCTGAGCACCTCGTGTCGACGGTTTCGGCGTGGCTGCCCTGACTTCGTACGTGATCGATCATTCGGTCGAACGGCACGGCAACGTGGTCGTCGGTGGCTCCCCGTCGAGACTGTTCAGGTTGTCCACTGCGGGCGCTGCAGCGTTCGAACGAATCGTCAGTGGTACACCGACCGGCACCTCACGGCTGCTCGAACGGTTCATCGATGCCGGCGTCGTGCATCCTGTACCGTCGTCGGGCGCCTACACGACCGACGACATCACCGTCGTCGTGCCGACCCTCGGCGAGCCGAGGCACGTGCCACCGGGTGCGATCGTCGTCGATGACGGGTCGATGCCACCGGTGAGTCGCGCGAGCATCAGGCTTCCGACCAACCAAGGCCCCGCCGCGGCCCGGATGGCCGGACTGTCGCGCGTGACGACCCCTCTCGTCGCCTTCGTCGACGCCGATGTCGCGCTGCCCGAAGGTGCGCTCGAGCTCCTCGCGGCACACTTCACCGACGAACGGGTCGGACTCGTCGCACCACGCGTGCGCGGGCGGCCCGGCTCCTCGTGGTTCGAGCGCTACGACAGCGAACACTCCCCCCTCGACCTGGGCGGCGAGCCCGCACGAATCAGTGCCGGAACCCGAGTCAGCTACGTGCCGGCCGCCGCGATCTTGGTTCGGGTCGACGCAATTCGGGCGATCGGTGGATTCGACACCGCATTGCGGTACGGCGAGGACGTCGACCTCGTGTGGCGTCTCGACGAAGCCGGGTGGCGCTGCCGGTACGACCCTCGAATCATCGCGCTGCACGACGCGAGACCCACATGGCAGGCATGGGTCGCACAGCGAATCGGATACGGCTCCTCGGCAGCAGCTCTGGCGAAACGGCACCCCGGAGCGTTGGCACCGGCCCGCATGAACGGATGGACTGCGGCGACCTGGGGTCTGCTCACAATTGGGCATCCCGTCGCCGGGCTGGCGGTCGGTGCCGGAAGTACGGCGGCGTTGACCGTCAAGCTGCGCGACGTGCCACCGACGGCATCGATCAAGATCGCCGGGCTCGGCACCCTCATGGCGGGACGAAACCTGCTCGAAGCCGTCCGCCGCGTGTGGTGGCCGATTATTGCCCTCGCGGCGCTCTGTTCCAGCCGCGCCCGCTGGATTGCGCTCGCCGCGGCCGTCGATGCCGGACACCCGATCAAAATCGCCGACGACGCAGCGTACGGAATCGGGGTGTGGAGGGGAATGTGGCGCGACCGAACGCTCGAACCTCTGAGACCCGACATCACCTCATGGCCGCCGAGACCGGGAGTCCGCGGTCGCGTCCGGACCCTCGCGGCCAAGTTGATCGGCCGGGCCGATACCGTCTCGGCGTGACGATACGTCTCACAGTCGACACCACTCGTTGGGAAGCGCACGTCAACGACATCGTCGGCGCCACACCCGGACTCGTGCCGGTCGTGAAAGGCAACGGATACGGCTTCGGACGTGTAGCACTCGCCCGTCGAGCCGCAGCGCTGTCCGACACGATCGCCATTGGCACCGTTCACGAATTGTCGGGACTCGACCTGTCCGACGATGACGCTCCTGCCGTGGTGGTCCTCACCCCGACGCTGACGCCGCCCGCCACCGACTCCGTGATCCTCACAGTCGGGTCGACCGAACACCTCGATGCGCTCGACGAATGGCGCGGCCGCGTCATCGTGAAGCTGTTGTCGCCGATGCGTCGGTACGGCGGCGACGTCTCGCTCGTCGCCGATGCACGCGCTCGCGGGTTCGACGTGGCCGGTGTATCGCTCCACCTGCCGTTGGAGGGTTCGGCGAAGGAACGCGGAGCGTTCGTACAGTCGGTCCTCCCCATGGTCGACACATCCCTCACGGTGTGGCTCAGCCACCTCGAGTCGGCCGCCTACGCAGGGCTGCCGAACACGCATCGGTATCGGCTCCGTCTCGGAACGTCGCTCTGGCACGGCGACAAGTCGATGCTGCACCTCGAGGCTGACGTGCTCGATTCCCGTGTCGTACGATCGGGTGATCCAGCCGGCTATCAGCAGGCGAGGACGGCGGACGACGGCACCATGGTCATGATCGGCGCGGGCACGGCGAACGGCATCCACCTGCTCGATCGCGGCCTCAGCCCGTTCCACTTCGAGCAACGCCGACTCACGCTCCACGAGCCGCCACACATGCACACCTCCATGGCGTTCGTGCCGGCTGCCGAATCGAGCCCCGGCGTCGGCGCCTGGGTCGACGTACAGCAGCCGCTCATCACCACCACGGTCGACGAGTTCCGATGGAACTGAGCTCTCGCCGCCCCGGACCCGACGTCGTGCGTGCCCTCGCACTCATCGGCGTCGTCGTCATGAACTACCACGGCTATCTCATCCAGCGCGGAGCGACGAGCGTCGGCGACTGGAAGTACGACCTCTTCGAGCCGTGGACAGGCCCGTTGTCAACCCGTTTTGCGGCGACGTTCGTGCTCGTGGCCGGCGTGGGCGTCACGCTCATGACGAAGTCGGCCCGGGGTGATCGTCTGAAGACAGCAGAACTTCGCCTGGTCCTGCTGAGCCGCGGCGCCCTGCTGTATGTGGTGGGCATCGTGTTCAACCAGATGTGGCCCGGCTCGATCCTGCCGTACTACGGCGTTCTGTTCGCCTGTGCAGCCGGCCTGTTCACCCTCCGCAGTCGCACGATCTGCGCCATCGGAGCAGCCGCTGTGCTCGCCGCCTGGGCGATCCAATGGTGGGCGTACGACACCAGACTCGACGGGGGCGACACCACGTGGCTGTTCAACCCACCGAAATGGTCGCCGAGCGATCTCGTGTTCGGCATGTTCGTGAACGGCACGCACCCGATCCTGCCGTGGCTCGCGTTCTTCTGCTTGGGCATCGTGGTCGGCCGTCAGATCGGCAAACCGAACTGGCGAGTCCCAGTGCTCGCCGTCGGCGCCGGGTTGTTCACGGCCAGCGCCCTGATCGACCGCCTCGTCAGCGGGGCGAGGGCCGACACGCTGTTCAACAACAACCCGTTCGACCGAGGGGTGGTGTATGTCGCCAGCGCCCTCGGTACGGCACTCGTCGCGTTCGCCGCGATCGGTTGGCTGGCCGATCGCTACGCCGAGAGCCGACCGGTCGACGCACTCCAACGCGCCGGCCAGATGTCATTGACCCTGTATCTGCTCCATGCGTTCGTGTTCGAGTTCGCGGTCGACCAGTTCGCCTTGGTCGAACCTGCCGGCCTCGGCAGAACGCTGACGTTCGCAGGCATCTATTGGGTCATTGCTCTCGCCGGCGCAGTGGCCTGGAGTCGCGCCTACGGACGCGGCCCCGCCGAACAGGTGTATCGCGCCCTCACGTCGTGGCCAAAGGTCCTCTTCCGCCCAGGTGAACGAACGGCTTCGACCTGACCGCTTGCCATGACCGCCGTGCGACGTCGGCGATCAGCCGATTTCGGCAAAGGTGTTGCACGTAGCGGGGTCGCCGCTGTTGAAGCCCTGCGCGAACCAGTCGGCGCGTTGGGCCGATGAGCCATGTGTCCAGCTCTCGGGGTCGGTCCGCCCCTGCGTCTGCTGCTGAATCCGGTCGTCGCCGACGGCACGGGCGGCGTCGAGCGCCTCGTCGACTTCATCACGACTGTCGAAAAGGCCCGCATCAGCCACATCCCGAGCCCACGCACCGGCGAAGCAGTCGGCCTGCAACTCGAGAGCGATCGAATACTGATTGGCGTTGCCGGGGTCGGCCTGCTGGGCCTGGCGAACCTGGGCATTGAACCCCAAAACGTTCTGGACGTGATGGCCGTACTCGTGGGCGACGATGTACTGCGCCGCGAGATCACCGGTGGCACCGAACTGCTGTTGGAGCTGAACGAGAAAGTCGAGATCGAAGTAGTCCAGGTTGTCGGCGGGGCAGTAGAACGGGCCGGTCTGCGACGAAGCCTGACCGCATCCGGTGTTGGTGAAACCCGTGAAGAACACGGTGGCCGTCGGCGCGTACTGCACATCGAACGAACGTGGCAGCTGGTCGGTCCAATAGTCGTTCGAATAGTTGATGGCACCGCAGAGGATCTGTTCGAGTTCGGTCGTGCACTCACCGGAATTCGGCGTCTGTTCTGCCGTGGCCGACGACGCCGACGAGAGCGCGCCGGAAGTACCGGACATGCCGCCCAGGAGCTTGGGCAGGAAGATCACGGCGGCCATGACGAGGATCGCGACCATGCCGCCGCCGCCCTTCATGATCCCGCCGAGGCCACCCGGCAGCCCACCAGAGCCGCCGCGTCCACCACCGAGGATGTCGCCGAGCCCTCCGGGGAGTCCGGTCGCGCCACCGCCGCCACCCGGTCCCCGACGGTCCTGAATGTTGCTCGCGTCACGAGACCGAAGCTTGGTCATCGGCGCAGTCTTTCAGATCGTCGGGGACAGACCACCGCTCCGGCGTGTTCTGCGAACGGTCACGGACCACCCGTGACGACTTCGTGGGCCCATCAGCGTTGGCGACTCAGGCCGCGGATCCCCACCGCACCCGCACCGATCAGCGGGCCCTGATCGCCGAGACGAACCTGCGTGAGTCGCGGCGACTGGCCGCGGCCGACCTTCGCCAACTGGTCGAGTTCCTCCTGTGCGGCATTGAAGAACGTGGCCGCGAAGCCCAGAGCGACGCTGCCCCCGACCACGACCAGTTCGAGGTCGAGCGCATTGCAGATGGAAGCTGCTGCGCGGCCGACGAGCGCGCCGGTGCGTCGCATGATGTCGTAGGTGGGCTCGGTCGGGGAACGCCCCGTGATCGCTTCAATCGCCAGTCCGGAGGCTTCGGCCTCGAGACAACCTCGTGCACCACATCCACAGCGCCGGCCACCCGGTTCGACGATGATATGGCCAACGTGGCCCGCATTCCCCGATGCGCCGTCGATCAGTTCCCCGTCGATGACGAATCCGCCGCCCACTCCTGTCGACACCGTGATCGTTGCGAAGTTCTGGAGGCCCCGAGCGGCGCCGAGCCACCCCTCCGAAAGCGCAAGGGCCTTGGCGTCGAGGTCGCCGAAGACCGGCAGACCGGTGACATCGACCAAGTACTGACGAAGCGGGAAGTCACGCCATGCGGCGATGTTGACCGGCGACACCGTTGCGCAGTTCCGGCTGATCGGTCCAGCGCTGCCGATGCCGACCGCACGCACGCGCACATCGTGATGCTCAGCTTCCTCAAGTTGCTGCTCGACGATGCCGATGAGAGCAGCAAGATGGGTTTGGGGTCCGACGTCACGCTGCACCGCCACGAGTGTCCGGTCGAGCAGTTCGCCGCGCACCGACACCAAACCGGCAGCGAACTTCGTACCGCCGATGTCGACAGCCAGGATGGCATCACGTTGCTGGCCCATGGTGCAGGCACGCTATACGCCGACCGACCCGCTGTTCACGCCGGCCACCACACCGGTAACGTGTCTGCCGACGGCGCCGTGACTGTCGCCTCACGCTGATGACCATCAACGCTCGACCATTCCTCGGCAGTGCCGCCGCAGCCATTCTCGTGCTGCCCCTCGCCAACTCCGCGCTCGCGACCGCTTCGGTTCCGCCACCCACGTCGGCGCCGACCACGACCGACGGTCCCGCGTCGGCGACCTCGGCGCCGACTACCACGGCGGCGCCGACCACCACGACCAGCACCACGACCAGCACC
>JBBKWQ010000063.1:0-8605 GCA_037969115.1 Ilumatobacteraceae bacterium
GGCCATTCTCGACCTCGTCGAGTCGGCGGTTCTGCCGGCGGGGAGCGGCGTCGAAATGGTCGACGAGTTGGCGATCGAGGTTCTGCTCGCGGCGAACGAGAGCCTCGTCACGTATCGACGCCGCCACCGCAGCGACGTCGAAATCGAAGCGGCACTCGATCTGATCCTGCGCGACGCGGAGAATCCACGTTCGCTTGCCGCTTGCCTCGATCGTCTCCAACGCCACGCGTCTGCTGCCGACTGGGACGTCGGCGTCACCCTGGTGTTCGAGGCGCAGCGCGCCTTGTCGCTGCCCACCGACGAACTGGTGCCCACCATTCGTTCGATCATGTACCGGGCCGGCAACGAGCTGGTGAAGCGGTGGTTCTCGGCGCCCGTCAACCCGATCGCGGTGATGCACCGATGAGCGGGTTCGCGCCACCCGACCCCGTGAACGCAGTGCCGCAAACACGCGCGTATCGCGTCGTGCATCGAACCGACTATCAGTATTCAACTCCGATGGTCGACAGCTATACCGTTGCCTACCTGCGACCACGTGAAACCGATGTCCAGACCGTTCGAGCGACGACGCTCACGACCCTGCCGGAAGTCGCCGAATTCGACGAACACGTCGATCTGTTCGGCAACCTGACGACCCAGTTCGGCGTCCACGCCCCGCACGATCGGCTCACGATCGAGTCCATCTGTACCGTCTCTGTCGCCGACCGGCCCGTTCCCGCCGACCCGACGTCCTGGACCGACGTGGTGGCGGCACTCACCGACATGAGCGGTGACGATGCGGTGTCGATCCTCCCGTTTCGGGCGGCGTCGCCGTTCGTCGACCTGTCGGTGCACGGATCGGAACTGGCCGAGATCGCGTATCAGGTCTTTCCGCCGGGTCGCAGCATCATCGAGGGTGCTCGAAACTTGTGCGACCACATCTTCAACTCGTACGTCTTCGACCCGACGTTCACCGACCTGTCGACACCGCTCGGTGACGTGCTGTCGGCTCGACGAGGTGTCTGTCAGGACTTTGCCCATCTGGCGCTCGGTTGTCTTCGTTCGATCGGATTGGCGGGCCGCTACGTGAGTGGGTACATCGAGACCGTGCCACTGCCGGGCCAGCAGCGTCTCGTCGGCGCCGACGCGTCGCATGCATGGTGTTCGGTGTGGACTCCGCTGGCGGGCTGGGTCGACTTCGACCCCACGAACGGGCACCTCCCGGTGAATCGCCACATCACGGTGGCATGGGGGCGCGACTACAGCGATGTCACCCCGGTGCGCGGTGTCGTGATCGGTCCGGCCGCGACGCAAACGCTCGATGTGTCGGTCGACGTCGCTCCGCTCTGAGGAGACCGATCCGAACTGCGGACTCCGGTTCGGGTGTGACCGACGACCGGGAATCCAACCCGCCGGCATTGCGTTGCATTCGACAGCATGGAATCCGTGACGCAGCACAACTCCGATCCGACAGCACGTCTGATCACTCGACCCTTCCTCTCGGTGACGCTGTCGGCACTCGTGTTCTTCATGTACATCGGCATCGTCATCGTCACCGTTCCGCGTTTCGTCGAGGAGGAACTGGGTGCCGGAGAGTTCGGAGTCGGGCTCACACTCGCCGCCTTCGCAGCTGCCGCAATCGTCGCTCGACCGTTCCTCGGAAAGCTCGGCGATCGTTACGGTCGGCGCAAGCTGATGATGGTCGGTGCCACGATCGCCGGTGTCGCCGGTGCCCTGTCGGGCCTGTCGAACGCGCTCTGGCAGCTCTTGATTCTGCGGTCCATCACCGGACTCGGCGAAGCAGCGATGTTCGTCGGCGCCGCCACGCTCATCGCCGACCTGTCACCAGCAGATCGACGCGCCGAAGCCGCCAGCTATTTCTCGGTCGCGGTGTTCGGCGGGATCGGCCTCGGGCCAGTCTTCGGTGAATGGATCCTCCAGGACGACCGCTATGTGCTCACGTTCGCGACCGCCGGCCTGTTCTCGCTCGCCGCCGCTGCGCTGGTGACCGGCGTGCCGAAACGAGTCGATCGTCAGACCGTCGCGCCCGCAGCGGGAGCGCGTCTGATCCACCGCGCCGCGATCTGGCCAGGGGTGGTTCTCGCGTCCGGCGTGGCGGCGTTCTCGGTGTTCTCGGCGTTCCTGCCCGATTATGCACGTACGGTCGGACTGTCCGGCGCCGGAGGGTTGTTCCTGGTGTACAGCGCTGTCTGTGTGATGCTCCGCATCGTCGGCGCCAAGGTGCCCGAGCGAATCGGAGCGCGCCTCTCGGTGAGCATCGCGCTCATCACGATCGCGCTGGGCCTGCTGATCATGGCTGCCGTGCCCGAGGCGTGGGGCCTGTGGGTCGCTGCAGTCGTGGTCGGAATCGGCATGGCGTTCATGTACCCGTCGCTCATGGCACACGTGGTGAACGATGTGGCAGAGAACGAGCGGGCCAGCGCCTTGAGCTCGTTCACGATGTTCTTCGAGGTCGGCACCATCGTCGGTGGGCTCGCACTCGGCGGCGTCGGCGAGTTGCTCGGCAAGCGAGTCGGGTTCCTCGGTGGATCGGTGGTCTGTCTGATCGGTCTCTCGGTGCTCTTGCTCCGCGTGGTTCCGAAGCATGTCGAGCAAACGGTGCCGCACTCAGCCGCTCGGCCCGCACAACTGTCGCCGGTCGCCGGCGACTGAGTGCGAGTCACGTCGCCGAGCCCGTTGCATGGCAGAGATCGCCATGTCGGATTTCCGCTAGTGGTCGGATGAATCGTTCGCCATGATGGTGGTGTGATCGACCTCGACCCAGATCGGTGCTACCGAGCCGCGAAGAGCCGCGACGCTCGCTTCGACGGCTGGTTCTACATCGCCGTACGGACGACGCGGATCTACTGCCGGCCGAGTTGTCCGGCGATCACGCCCATGCGCAAGAACGTCGACTTCTACCCGAGCGCAGCCGCAGCGCAGCAGCACGGCTTCCGAGCGTGCAAGCGTTGTCGGCCCGATGCGGCTCCCGGGTCGCCGGAGTGGGATACGCGATCCGACGTGGTCGCACGCGCGATGCGTCTCATCGCCGATGGCGTGGTCGATCGCCACGGCGTTGCCGGACTCGCCGGTCGTGTTGCCTACAGCTCGCGCCATCTCACCAGAGTGCTCACCGAGGAACTCGGTGCCGGCCCACTGTCGCTGGCCCGTGCCCAGCGAGCCCAGACTGCTCGGATCCTCATCGAAACGTCGGACATGTCGATGACCGACATCGCCTTCGCAGCCGGGTTCGGAAGCGTGCGACAGTTCAACGACACCGTTCGAGACGTGTTCGCGTCGTCACCTCGTGAGTTGCGCCGACGCTCGTCGCTGGGATCGCCGGCCGAGCAGCCCGGTGCTGTCGCAGTCCGGCTCGCCACGAGACAACCATTTGCCGGTGACGAACTCTTCGCGTTTCTCGCCGCACGCGCCGTGCCGGGCGTCGAGCATTGGGACGGCGCCACCTTCCGGCGGGCGCTCGATCTGCCACGGGGACACGGGACCGTGGCCTTGCGGCTCGACGACAACTCGGTCAGGGCCGAGTTCGTGCTGTCGGACTGGCGCGACCTCTCGCCAGCCGTCGGACGCGTGCGCAGACTGCTCGACCTGAACGCCGATCCCGTGGCCATCGACGAGGCGCTGGCCGGCGACGCCAGGCTTCGACCACTCGTCGCAGCCACGCCGGGCCGGCGCGCACCGGGCTCGGTCGATCCGGCCGAGACCGCAGTGCGTGGCATCATCGGCCAACAAGTGTCGGTGCGCGGAGCCCGCACCGTCACGGGTCGAATCGTGGCAGCGATCGCCGACGAGCTCACCCTGCACGATCCAGTGCTCACTCACGTCTTCCCCACACCCGAGCAACTCGCAACTTCGGACGGCGCGTGCTTCTCGATGCCGACCTCACGTGTGCGCACCATCCAGTTGCTCGCTCGTCATGTCGCCGACGGCGATCTGTTGCTCGACACGGGTATCGATCGATCCGCGCTCGTCGACCAGCTCGTGGCTCTGAAGGGCATCGGTCCATGGACCGCCAAGTACGTGCTCATGCGCGGCCTCGGTGATCCGGACGTGTTCCTCGATTCCGATCTCGGCGTCCGTCATGCCATGACCGCGCTCGGTATCTCCGATGCCGATGCCGTCATGTGGCACCCGTGGAGTTCGTACGCCGTCCATCACCTCTGGGCAAGTCTGTAGAAGGAGAAATGTCATGAGAAATCCGACGCACTACCGAACCACGACGGCGTCGCCGGTCGGCGAGCTCACGCTGATCGCCGACGACGAGGGCCTCATCGCGATCATGTGGGGCGACGCCGATCCGACGGCGAAGAACCCGGTCGCAGCCCAGCTGGGCAACGAATTCGTCGATGTTCTCCCTCGGGAGCACCAGGTGCTTGCAGCTGCGGTGGAACAACTCGGTGAATACTTCGTCGGAACACGCACGGACTTCGAACTACCGCTCGCGCCTCGAGGCACGGAGTTTCAACACGACGCCTGGTCGGCCCTTCGGACGATTCCGTACGGAGAAACGATCAGCTACGGCGAACAGGCCCGCCGGCTGGGCGACCGGAACAAGGCGCGGGCCGTCGGCGCGGCGAATGGCAAGAATCCGATACCGATCGTGGTGCCGTGTCACCGTGTCATGGGAGCGAACGGTCACCTCACCGGATTCGCCGGCGGCGTCGAAGTGAAGGCGTGGCTCCTCGACCACGAACGAGCCGTGCTCGCCGACGCCGGCTGACCGGGCGCAGCGGCTTGGTCAGGCCCGGTTGCGGGCGCGCGCTGCCTGTTCGCGACGAGCGCGTTCGGCCAACTGCTTCTCTTTGCGTTGTTCCTTGCGCTTGGCTCGGATGGCGTCGCGATCGGCGTCTTCCTCTGCCGTCGGCGCAGGTACAGGAGCGATGGACCGTTCCTCGGCGGGCGGCAATTTCACGACGTCGTCGTTCTTGAGCAGGTCTCTGATGATCGCCGAGGCCGGAGCATCGCCGGCGATGGTCGAGGCCAACATCACGCGAATCGCCGCAACACCGTGCTGGTCGATGAGATCGGGGAGTACTTCCTGCAGTTGTGCGGTGCTGGGGTTGTCGGCGTGGGTGCCGAGCGCCTCGATGCAGTCGGCCAGGCAAGCGTCGGTCAGAACCATCGCCAGCGACTCCAGTGTGCCATTGATGCGCCCGCTGGTGGTGATCACCTCGCGGACGGCTCCTGCCGAGGCGGTCCCCTCGGTCATGCGCTCGACTGCTTCTCTGTGGTCGTCGCTCAACGCGGCGATGAGAGCGTCGAGCTCGTCGTCGCTCGCAGCAGCGATGGCGCGATCGAGCAGACGCAGTGCCTGGAGACGGGTCTTCATCTGATTCACGTCGAACGACGCTATCGCCGTCCGGTGGCGGCCCGGTGGCAGACGGGGCCGTCCGGTGCTGGCCCGGTGGTGGCCGCGAGCGCACGACGACCGCACGGGACCCGCACGAGAATCGAATGAACTCGAACCGGGGTGAGGTGGAGCGGCATCCGGAACGTGATACACAGAGCGGCGGTCGTGAGGTTGAGGACACGCGTGACGTGGTGAGTCGGAGGGGAATCGGTGCCGCGAGTGTCGCGTGAGGTCCATGGTCGCAGCGTCCGCTCCGATGCCGGCCGAGCGCGTCTCTGGTCGCGGTTGATGATCGTTGCGCTCGTCGTCGGTGTCGCCGCTGCCGCGATTGCGGCAGCCGTGACGCGCACGGTCCGCCAAGTGGACCCGCCCATGTTGTCCGACGCGGCGCCGACCTTCACGACGTATCGAGAACCGGTTCGCCTGCTCGACACGCGGCCCGGAGGGCCGACGGTCGGTGAACGAATCGATGGCGGGCTCGGAGCGGTCGCTGGGTCGCCGATCGAGGTGGCGGTGGCCGACATCGCCGGGTTCTCGCCGGACACGACCGGTCTGGTTCTCGTGGTGACTGCGCTCGATGGTGACGGGTCCGTGTCGGTGGCGACGTATCCATGCGGCGTGACGCCGCCTGATCCGCCCAATCTCGCGTTCATGGCCACGGGCGGGGGTGCCGGTCAGGTCATCACCGGGCTGAGCGCCGCCGGCTCGATCTGCCTACTCCCCACCGCCGACGTCAACCTGGTGGTCGACATGATTGCGTCGTTCGCCGGATCGGCGTTTGTGCCACAGACGGTCACCGAGCGACTGCTCGACACGCGGCCGAATGGGTCCACGTTCGACGGCACGATGGCAGCGATCGGTGTTCGGGCTCCAGGATCGACGACCGAGATCCCGATCGCAGATCGTGTCGAACTGGCCGTCGGTCATGACGTGGCGCTGCTGTCGGTCGCTGCGATCGGGGAGGAATCGGGTTCGTTCACGGTGTACCCGTGCGGCGAGCGAGACACGCCGACAGCGAGCTCGACATTCGCCGCCGACCAACTCGTGGTGAGTTCGCTGGCCATGTCGATCGACGACGTCGACAACGTGTGCGTGCACACGACTGCGTCGGTGCACCTGGTCGTCGACGCTCACGGCTCGTTCGATTCCAGTATCGTCGAGCCGATCTCCGCGACCCGTTTGGTCGACACCCGCCCCGATGGGCGCACCGCCGATGGCAGGTTCGCCGGCATTGGCGTCCGCCCGCTCGAAGCAACGCTGGAAGTTCCGATCACCGGTCGGGTCGACGTCCCAGCAAACACTGATGCGGTCATCGTCAGCGTCACCGCCGCTGCGATCGACGAGGTCGGCGAACTGACGATCTTCACGCCGGGAGCGACCGCGGAAGGACCGCCGACGTTCGACTACGTGGCGACGCTGCCTGCGAGCCACACGTTGATCGTGCCGATCGCCGCCGACGGCACCGTGTGTATCTCGACGACCGGTCGCACCGACCTGGTCGTCGACGTCGTGGCCTGGATTTCGACAGGCGGGCCGACGGCATCGCCGCCCACGGCCGAAGCGGCAACGGGATGCCCCGATCAGGAACTGTTCCCGACCTGGCGGATGGTCGCCATCTACGGCTCCGCCCGGTCGGAAACGCTCGGCATTCTGGGCGAGCAGGAGCCCGAGGCTGCGGTCGCCCGTCTCGACGAGATCGTCGCGACGTGGCACGCCGACGATCGACCGGTCTTGGGTGCCTTCAATCTGATCGCAACGCTGGCCACGGCCGAGGCCGGCGAAGAAGGCACGTACAATCTGCCCTCGTCGGACGACTTCATCCAGCAGTATCTCGATGTCGCTCGACGACACGGGATCTATCTGATACTCGACCTTCAGACAGGCCGCTCCGACTTCCTCACCGAGGCCAAGCGGTACGAACGATTCCTTCGCGAACCCGATGTGGGCCTTGCGCTCGACCCGGAATGGCGAACCGACGCCCCCGCGACCCCTGGTGGTGGCCACGTCGGTCAAGTCCGCGCGGACGAGGTGAACGCGGTGGCCGACTGGTTGGCCGCGATCGTCGAGGAGGAGGACCTCCCCGAGAAACTGCTCGTCGTCCACCAGTTCCAGACGGACATGATCCTCGACCGCGACGACCTCGTCGAACCGCCTGGGATCGCTCTGACGATTCACATGGACGGGCATGGAACACAACCGTTGAAGCTCGACACGTATTCCAGAACTCGCGTCGAACCGCCGTGGAGCAACGGCGTGAAGCTGTTCTTCGACGAGGACGACGACCTGTTCGAACCGAGCGATTTTCTCACCGGCACGTTCGAACCGATTCCCGACCTGCTCACCTACCAGTAACGTTTGTCCAGCACTTCGAACGTGGCTAACATGCGGCCGAACCAAACGGTTCGCAACGGGGAACAGGGGTGTCCAACGATGGCAACAGTCACGCTCGACAAGATCAACAAGGTCTACGACAACGGATTCCACGCGATCCACGACCTCGACCTCGATATCCAGGACAGTGAGTTCCTGGTGCTCGTCGGACCGTCCGGCTGTGGGAAATCGACTGCCCTGCGAATGGTTGCCGGGCTCGAGACCATCACGGGCGGTTCGATGTTGATCGGCGATCGCGAGGTCAACGACGTCGAACCCAAAGACCGCGACATTGCCATGGTGTTCCAGAACTATGCGCTGTACCCCCACATGACCGTGGCCGACAACATCGGCTTCGCGCTCAAGCTCGCCAAGGTGCCCAAGGACGAGATCAACGAGCGGGTGAACAAGGCCGCAGAGGTGCTCGAGCTCACTCAGCACCTCGACCGCAAGCCCGGTCAGCTGTCGGGTGGACAGCGCCAGCGCGTGGCCATGGGACGAGCGATCGTGCGCCAACCCGCAGCGTTCCTCATGGACGAGCCGCTCTCGAACCTCGACGCAAAGCTACGAGTCCAGATGCGAGCCGAGATCGCAGCGCTCCAGCGTGAGCTCGGGGTGACCACGATCTATGTGACCCACGACCAGGTCGAGGCCATGACCATGGGCGACCGCGTGGCCGTGCTCAAGGACGGCTATCTGCAACAGGTCGATTCGCCCCAGGACCTCTACGACCGGCCGAGCAACGTCTTCGTCGCCGCGTTCATCGGGTCACCGTCGATGAACCTGTACGACTGCCGGCTCGATCAGAACGGTGAGGGCGGCACGCTGCAACTCGGCAGCCAGACGTTGGCGATCGGTGCCGAGGCGTTCCAGGCCCGGCCGGCCCTC
>JBBKWQ010000064.1:0-3096 GCA_037969115.1 Ilumatobacteraceae bacterium
GCAGCGTCCAAGCTTGCCCGTTGCGCCGCGAAGCCGGGCACGGAAGTGGACCGTCCGAGCGCTTGTCTCGTTCGTCGCGCTCGGGTTCGTCGCTGCGCTGGCGACGCCGCTCATCCTCCTCCTGACTCCTGCCGGTGAAGGATTCAACTTCTCCATCGGTAACAACGACTTCACGCTCGCCAAGTACTCGCCGAACGATGTCTCCGACCTGCCGAGGGTGATCGACGCCCACGAGGGCTACATCGGCGTCGTCCTCGACTCGATCCCCGTCGAGCAGTTCTCGAACCTCGAGCATCCGATCACCCTCGACATCGATGTCGCCGAGGGAGACGTCTGGATCGAGTTCCCCGAGGATCTCGCCTACTCGCTCGACGTCCGAACCGAGTCCGGATCGATCAGCAGCAGCGACGACGTGATCGTCGAGGCGGAGACCGAGCCGGGGCACGTCCAGATCGACAACCCAGACGCCGACATCGAGATCATCATCACGATGCGCGGCGGCGACATCTCGATCAACACGACCGACTAGCGCCGCTCGGCCAGCCCGAGCACACGGGCGACCGGGATTATGAGTGGAGTTATCGAGGACTCCCGGGGGCGTTCGTTTACAGAGATGACGGTCTGCGAGTCGCTCACGCACTGGTGTTGTTCGACCCCCCTCACCGTCGTGTCGTCAGCATGGCTGCCGACTGGCACCGTCGGAGGGTGCTGCCGGCGGGTGTTCAACTACTGGCGGCTTGGACCAGGTTTCCGGCGGTGGTGTTGACGTCGTGCTCGCTGTTCGCCAACACGACGACGACGATGCCCTGCTTGGCAAAGCACAGCGCTGATGTGGTGAATCCGAGCAGGGAGCCGGTGTGGCCGAGCGCCCCCGAGCCGTACTCCGACCGCTTGTCGATGATCCCCAGCCCGTATTGAGGTCGCTTGCCGAAGTCGGTCATCTCGTCGAGCGCCGCCGCCGAGACGACCTCACCGGCGCACAGTCGCTTCCACCAGCGGGCGAGGCTCGATGAGTCCGAAGCCATGGCCCCCTCGGAGTTCAGAGCGGTCGCGGCGGCGAGGGTGGGGAGATATCCGCCGACACTGTCCAACGTGTCGGCCGGGGCAGCGAGTGGTAGTGCCATCGGCTCGGTCGGTCGCTCGTCGGGCTGATAGATCAGACGCTCGTATCCGTCGCCGGCCAGAACCCCTCCACGCAATACCTCGACGAGCCGGCGACCGGTGACGTGTTCGACGATCAAGCCGAGCAGTACGTAGTTGGCGCCGCGGTACTCGAACGTCTGACCGACTGGACCGCGTTCGTCAGCGACTGTTGCGAGCACCTCCATTGGCGTCCAGGCGTGTAACGGGTCGGTCGACAGTGTTTCCCAGGTCGCTTCATCGTCCAGTGTCTCGGGATACCCACTGCGCATCGACAGCAGGTCGACGATCGTCGCGCCGTTGGTGTCGAACACCACGTCGGGCGGCAGACGATCGGCGACCCGATCGTCGAGGCCCAGCGCGCCCGCCTCGACCAGTTGCATCACCTGAGCCGCCACCAACGTCTTGGTGATGCTGGCGATCGACATTTGATCGTCGGGGGTCATCGCCCGATCTCCGGTGGCGAAGCCGGTTGCGCCACTCCAGGTTCCCTGCGGTGTGATCAGCGTCGCGGTGAGCCCGCTGCCGTTGGCCGATGTGTCCAGCACCTCTTGAAGTTCAGCCGCCAACTCATCGGAGACGGACTCGACGCCAAGGCCGGCGAAGAGTGCAGTCGGAAACTCTCCGGACCCGGCAGACACCGAGCTCGTCGAAGCACTGCTTGCGATACTCGTCGACGTCGTGGTCGAACCGGACGAAGCCGGATCTGCTGCGCACGCCGTGAGCACGAGCAGGACGGCTGGCCACGCCAGCGGTGGTCGACGCCTCGATCGACCAAGAGGACGGCCGATAGCCGTCGTCTTGCAGGGGGTCGTCGCCGGTTGGTCGATCACTCGAACGCTCCTTGGCTGCTGGTTGTCATCAGTCGGCCGGTGCGGTGCCCGTGCGGTAGGCGATGCCGGTCTGATCTGGAGGTGCCCCGCGCGGTCCGCTACCGCCCCACGCCAACAGCACGTCACCAGCGATCATGACTTCGGGTTCGATCATCGGCGCATCGTCCAGTTGTCGCCATGTCCGAGTCGTGAGGTTCAGCGCCCACATCTGTTCGGGCTCGTGGGGGAAGTCACCGGCCCACACCCAGAAGATCACCTCGTCGCCCACCCACCAGCCCGATGCGCCGACACGGTCGCCGAACACGCCGGCATCTCCAGGGAAGGCCGGCATCTCGCCGACTCCGTTGCCGCGGCTGTCGATGATCTGGACGGGCGTACCTGTCGCCGACGGAAGGGCAATGATGTAGGTCCACCCGTCAGGATCCGGTGCGACCACGAATGCTGCTTGGGAACCCACGTTCTTCATCGACCAACTGTCTGCGGCGAGGTCGTAGCGCCCGAGCAGAGTTCCGTCGGACACGATGATCGAATCCCCAGCAAACGCTGCCGGATAACCGACGAAGGGTGGCTCGGCGAGTCGGCGCCAGCTGTTCTTGACCGGGTCGTAGGCGGCCGCCGCCGCGTTGACGAGGATCGCCTCGTCGCCGGTCCAGACCATGCTCGTGAGACGGCCGTCCATCGACGTGATCGGGGCGGTGGGGAGGAGTCGCCACGTATCGGTCGCCGGGTCGTAGGCAGCGCCATCGTCGACCGACGTGTCATCACCGATGCTGCCTCCCCACACGATCATCTCGGTGCCCGTCCACACCACAGCGGGCTCCGAACGGTCTGCGATGGGTGCCGCAGCGATGACGCGCCACGTGCCGTTCGCCAGGTTGAACGCCGCTCCGTCGCCGGAACGCTGGCCGTCGTCGTCGAACCCGCCCCACACGACCATTTCCGTGCCGGTCCACACTGCGCCGCCATGACGTCGGCCGCCGATCGGCCCCGCCGGGAGATCGATCATCGCGCCGGGGATCAGCTCGGTGAAGAGCTCCGCCGTGCCGGTTGTGGGAGCGGGAAGGTCGTCTGCTGGCACCGTCTCTGCTGGCCCCGTCTCGTCCACGGATGAGTCCGTTGGCGG
>JBBKWQ010000065.1:0-3799 GCA_037969115.1 Ilumatobacteraceae bacterium
ATCGAGCGATGGGGCGTGCGCTCGGCGCAGCAGGCACCCCCACCGACATCGGCCCGGTCTCCTCGAGCCTCCCGGCCGCAGCGATCGCGGCGAGCCCGGACGGGGCACCACCGATCGCAAGCATCGCGACTGGTGCCGGCGCCGCGGGCTCCCATACCAACGCGACCACGTCGCCGCCGAGTCCACACTTGGGCGGCAAGAGCACGGTCTCGGCCAGTGCAGCCGCAACCGCGGCGTCGTACGCGTTGCCGCCACGATCCAGCATGGCGGCACCGATGTGAGCTGCGGTGGGGGCGGCTGCGACAACAACGCCGCGTGGGCTCCGGGCGAGGCATTGCTCGGCCATGACCTCGACCGATCCGACGCGGCGTGTCGCGGCATCGTTCACTACTGCGCCCCGGTGAACGTGGCCGGGTCGACCGGTTGCAGCGAGAAGTGCGTGTGCCGGCCGAGCCACATCGAATCGGGCCCGTCGCGGGTGAGGACGACCGTCGCTCGCCCGCCGCGCGGAAAAGTATCGCCGAACTCGTTCCTGCCGATCGAGTGCCACGCGGTGCCGATGACGGCCTGACGGCCGTCGGGCGAGACCCACACGTCAGCGCCCTCTGCGTCGAACCCGAAACCGTCGATCGCCGGCCACACGTGTTCCCACTGGTCCGACCGGAGCGCATCGAGCCCCCGAGCCACCGTGGCGAGGGTACCGAACCCCACCACATCGGCCGCCATCCGACGTTCGGCGGCATCGAAGTCCCGCGCCGCAACCTCGACTCCCCATGCACTCAACCAGGACCGAACCTGCACGTCGACATCCGCCTGATCGTGTTCGCCCACTTCCGACCCCTTTCGCTCAGCGATCCTGGTCGACCCACATGCGACCACTTGACAAGCAAACCAAAGTGTATACAGAATACGACAAGTCGAACACCCGCCAATGTGCGAGAAAGCGAGCCAGTTGTGGCAGAACTGATGAATCAGCAGGAATTCCGAGCAGCCCTCGAGGGCGCGATGGCCGGTCGAAAGGCGAAGGACGCTTCGTTCTCGCTCGCCTGGGCGCACGGCAAGCTCGAGCGCAAACACTTCGCCCGCTGGGCCGAGAACCACTACCACTACGTCGGTCCCTTCGCCGACTACCTGGCCTACATCTACGCCAACACACCCGATACGGCGACCGACGCCAAGGACTTCCTCCTCCAGAACATGTGGGAAGAGGAGATCGGCGACGTGCGCCATACCGACCTGTTGATCCGCTTTGCCGAGGCGTGCGGCACGACCGAGGAGGCGGTGCACGATCCGACCAACATCACCGCTGCCACGCGCGGACTCCAGTCGTGGTGTTATGCGCTGTCGATGCGCGAGCACTTCGCGGTTGCCACCGCGGCCCTCGTCGTCGGGCTCGAGTCACAGGTGCCGAGTATCTACCGCAAGCAGTATCCGCCGCTGATCGACCCCGATCTCTACAACTTCACCGAGGACGAGGCCGAGTTCTTCGACCTGCACATCACCTCCGACGAGATCCACGGCGAGCGCGGCTACCAGATCGTGCTGAAGTACGCCGACACGCCCGAGTTGCAGCAGCGCTGCATCGAGGTGACGCGCGACGGTGCCGACATGCGGTTCGCCTACACGAAGGCCCTGTACGACACGTACGTCGCCCAGGATCTCGGCGCGTGGGAGAACGCGACGCCGTCCGACCCGTCGGCCGAGCTGCTCGACGTCGGTGCCTGACCGCCAACGGCCCTCTCCACCCCGAGCGCGCAGACGCATCAGTCGTCCGCGCCCCATCAGGAGCATTATTTCGCCATGCCCGTCATCAAGTTCCAGACCAGCGCTTGCGAAGTCGAGTTCCCCGAAGGTGAGGACGTCAACCTCCTCCGGGTCTCGCTTCGCAACGATTGCGGGGTGCCCTGGAAGTGTGCGTCGGGCCTGTGTGGCACCGATCGCGTCACCATCGTCGACGGAGCTGAGAACTTCGCACCGCCGCGCCGCCGCGAACGCGAACGACTCGGTGACCTGATCGACCAGGGCATGCGCCTTGCGTGTCAGTCCTACGTCACCGGCGATGTGACCGTGGTCTGGGACCCCGACCAGCGCAGCATCGACGAGGACAGCAAGGCCGGCAAGCGCCTCAAGGCGATGTGGCTCGAAACCGGGGACGATGCGTGATGAGCGAGCAGCCCGGGACGGAGCGTTGGACAATCGTCGGCACCGCCAAAGAGTTGCGTCGTAAACGGGCGATCGTCGTCGCCGGACCCGAAGCTGATGTCGCCGTGTTCTGGAACGACGGCCGGCCATCGGCGTTGGCGAACATCTGCATTCACCGGAAGCGCGAGCTGTCACGAGGCGCGATTCTCGATGGTCGCGTGGTCTGCCCAGGACACCAATGGGCATTCGACGTCACGACCGGCTATTGCGCCGAACGCGAACAATCGCAACCCACCTTCGAAACCCGCATCATCGACGATGTCGTCGTCGTCGACGCCTCGACGACGATCAACGGCGTGCAGGTGACACCTCGCGACGCCGACGACGCGAGCGACGAGGTGCCGTCGTCTGATCGACCGCTTGTCGCCGACGCCGGCAACATCCTCCCCACGACGATCGGTCCTTACTCGCCGTCGATTGCAACAGGCGAACTGGTCTTCCTGTCTGGACAGGTCGGGAAACTCCCCGGTACCACCCGCGTGGAGGGCTCCGTCGCTCAGCAGACCACGGCGTGCCTCAGGAACCTCGGCGTCGTGCTCAAGGCGAACGGCCTCGACTACGCGTCGCTCGTCAAGTGCAACGTGTACCTCATCGATCTCGACGACTTCGCGGAAATGAACGACGCGTACGAAGCCGAACTCGCTCCGTGCCGTCCCGCCCGAACGACGGTTGGCGTCGCCGCGCTCCCGCTCGGCGCACGGGTCGAAATCGAAGCCGTCGCCCAGAACCCGACCGCGTCTCGAACTGCCTGAGCCCAACGACTCAGCCGGTCCCCTCGTCGCAACGAACTGTCGAGACGTCATCCGATCTCTGCGCGGTCTCCGACCCGCTCACGAGCCGGCAACCGACACCTGGAACGGCCCGCAAGGTGTCAGTGGGAGACGGACCGAACAACAACCCCAAGTTCATACCCATCTACCAGGACCTTCGAGTGGAGCTAAAGGGAATCCGGTTCGCTCCGCGTGCGAGCATGATCACACCTGGTCAGAGGCCTCGACCACCCGCGCAAGCTCGCTCGGTGGAGTAACCGGTGGAGTAACCGGTGGATTAACCGACCGGGCGCGAGCCCACCGCTCGTCATGAGCGTTATGGAGCACTTGGGTGCGATCGCAATGCCGGATCACGAGCGGTCTGAACGAGTAGCGGCGTGAACGTTCTGATCTCCTGCAACTCCCTGATTCCGTCCCGGCGCGACATCCACATCGCGTCGAAGCGAGCCGGCAGCTTCGGAGTACGGGTTGTCGTTCGAGACGTGCCAACGACTGTGGGAACATGCGACACCGAGATCGACCAGCACCTCGGAAGAACGCGAACATCATGGCCATTCGACACCTCACCGTGCGGCGACAAGTCGCCGCGTCCTGTGACTCGGTTTGGGACGTAGTCGCGGATTTCCCGAACCTGGCGGACCACTGGGGTGGCCTCAAAGCCTCTCGACCCATCGGAGACCAAACACATGGTGTGGGTGCGCGCCGCCAGGTGGACCTTGCACCGGTCGGCAAATTGGATGAAACGGTCACCGCCTGGGAAGAGGGCCGCAGAATCGCCACCGCGAATCAGCCGTCCGCTCTCGTCCCGTTCAAGCATGCCGAGTCCA
>JBBKWQ010000066.1:0-2650 GCA_037969115.1 Ilumatobacteraceae bacterium
TTGGAGAAACACATGTACATGAAGATGTCGTTCATCGTGTCGACACCCCCGGCGATCACCAGGTCGCTGTCGCCGAGGTACAACTCGTTGATCCCCATCGAGATCGCCGAGAACGACGACGCACACGCCGCGTCGGTGACGCAGTTCGTTCCGCCGAGATCGAGACGATTGGCGATCCGTCCTGCGACGACGTTGCCGAGGAGTCCCGGGAACGTGCTTTCGGTCCACTCGGGATGCAACGCGAGAATCCGATCACACGCGGCCTGTGCGACATCTTCGGCGATGCCGGCACGACGCATCCCCTGGAGCCACAGCGGCCGATTCATGCGGCTGGCCATTGCGCCGAAGAGTTCCTGCCCTGACGTCACACCGAGGATCACCGACGCACGGCTGCGATCGAGTTCGCTGAATTGGCCGCGTATCGCGTCGTCGAGTACACGCTGCGCCACGATCAGCGCGAGGAGTTGGGCAGTGTCGGTCGACGGCATGACACTCGGTGGAACTCCGAATCCCATCGCATCGAAATCGATCGTCTCGAGGAAGCCGCCGCGCCGACCGTACGTCTTGTCGGGCACCGACGGGTCAGCGTCGTAATGGTCGTCGATCAGCCAATGGGTCGACGGCACATCGGTCATCCGATCAGCACCGGAGAGGATGTCGTTCCAGAAGCCCGACGAGTCGACCGAGCCGGGGAACAGCGCCGACACACCCACCACGGCAATCGGTGGGCGAGGCGATTGTTGATTGAAGGTCATCGTTTCCTCACTGCGCCCGCAAATTTGGATTGACGCTGGCATCCGGTGCCAGGTCGTTCACCCCAGTGGACGGGGTCGATAGTGGAAAGCCTCCGGTGGCACTGGAACACCGTACGTGCGGAATTGGTGCGAGCGCGTCACGACGGCGGCACCTTCGAGCAAATTTCTCGCAACCTGGGCGACCTCGCGGTTCGCCGGCTCGGCGAGGAACGTTCCCGCCGTCCAGGCGTTGAAGGCACCCATCGCCGGACCGCACCAGATCTGGTAGTCGAGTTGACGGTCGGGCGTGCCGTCGATCGACCAACGACTCGACAAACCGAGATAGCTCCGGAACGTCAGCGCCATCTTGTGTCGCGGGTTGCGTTCGGCCTCGGCGACCTGCTCGGGGTCGCGTTCGTTCCAGAACTCGCGTGTCGCATCCCAGCATGCGGCCACTGTCGTGCCGAGGATCTTCTGCTCGAGTTCGTCGATTTCAGCGTGGGGAATGGCGTCCAACGACGGATACGCCTGGTACAGCTCGTACAGCTTGCGCGCACGCGGCGCAAACATTGTCCCGCGTTTGAGGACCTGGAGGTCCACACCGAGCTCGAACATGTCGGCGGCCGGGGCCATGGTCACATCCGCGATGTCGGCGGCCGCAAGCATCTGCTTCCCGTCGATGGACAGCCCGGACTCGACGCACGCCTCGTTCACCGTGCCGGTCAGGACGTACGACGCACCCAGCGCAAATGCCGCGGCTGCGGCTTGTGGAGTTCCGATCCCGCCGGCTGCTCCGATCCGAATCGGTCGCCGGTACCCGTGTGCGGCGACCGCGTCGTCCCGAACTGCCTGGATCGCCGAGAACAACGGTCCGAGCGGTCGATTGTCGGTATGCCCTCCGCTGTCGCTCTCGACCGTGATGTCCTCCGCCACGGGCAGGCTTGCCGCAAGCTGCGCTTCGTCACTCGTGAGCAGGCCCTTGGCGACCAGGTTGCTGAGCATCGTCGCGGGTGCCGGATGCATGAAATGTCGGGCGACTTCGGGCCGCGAGATCTTCGCGAACACCATGTTCGGGCGCTGGACGACTCCGTGTGCGTCGAGATGGATGCCGTGGTATGCGTACCGAACGATCGCGGGAGTGAGCGACATGTAGGCGGCAGCCGACACCCGGCGCACTCCCCGGCCGATGTACAGATCGGCGACCGCCTCTTCGAGCGCAGGCTCCTGCGGAGAGTGGATGAGGTTGCAGCCCCACGGAGCGCCCGACTCGCCGAGCTCGGAGACGAGTTCGTCGATTGCGACACCGACGACGTCGCGGCTCAGTCCGGCAGCACCGAAGAAGCCGAGACAGCCGGCGCGAGCGACGGCGATGACCAGACGGGTTGTGGCGATGCCGTTCGCCATGGCGCCGGTGACGTACGGGAAGCGCGTCCCGTGCGCTTCATTGAAGCTGCGGTCGCCGAGCCACTCCGGGTACATGGCCGGGAGCGCCGCCAGCGCCGGCCACGACCCCAGGCTGTTCGCCTCGACCAGCGTTCCGCCGGTGGCGATGCCGCGTCGACCTGTCTCGGGGTCGACCACGACGAAGGCTCGTTCGCGAAAGTCGTGAATCGCACCAACCAGACCGTTGGGTTCGAAAGCTGGCGGTCGGTCGCCGATCCAGCCACCGATGACGCCGTCGACAGCTCCTTCTCGCTGTCCGTCACCGGGAGCCGAGGTCTCGCTCGCGGCCGCGATCAACGGAGTAGTCATCAGACGACGATACGTCGAAACCGAGCCCGCCCTCGATCGACGAGTCCCGGTTCAGCGTCAGCAGCCGAGGGCGGAGCGATACCCACTCGGGCTCACACCGAAATGAGCCTTGAAGGCGGCGCTGAACGTGAACGGGCTCTGGTAGCCGACGAGTGACGCAACCC
>JBBKWQ010000067.1:0-5581 GCA_037969115.1 Ilumatobacteraceae bacterium
ACAAGACTCCTGACACCAAGTGTTGCGCACCGCCGAGCACCCTGGCGGCTGCAACTCGAAGGACTCGTCTTCGGTGCGACTCCACCGCCCTCGGCACCAGGAGCTGTGATCGTCGTGCCGGAGTGCACACCACACGGCGCTGCTCGGCCGGCGAGTGCCACTCGGCGCCGTGCGAATTCCTGCACGATTCCTGCACAGGATTCGCCGGAACGGGCCGGAATCGACGTCTTCGGCGGACGTGGCGAATCAGTGCACCGGTTCTGAGCAGGTCAAACGCACGACAGCGCACTCGGCGGACCGCCGATCCTGCACTCAAACCCCCCTTCCACTCACGTGGAGTGCGGGTTCAAATCCCGCCCCGGGCACTCACGCCACGCTGAATCAGGCAGCGAGGCCGAAGTGTTGGTGGAGCGCGTCGGAGCCTTGCCGGCTGATCTGGATGGATCGGGGTCGTTGGCCTCGTCGAATCCATTTGTTGGCCAGCATTGTGTCGAACAGCGCTGCGCCGAGTGCTCCGGCGAGATGGTGTCGTCTCTCGGTCCAGTCGAGGCACGGTCGCACGGTTGGCCGCTTACTGGCGACCACAGGGTCGACGTCGATGCCGAGTCCACCGAACAAGGCGTGGCCACTGCCGGTGAGTACAGCGCGACCGTCGTCGACTGCGAGGTGGCGGTCGTCGACGAGGCGGTCGTAGATGTTTGCTGCGACTTCGCCAGCAAGGTGGTCGTAGCAGGAGCGGGCGTGCGAAAGACGTTCAGCGGAGCGTGACCGTTTGGCTGTGAGCGGTGTGCTGACTGCGCCGAGCAGTTCAAGGAGTTCGGCGGTTTGCCGGTCGGCGAGGCGGAAATAGCGGTGCCGGCCCTGCGCCTCGACTCGGAGCAGTGCAGCATCAAGGAGTCGAGAAAGATGCTCGCTCGCTGTCGAGGCACTCACCCCGACGTGGCGTGCGAGTTCACCGCCGGTGTGGGCACGACCGTCCATCAGCACACACAGAATCTCAGCGCGAGTCGGGTCAGCGACCAGCGCCCCGATCGAAGCGAGTTCGGCTGCGGGCATGACGATCAGAGTAGCGGTCGACGTTTCGGTGCACGGCGAAACGTCACTGCGTACTGTCGAGTGCATGCCACCCATGACAGGAGCCAGCCGATGATCGCAATGATCTTCGAGTTCACGTTCGACCCGACCAGACCCGAAATCCACGATGAGTACCTCGCTGCGTCGGACGAGTTGCGCTCACTTCTCCCCGACGTCGTCGGTTTCGAAGGCGTCGAGCGCTTCCAAAGCTGCACGAATCCCGACAAGTACGTCGCACTCGGGTTCTTCGCTGATGAAGACGCCGTCACTGCGTGGCGCACGACGCCGGCGCACCGACGGATCCAAGCGCTCGGCCGCAACCGGTTCTTCACCGAATACCGGCTCCGCATGGCTGACGTCACCCGCGATTACAGCGCCACCGACCGGACCCAGGCACCACCCGACAGCCGAACCGCACACGACGCAGGAGCACCACACTGATGTACGACATCGAGATCCACCTGGCCAACAGCCCTGGTCAGCTCGCGCTGATGGGAGACACGCTCGGCGCTGCCGGGATCAGCGTCGAGGGCGGGGGCATGTTCCTCGTCGACCACGTCGGCGTTGCACACTTCCTCATCGACGATGGTCCTGCGGGGGACCGCAGCACTGCGTGCAGCGGGGCGCAACGTCATTGCATGTCGAGAGGTACTGGCGCAGCGTCTCGACCAAGACACCCCGGGGTCAGCTTGGCGCGTTCTGCGGCGCGATGGCCGATGCGGGCGTCAGCATCGAACTGCTGTACAGCGACCACGACCACCAACTCATCGTGGCGGTCGATGACATCGCAACCGGACAACACGTATCGCAACAGTGGACGAGAAACCAGACGAAACAGTCCTAAGCCGCTGTTGTCGTCCCAGTCTGCTGAGATCGCCCTCGTGGCGCTCCACTGTGTTCCTCACAGTTGCGCCGTTCCCTCGCCGGAAACGCCGAGCGCACCGTGCGGATCGGGTTCACCCTCGGTAATCGGGCTCGCGAGCGACCAGGCCATCACTACTGCAGTGCAGAGTGCTGCGACTGCGAGTACCACTCCGGAGCCGAACACGACAGCGATCGCGCCTCCAGCGGTGATCGCTATCGCCTGTGACGTGTACTGCATTCCACCTGCCACCGAGAGTGCCGTGGCCCGACCTTCGCGTTGAAGACGTTGACCAACGACCTGGTTGGTCGGTACGGCGATCGCGTCGACGGCACCGGACACGAAGAGCGCTGCGACGCCGGCGACGGGGAGCCAGGAGATGGCCAGGAAGAACCCTGCTGCGGTGATGAGCGAAAGTACGAGCGCTCGCCGGGCCGCCACATGCAACAGCCTGGAATCAGTGTCTGCTTCAGGCGGCACCGCCATGGCGATCATCGCTCCGACGGCGATCGTCGCCGCGAGCAGACCAACGAGTGCCCCCGACGCGCCGATCTCGTCGGCGAAGGGGACGACCAGCGCTTCCGGCAGGCTCATGAACATGTTGGCCCCGATGAACAAGACGAGGGCGCGTCGGCACAGTGCGTCGTCGCGCCAGACCATTGCACCGCGCTTGACACCCGCCCACCCGAGCGGCGCGCTTGCCGCTCGGTTCGACGCGACGGTCCCGCGCAACCCCATGACCATCAGCGCAGAGACGAGGAAGGACATGGCATTGACGAACAAGGTGGTCTCGACACCGAGGACAGCAATGAGCGTGCCGCCGAGCGCATAGCCCACCACGAGTTCGGCCTGCGTGGTTATTCCGAACATCGCAAGCGCTCTGCCGTATCCGTCTGGCTCGACGACGTCGACGAGAGCAGAACCCCGCGCTGCAACGAACGGCGGGACGCACAACCCTGCTGCGAAGGCCAGTACCAGCAGTGTCCAGACAGGAACCGGGGCGAGCATGGTGACGAACAGCACGGCACGTACCGCGTCGGCTGTGACCATGGTGGAGACGGCACCGAACCTGTCCGCCAGCGTCGCGATCAACTGGCCGAGACCGATCCACGGAAGCAGTGAGACCACCATGACCGCCGCAGTCCACAACGCGGAGTCCGACCGATCGAAGACGAGCACGGCGAGTGCGAGTCGACCGGCCCAGTCTCCGACGCCGGACACGAGCTGCGCGCCGAAGAGGCGTCGACACTCCCATTGAGCGAGCGGCGAGAACAGCAACGCCAAACGGTCGGACATCGCCGGTCATCATGGCGCGCGATCCGGCATCAGCGAAGAAAATCTTTGGCATCTGAATGACACCAGACGTGCTGACCGCCGACCGGCGGAGCATTATCGAGCGGTCGCCGCGTGGCCGCGCGAGAATTCCTGGTGTGCTTGATCATCTTTCTATTCAGTGCGAAGAGATGCTCCAGTTCGTTCCCGCCGGCAAGTGTCCGGAATGACTCGGCGTCCGATCGGCTCCTCTAGCTTCGTGCTCGCTGGTGGGTCGTGATGCGACGGCGAGGAGGTGCGGCCCGACGCCGATGAGCTCGGGCACCCGCTCGACCGAACGGATCGTGTCGAGCACGATCGCCCGGTCAGTCGGGTCGGCAAGGCGATCCCCGAGATCGACGAGCAGCGCCGCGGGGCCTTCGACATTGACGAGTTCGCGGAGCTCGAGCCGGGCGTCGCGTATCTCGCGGCGGAGCTGGTCGGGCCGGTGCGAGAAGCCGGTGAACGAGCCGGGGAACAGCGGCGGCATGATCCCCGTCCGCTCGAGATCAGCGAGCCGATCGGTGATCCCCTCCTCGACGAGGTAGAGGCGCTCGGCGAGCACGGCGTGGAGGCGTGCGGACCACCGGGAGATGGCGGCGGCGAAGATGAGCCCACCAGGACGAACGATTCGGCGGGCCTCGCTGAGCGCGCGCAGCCGATCGGCGCGGCGAGCCAGGTGGTAGAGCGGGCCCAGCACGAGCACTGCGTCGACGGAACGGTCGGGCAGATCTACGTCGGTTGCGTCGCCGACCGCGGTGTCGATGCCCAGGCCCTTGAAGGCCGCCCGTGCTTGGTCGACGTGGAGGGGGACGACGTCACGATGATGGACCTGATGACCGAGCCGAGCCAGCCACGACGCGTACCGGCCGGGTCCGCCGCCGATGTCGGCGACGACCACCGGTTCGGTCGAGAGGTGACGCACAATGATCTCGGTGGTACGAGCGAACTCGACTCGGCCGATGGGACTGTCGAGCCGATCGAACTCTTCGCCCCGTTGGTAGTACGCCTGCATGGCGTCCTCGGATTCCACATAAACACTTTCGCACGCCGCCGACGAAGACGGGCCGGTCTAGGCGCCCGCCGACGCGCAGGCACGCCCTGGACCAGTCGGTTCCGGTGCTCTTGCACAGTGGACGCAACGGTGGTCGTCACGCTCCCTCCCGATGACCGGTGACGATCAGCAGACCTGGTTCCATCACTGTGGCGTCCCCATGTGAGCGCGGTCGGTCCGCTCGCCGACACGAGCGGCCGATCTAGGGCGCGACTCGTCGATGGATGGCGAAGCGTCGTCCCGTCGAGATGGAGGGAGTGATACGGACGAAGAACGGTTTGCGTTCGGGATGCCACGTGTCGATGTCGACGTCGAGGAGCCCGAAGAGTTCCTCGTGGTCCTCGATGAGCGCTGCGTGACCTTTGATCACCACACTCCATGCGGCCCGCTCGAAATAGTCGAAGTGATCGGCCTCGAACGCAACCAGGGGTTCTGTTCGCAAGCTCTCGAGCTTGGTGCCCCCGGCGGTCCGCAACAGCACGCACCGCCCGTCGAGCACGAAGTTCACGGGAAAGATGCCGACGCCGCCCGCAGGGAGTTGCACCGCGAGTCGTCCCACGTCGGCGTCGCGGAGGAGGTCCCAGCACTCCGACTCATCGAGATGAACGGTCGACGACCGGTCGCGTCGAAGTCTGGGTGGCGTGATCCGTGGGCTCGACGTCGTCATGGTTTCGATCCGAGCACCAACGACTGACTCGTGAAAGGGTCGAAGGTCATCGATCCGAATTGACACCGTGTGCAACCTGCACTTCGTACGTGTCGGCGAGACCAGTCGGGTCGTGAGAGCACCGGTGACGTCGTCGACGAAACGGGCCTTACAGAGCACGGATGCGCAATGGGGACTTTGTGCTGTTGTGTCGGCGCCTGTCGGAGTGAAGGATCGAGCCATGACGCGTTCATCGGAACGAAGTCGATTGCATCGAGAGGCCGATCTTGAAGAATCACCCGACATGGCTGTACGCCTTCACCGAGATCGATGAGGCGCAGGCCGCGGCCGGTGGTGACTGGGAGGTTGTGCGGTCGCTCTTGGGCGGCAAGGGCGCGAACCTCGCCGATATGACCCGCCTCGGCGTTCCCGTTCCGCCTGGTTTCACGATCACGACCGTTGCCTGCAACGCGTTCGCCGACGCCGGCGGCGTTCTCCCCCCGGGGCTTTGGGACGACGTCGTCGACGCGATGCGCCGTCTCGAGTCGACCACGGGCAAGACCTTCGGAGGATCGACAGAGCCCTTGCTGGTGGCATGCCGCTCCGGGGCCAAGTTCTCGATGCCGGGGATGAT
>JBBKWQ010000068.1:0-3132 GCA_037969115.1 Ilumatobacteraceae bacterium
CTGATGTCATGTCGTCTGATGTCATATGGACGAATCCTTCCGCACCGGCATGGGGCGACGCTGTTCAGACCCCGACAGGCGTGTCCTGCCGCTCCTCGTCAGCGGGCGCGGCCTCGGTCGGTTGCGACGACTCGACCGCGTCGACGTGGGCGTGTCCGTGCTCGGCTTCGTCGGCAACTGCAGGTGAGCTGACCCGACCGGTAATGCCTGATCGGGTCAGCTCCCAGACCTTCAGGCCGCGAGCCGGCCGCCAATACCGCTAGTCGTTCGTGAGCGCCTTGTGAGCGGAATCGATGAGCCCATCGATCTTTTCGCCGGCCTTGTCGACCAATTCCTTGGCGTCGCCGGTCTTCTCGTCGGCCTTGCCCTTGTTCTTCAAATCGTCGTTGTCGGTGAGATCGCCGACGGCCTGCTGCAGCTTGCCCCGGTGGCGGTGGAAAGCAAACCTGATCGTCTCGCCGACACCGTCCCACCGCCATGACTGGTGCGGTCCGCCGCGAGTAGGTCGATGCCCGGTGCATGCTTCTGACGACACCGCGTTTCGTCCGGCTCCGTTCGGGGTATGTACAACTGCCGACTCGGCGGGCTACCTCCGGTAGCCGCCAGGTCCCCTGTCGAGCGGAAGGAGTCGGTGATGTTGTACGTAGGAGTCGTCGCTGCTGTTGTCGTGTCCATGTGGGCGATCGGCCAAATCGGGAATGGGGCTGGTCGCACCCGCACCCGGTTCGAAATGTCGGGTGTCGCGCTGCTGTTGACGGCGGCCGTGACATATGCGATCGGTGGTGCAAGTGTCCAGGCAGCGATCGTGCCGACCGTCCAGTTGGGGACAGCAGCGAGCTACTCGGTGGTCGCGGGTTCGACCGTGACCAACACCGGAAACAGCGTGCTCAACTCGAGTGCTGGGCTCTGGCCGGGCACGTCCATCACCGGCTTCCCCCCGGGCCTGGTCACGGCTCCTGGCACGATCGACGCAACGAGTGCAGCAGCACAGCAGGCGCAGTCCGATCTGACCGCGGCGTACAACGATGCTGCCAGCCGGTCGATCGACGCCACGACCGCAGCAGATCTCACGAACCTGGTCCTGTTGGGTGGCGTGTATGCCGCTCCCAGCAAGGGCGCGCTGAGCCTGAGTGGACCGTTGGTACTCGATGGTGCCGGCAACCCGAACTCGGTGTGGATCTTCCAGACCGACTCGACCCTCACCACGGCCTCCGCCAGCACGGTGACACTGATCAACGCAGCGCAGGCCTGCAACGTCTTTTGGCAAGTCGGAAGCTCGGCCACGCTGGGCACCAACTCGGTCTTCGTCGGCAACGTCCTGGCGCTGACCTCGATCACGATAACGACGGGTGCCACGGTGCAGGGTCGGACCTTGGCTCGCAACGGTGCCGTCACGCTCGACACCAACACGTTCACCCAACCGCTGTGTGACCTCAGCGCCCCGACCACCACGACCGTCGCAGGACCGGAGACGACAGTGCCACCGACGACAGCGGCGCCGACGACCGTGCCACCGACGACAGCGGCACCGGTCCCCGGAAGCACGCTCCCGGCGACCGGGAACTCCAATCGTTTGCCGATCAGCCTCGCGGCGCTCGCGCTCTCGGCGATCGGCGCAACAGCTGTGCGCATCGCTCGACGACACGACACCGTCCACGCATCCTGACGAGTTCGGCGTCGTCGACCGTCGACCGTCCGCTGGTACGCGGTGTCCCCGAGGTGCTGGTGAGTCACGAGGGTTACGGATTCTGCGTGTCGTAGGTTCGGCGTGATGCCGGTGCGCGGCGGCCCGGCGTGGGTGGCGGGGGCACGTGGTCGGCCTGGCAACACTGCTCGGGGTGCGCGGGGTTTGGGATGTCGGTTTCCGGGTACAGGAGGTCATGGTCATCCTGGGACTTCTACTCCTGCTCGGCGCCGTGCTCGCCATTCCGCTGTTGTGGTTGGCCGGTGTCATCGTGCTCATCGTGGGACTGGCGCTGCTGGTGGTGGGCCGGTCCGGGCGGCAGATCGGCGGGCGCGCTCACTACTGGTGATGAGCGCAGGTCGCCGCACGTAACACGTCGAACCCGAATCCGACGCCGGAACGCCTGGCAAGCACCGGGAGTTGGATGTTTGGGACCTCTCGACATCGGGTACAGGTAGTCGAGGTCGGTCTGGATGCCTCGGTCGACCAGTTAGGGAGGGTGCCAGAAATGAAGATTCGATCGGACCGATCAGCGACCGTCGACGAGCGCGAGCAGATGGCGGCTGCCCCGCCACCATTCGTCGGCGAAGGCGCAGACGACGTGCCCGCTCGGGCTGTGGTCGTCGACCAGGCGGCCGTGGGCAGCGAGACCGTGCTCACCTCTCACACGGCGAGTTTCGAGCCGGCGTCGATCGTGGCCAGTGTGGCTGCGATCGCGCTCTTGCTACTGGGTGGTATCACCGCAGCCCGAGCCGGCCTCGACGGCAGCCTCGACGAGCCAGTCGTCACCGTCGCCCGTTACACAGCGACCGCATGGCTCGGACTCATCGAGATCGGGTTTGGTCTCGTGTTGTTGACCGCTGCGCTCACCCGCTCTCACAGCGCGATCCTGTTTCTCGGGATTGCCGGTGGAGTGGCGGCGCTCGTTGCCGTGTTCCAGCCGTCGGTCGGTGGTGACGTGCTTGCCATCGAGCGTGAGTTCGCCGTTGTGGCTGCGATCGTGATGGGCGCGATCGTCGCCGCTGCGCTGCTGCCCACGGCGAGGCGGAGCAGTGTCGTAAGACGAACGAGCGACGTCAACTGAGCGAGACTCCCGAGTTCGGGCATCGGTGGTCAGGACGAGTCGGTGAGGCCTTCGACCACGAGGCGATTCAGCGGCTCGGCGAGGCTGGCGGAGATCAACCGGCCGACGTGCACATGGCTGGTTCCGAGCCGCTCCGCAATCTGCGACTTGCGACGACTCGCCGAAGAACCGCATCTCCTCAGAATCCTGCGCCGTCGCGACCACTGACGGTTCAGAAACGACGAACCACCTCACGGCTTAGACATCATTCGAACGCCACATCCACCTGAGACAACTGCGAGTTTGACCGGACGCAACGGTCCAGCCCCGACGCCGACAAACGTGTCACAACAAAAGGAACAATCCAACATGAAAATTCTCATCG
>JBBKWQ010000069.1:0-2878 GCA_037969115.1 Ilumatobacteraceae bacterium
CGCTGGATCGCCTGGCGGAGGTTCTCGGAGATGTCTTCGTCGAGTGCCTTCTCGTACTCGGAGACCGCGTGGTCCTCGCCCTGTTCTGCGGCGTCGAGAACACCGTCGGGATCGGAACCGGCGAGTGCGTCCTTGAGCGCCATCCAGCCCCGGTGCGCGGCTGCGAGGACGGAGCCGTCCTCGTCGATGTCATCGCCGTACACGGCGGCCATCTGCTCCAGCTCGGCAGAGAACCGAGCACGCTGTCCGGCCAATTCGCGGAAGCGGGGGGCGAGGTCGGAACGGTTCGTCTCCGCGAGCTTCTCGGCAGCGTCGGCGAAGCCCTTCTTGCCGTCTTCGAGCGTCTCGATCAGATCCTTGGTGACTTTTCGGTCGGTGGACATTTGAACTCCTTTGTGTGTCGGATGGTGATTTGTGAATACCCAGAGCGATGTTCGTCTATTCGTCGTCGACAACATTTCCCCGCCTCCTGTGACGAGTGTCGGCCGCAGAATTTCCACGCATGGCGCAGAGCGAAACCGGGTACCAGATGTCATGCACGTATCGTTCACGAAGCGTCTTGTCGGGAGCGGGCGTGACCAGCGCGCCACCTTCACCGCGCAGAGGACCGGCGCCATGTTGATTGCAGCGCTCGTCGCCAACGTCCTCGAATCGTTCGACGAGGCCCTGGTTCCGATGGACGACGATGTTCAGCAATCCACCGGCGCGTCGCTCCGCTGAGCTCGGCCGATCCTCAGCGCGTCGATCCGGCTCGAAGCGAAAGTTCCGCGTCTCGAACGAACAATCGAGCGTGCCTTCGGAGTGTGACCAGTCCACGGTGCCCGATGCACAGAGTTCGGTGCGTTCCCCGTCGATCTCGTAGCCGATGGTGCTGATCTCGGTGCCTTCGGTGATGCCGACGTCGCTACGTCCATAGTTGGGCCGCACGTCGATGTGCGAGGCCATGTCGATGCGCCCACGGAGGCATCGCACCGCTCGAACGACGTGCTGGCCGGAGGTTCCGAGGGTCATAAAATCCTCGACCTCGACGACACCACTCGCGGCGTGGAATCGAGTCACGAGCACGTTCGTCGCGTTGAGGTAGACGTGGCGGCTGGCTTCGGATCCGTCGCAGGGCTCAAGGCACCAAGAGCCGTCCATCGTCGTCCAGGATTCGGCCGAAGATGGACGGCGAGTCGAAGCGCGGCCAGCAGAGCCAATCGATCGATCCGTTGGCGCCGACGAGGGCCAGCGTTCGCATGTCGCCGACGAGGGCGTAGTCCTCCAGGGGAAGCGTCACGGGGCAGCGCTACGCGCTGAACGCTTCGTCGTCACCGAGCGCCGCTTCGCCGTCACGACCGGCGTGGTCGGTGCCGCCCTCGGTCGTGTCGTCTTCGAGTGGACTTGCGCTCGAGATCATGTCTTCCATGACGTCTTCGAACTCTTCTCCGGCGGGCTTCGGGTCGTTCACGGCTTTCTCCTTCGATCGGTACGGAGTGGTGGCCTACCCCGACACCTTGTGCCAAAACGTCGCCGCGTCGTTCGTTCCTCGATGCAGCGACGGGTCAGGTGTTCATGGCCTGAACTGCGCCGCCGTCGACTCGATAGTTCGAGCCCACCACGAAGCTCGCCAGATCGGAGCAGAGAAACGCGATGACACTGGCGACTTCGGGCGGCTGGCCGCGACGAGCGAGGACGAGGTGTGGGCGCTCCTCGTCGAGCAAGGACTCGATCGCTTCGGGCACCGTCACACCGAGCTCGTCAGCGCGCGTTTTCATCATCCCGTCCGTCATGTCGGTCTCGATGAAAGCCGGCGACACCACATTGATCAAGACGCCCTTCGGCGCGTAGATCTGGGCGGTGCCCTTGGTGAAGTTGAGGAGCGCGGCCTTGGCGACGTTGTACGGCATCTCGTCGGCGTACGACTGCACGGCGTTCTCGGATGCGATGTAGACGATTCGCCCCCATCGCTTGTCGACCATTCCGGGCACGACGGCGCGAGCGACGCGTACGGCGGACAAGAAATCGATCGCCCAGGCCGCCTCGTAGTCGTCGTCGGTCAACTCCAGCGGGTCGCCCTTGGCCCCGGTGACTCCAGCGGCATGCACACAGATGTCGATCCCGCCGTGTTCGGCACCCTTCGTGGCCAGCGCATTCGTGTCGCTCTGGTTCGTGAGGTCGGCGACGGATCGCCAGATCGCGGCGCCAGTCTTGGTCTCGATGTCCGCTGCCGCTTTCGCAAGGTCGTCGGAGTCCTCGTCGGTCAGGAGAAGGCGTGCGCCGTCGCGTGCGAGCTTGATCGCAGTTTCCTTGCCGATCTCACCCGCTGCTCCAGTGACGAGGGCGAGGCGGCCGTCGATACCGAGATCCATCAGTTGCCGATCACTTCGAGCGGCGAACGCGAGGTGGAGTGCAGTTCGCACCTCGACGTGAATCCGAATCCGGTCATGGCTGCTGCTGTACCCCAGGGGTCGCGAATCCATGCCGATTGCCGAACCTGCGAATCGTCGACCGCGGTTCGGGGCCGTTCGTCAGGCGGGGCTCAACGGAGCGACGCCGGCGACGCGCGAGGGACGTGAGAAGACCTCGTCGAGCATGGGCACGAAGGCGTCGAGCGGCATCGTGTCGTAGGCCGGATCGAAGCAGTTCTGGTCGTAGTTCGCACAGAAGTCCACGCACGCGTCGAAGTGCGGTGATTCGGCGTATCGATCTCGTGCGTTGCGGTCGCCGTCGAAGTGGTGGAAGTAGTAGTACCCCTGGAAGATCCCGTGATGCTTCACCACCCAGTGCGCCTCGGCGTCGACGTACGGTTCCAAGAGCGCCGCTGCGGCGTCGCTGTGATTGTCCGGCGCGAAGCTGTCGGCGACGTCATGGAGCAGCGCACTGACGACGAGATCGA
>JBBKWQ010000070.1:0-3051 GCA_037969115.1 Ilumatobacteraceae bacterium
TGCCGCTGCAGTGAGCGAATCCTGATTCGACATCGAGAGTCGCCTGTGGTGGGGGTACGTTTCCCCCATGCGTACACAGTTGTTCATCGGCGGCGAGTGGCGAGATGGTGCCAGCGGCGACACGTTCGACGTGACCGACCCGGCGACCGAACAGGTCGTCGCAAGCGTCGCCGCGGGAACAGCCGCCGACGCGACCTCTGCGTGTCAAGCAGCTCATGTCGCACAATCGTCGTGGGCCGACCGCGCCCCGCGTGAACGGGCCGAGATCCTGCGTCGCTGCCACCAGCTGATGATGGACAACCAAGACGAATTGGCGAACCTGATCGTTGCTGAGAACGGCAAGCCGCTCGCTGACGCATCGGGCGAGGTCGCCTACGCCGCAGAGTTCTTCCGATGGAACGCCGAGGAGGCGGTCCGCATTCGCGGCTCGATCGGCACCGCCCCATCGGGGGCGAATCGAATCATCGTGCATCACCCACCGGTCGGTGTCGTCGTCATCATCACGCCGTGGAACTTCCCAGCGGCAATGATCACCCGCAAGCTCGCACCTGCCCTTGCTGCTGGCAACGCCGTCGTCATCAAGCCGCCGACCGAGACGCCGCTGACGGCACTCCGGGTCGCAGAGCTGTTGTCCGAGGCCGGAGTGCCCGACGGTGTCGTCAACGTCGTACCAACCACCGACGCAAAAGCGTGGTTCGACGCTGCGGTCGATCACCCGGCCACCCGGATGGTGTCGTTCACCGGATCGACCGCCGTCGGACGATCGCTACTCAAACGCAGCGCCGATCGCGTGCTGAAAACGGTCATGGAACTCGGCGGAAACGCTCCCTTCATCGTGTTCGCTGACGCAGACCTCGACGCGGCGGTCGACGGAGCGATGACTGCAAAGATGCGCCACTCCGCCGAGACGTGTACGGCCGCGAACCGGTTCTTCGTCGAAGCGTCCATCGCCGACGAGTTCGCATCGAAGTTCGCTGCTGCGATGGGCGAAACAAAGATCGGTGTCGGGACCGAGGACGGTGTCACGTGTGGCCCGCTGATCCACGCCGAGGCGCTCGAGCGGGTCGCTGCGCTCGTCGACAATGCTGTGCAGGCAGGCGCCAAGGTGGAAGTCGGCGGACAACGAGCTGACCGGAGTGGGCACTTCTACGAACCGACCGTCCTGAGCAACGTTGCGCCCGACGATCCGATCACTCACGAAGAGATCTTCGGTCCAGTGGCGCCGATCATCGCGTTCACCGACGTAGACGAGATGATCGAGCAGGCGAACGACACCGAGATGGGCCTGATCGGCTACGTGTTCACGTCCGACTTGGCGAAAGGGATGCATGTCAGCGAGCGGATCCAGGCAGGGATGATCGGATTGAATCGAGGCGCGGTCTCCGATCCCGCCGCACCGTTCGGTGGCATGAAGCAATCAGGCCTCGGCAGAGAAGGCGCCAGCGAAGGCATCTACGAATTCTGCGAAACCCAGTACATCGCCACCAACTGGTAGACGGCGCTTCAACCGAACGGGCAGCTGATTCGCGTTTCTCCCTTCTTGCTCGGAGTCAGGGCTTCTTCTCGCAAGGCGCGTGGCGACGACGTGTACTGGCCGTACATGAGGAGCTCACGGAACACAGCGAGAAGGAAGCCTGGCCCGAGCCCTGTTACGGCCGGATGATGGCGGAGAGCATGGCTTGGAACTTGGCTTGGGTTTCGGCCAACTCCGCGAGGGGATCGCTGTCGGCGACGATTCCTCCGCCCGCCACCAGGCGAGCTGACCGGCGATCGTCGGTGAATTCGGCGCAACGAATGGCGACCGCCCATGTCCCGTTGCCTCGCGCATCGACCCAGCCGGCTGCACCGCCGTATCGGCCTCGTTCGAACCCTTCGACCCGTTCGATCAGTTCGATCGCGAGCTCACGAGGGTGCCCGCCGAGCGCGGGGGTCGGGCAGAGCACCCGAACGAGGTCGATTGCGGACGGAGCTGGCTGCGACAACATGCCCTCGAGTCGCGTTCCCAGATGTTGGACGTTGGCGACCGTCACGATCGAGGGCTCGGGTTCCTCGTCGAGGTAGCTGACGAAGGGGAGGAGACGGTCGTGGACATCATCGATCACGACGCGATGCTCGATCTGGTTCTTGGCACTCGCCTGCAACTCCGCAGCGAGGCGTGCGTCGTTGTCGACGTCGCCGGTGCGCTGCGTCGTCCCCGCCAGCGGATGGGATCTCACGACGGCGCCGTCGACTTCGACGAGCAGCTCCGGCGACGCGCCGATGAACCCGTCAACGGCAAAGCGGTAGCTCGACGAAAAGGTGGCCTTCAGTCGGCGCAGCACAGCATGGATGCTGATCGGCAGGTCGGCCGTGACGCGGATCGGACGTGCGATCACCGCTTTGGTCAGATCGCCGGCTCGCACGGCGTCTCGCGCCGTTGCCACTGCGTCGAGGTAGTGGTCGACATCGACTTCCTGATCGATCGTCCACTGTGGTGCCGACGGGGTCGGTTCGGGCGGGGCGGCGAGTGCCGCGGCAACATCGGCATCGTCGATCGCCGTGACCCATGCCTCGCCGTCCCGCTTGACGACGCACACTTCGGGAACGACGAGTTGGGATCCGGCGCCCGGGCGGAAGGGCACCACTCCGACGGCGCAGATCGATGCCGGCTCGACGGTCGAATCGTGCTCGATGCTGGCGAGCAGCGCAACGGCGTCATCGGCTCCGACGCGTGCCGCGACCCCGCGGCCGGCGAGACCGACGCCGCCACGGACGAAAAGCACGCCGTCGTCGGCAGCGATGTCGTTGAGGTCGGGGGCGTCGTCGACGAACTCCGACAGTGGGCGGGTGACGGCACGCATCGGCGACGTCAGTCGCGTGTGGCGACAAGCAGTTGGGTGAGACCACCGGACAACTGCTCGTGCGTCGCGTCGTTAAAGCCCGCAGCGCCGAGCATCGCTCGCAACTCGTCTGGTTCGGGGAGGTAGGCGACGCTTTTGGGGAGATAGGCGTAGGCCGCTCCGTCGGACAACGCTGCACCGATCTTGGGAACGATCTTGCCGAAGTAGATGT
>JBBKWQ010000071.1:0-14647 GCA_037969115.1 Ilumatobacteraceae bacterium
TGGTCGGGTTCGACGTGGTCGGGTTCGACGTGGTCGGGTTCGACGTGGTCGGGTTCGACGTGGTCGGGTTCGACGTGGTCCGGGTCGACGTGGTCCGGGTCGACGTGGTCGGGTTCCAACTGGTCCGGTTCCACCTGGTCATGATGCCGACGGTTTCGAAACGAGTCGTCGCCGGCGGCGTGATTGCACGGCGCTCGATGGAGGAGGTCGCCGGCTTCGTCGGTCGCATGCGGCCGTCGGTTCGGGTCCTCTCCTACGCAGCCGTCCTCGCGGCAGTGGGAGCACTGCTCCTGTTCGTCACCCCCGGCTGGACGACCGTGCCGGACCGGGCGTGGTCGCTGCCGTTCTTGGCGATGGTCATTGCATTCGGCGTGTCCGAGGCGACGGCGCTGCACGTCGAGATCCGGAAGGAATCGCACTCGCTCTCGCTCGCATCCATCCCGCTGATGTTCGGGCTGCTGTACAGCAGCCCGGTATTCGTCCTGGCGGCGTACGTGCTCGGCGGGGGGACGACCCTGTTGTGGATCCGGAAGTCCGATCTCATCAAGGTGGCATGGAACTCGTGTCTCTTCGTCGCCCAGGTCGGGCTCGCGGGCCTGATCGTTCGTCTCCTGCTCGGCGAACGGCTCCCGGACCGAGCGATCGAGTGGTTGGTGCCGCTCGTCGCCGTGGTGGCAGCGGAACTGTTGAGCTTGTTCGCCGTTTCGACGGTGATCATGGCAGTCGACGTGCAGTTTCGACCGCACCTGTTCGCCAACGTGGGCCAATCCCAGGTTCTGGCGGTGCTCGGTGGAACGTTCGCCGTCACCGCCTTGTCGGCCTCGCTCACGAGCCCGTACATGGCGTTCTTCGCGTTCGTGCCGCTGCTCGGTGTCGGGGTGCTGCTGCGCGCCAGCGGTCTGCTCGCCCAGCGGTTCAGGGATTTGCAGCAGCTCCATACGTTCACCAGCGCACTGGCCAACGAACGAGGCGCCCGAACGCTCGATACCGGACTCGTCGAGCTGGTGCAGATCATGCGATCGAGGTCCGCGGGCCTCGCCATGATCGGGCACGACGACGAGCGTCAAACCACGGTTCGGGTGCTCGTCGACGATGCGTTCGAGGACCTCGATCCTGAACCGATTGCAGGACTCCTGGTCGGTCTCCTCGATGAGGGAGGGGTCGTTCAGCTCGATGTCCACGATGTTCGACTGGAAGCCCGCGAGGTCCTGCGTCGGCTGCGAGCGAGCAAGCTCATCGCCGTTCGGGTTCTGAACGAGGTCGACGCCGACGGCGTGCTGTTCGTCGCTGATCGGCTCGGCATGCGGAGCGAGTTCACCGCTGACGAACTCCGGCTCTTCGGATCCTTGGCGAACACGCTGAGCTCGCGACTCTCGAACGATCACCTGGTCGGGCTCCTCGAGAACCAGGCGCGCACGGACGCCCTCACGGGCCTGCCCAACCGATTCAGTTTCGAAATCGCCATGACGGCGAGCCTGTCGAGGCCCGGTCACAGCGGAGCGGTCGTGATGATCGACCTCGACCGGTTCAAGGAGATCAACGACTCCCTCGGCCACGAGACCGGTGACCGGCTGCTCATCGAAGTTGCCGACCGGCTGCGCGGCTTCGTTCGATCGACCGATTTGATTGCGCGTTTCGGCGGCGACGAGTTCGCCATCATGCTCGGCCGTCTCCCTTCTGATGGCCCTGGAGACCTCGCCCGGCGCGTCGACAGTCTCCACAAGGTTCTGACCGCGAAGGTGAAGCTCGAGGGAATCACCTTCGAGGTGGGCGCGAGCCTCGGTGCCGTTCAGTGGCCGGACCAGGGCAACGACAGCACCAGCCTGCTGCGACGTGCCGACACGGCCATGTACGAGGCGAAGCGCAACCAGCTCGAGGTCATCTGGTACCAGCCCGAACTCGATGCCGACGCCCCGCGCCGCCTCGACCTGTACCTGTCCGTGAGCTCTGCCCTGGCGAATGACGAGTTCTACGTGCACTTCCAGCCGAAGGTGTCGCTCGTCGATGGACGCGTCACGGGCGCAGAGGCGCTCGTGCGCTGGGTCCACCCGGCGCACGGTCCCGTCTCGCCCGGCGAGTTCGTCCCCTTGATCGTCCAGGCGGGCCTGATCGGCAAGCTGACCCGCCTGGTCGTCCGACGCGCCGCCGAAGCGGCTGCGATGTTCCGAGACGCCGGTCTCGGTCTGTCGGTCTCTGTCAACCTCACGCCGCGAGACCTACTCGACGCGACGCTCGTTGCCGACGTCGGGCACATCCTCCGCCATGCGGGCGTCGAGCCGACAGCGCTTCAGGTCGAGATCACCGAGGACGCGATGGTGGTCGACTTCGACATGAGCATCGCCGTCCTGAACCAGCTCCGAGACCTCGGCATCCAGGTCGCGATCGACGACTTCGGTACCGGTTATTCGTCGCTCCAGCACCTGCACCGCCTGCCGGTAGATCAACTGAAGATCGACCGCAGCTTCATCGCCAGAGTGACCACGGACGAAAGCGCCGCAGCCATCGTGCGTGCGTCGATCAACCTCGCCAATGACCTCGGACTGGTCACCGTCGCAGAGGGCATCGAGGACGATCACGCACTCAGGGTCGTCGGCCGGCTCGGATGCCGCGAGATCCAGGGTTATCTCGCCAGCCGGCCGCTGCCGGTGCACGAATTCATCGGATGGGCACACGCCTGGAACCCCGTCCGTCTGCTGAATCTGCTGATCGAACCGTCGTGGGAAAGTCCTCCGTCACGGCTGCGTAGCGCCGAGGTCGCGATGGCGGGTTCGTGGCATGAGCCGATCGTGCTCCCGACGTCGGGCTGACGCGGCGTCCTTCGGCGGTCAGACCGACGTGAACTCGTCGTGGCGCTGTTCGTCGTCATCGACCCGCTCGCCCTCGTAGTGGTGTCCTTCGACGTCGATGTTCGGCAGGATCCGGTCGAGCCAGGCAGGGATCCACCAGTTGCGGTCTCCCAACAACTCCATGGTCGCCGGTACCAACACCATGCGAACAATGGTGGCGTCGATCAGCACGGCGATTGCGAGCCCGAATCCGAACAGCTTCAGCGATCGGTCGTCACCGAGCACGAAGGCGCCGAACACGCAGAACATGATCAAGGCGGCGGCCGTGATGACGCGAGCCGTCACGGCCAGACCGTCGGCGACCGCGACCGCGTTGTCCCTCGTGCGGTCGTATTCCTCTTTGATGCGCGAGAGGAGGAAGACCTCGTAGTCCATCGAGAGACCGAACACGATGGCGAACAGGAACATGGGGATCCAGGCGTCGATGGGGCCCGGTTTGGCGACACCGATCAGACCGCTCGCCCATCCCCATTGGAAGATCGCGACGATCACGCCGTACGCGGCACCGATCGACAGCAGGTTCATCACCACCGCCTTCAGCGGCACGAGGATGCTGCGGAACACCGCCATCAACAAGACGAAACTGAGCAGCAGCACCACGCCGATCAGAACGATCATCCGGCTGCCGAGGAACTCGGCGAAGTCGGTGGACGCGGCAGTGAGACCGCCGACCTTCGCGTCGACACCGGTGGCTGGAATGACGTTGTCGCGCAGGTCGCCGACCAGCGTTGCGGTCGCTTCGTCCTGGGGAGCGCTCTCAGGGTAGACGATGACGAGTGCGAGCGAGTCGGTGATGGGGGTCGGCAGGCTGAACGCGACGTTGTCGGTGGCGTCGATCGTGTTCGCGAACTCGTCGAGTGCTGGTTGGTCGGCAGCCGCGTCGCCCTCGACCATGATGAACAGCGGGCCGTTCGTGCCGGGCCCGAAGCCCTCTGCGATGAGGTCGTACGCGCGTCGAACCGTGGTGTCCTCCGGATAGTTACCGTAGTCACCGAATCCGAGCCTGATCGACAACAGCGGAATCGAGAGCAGCAGGAGGACCGCCGTTGCACCGATGGCGCTGGGCCACGGTCGATGCTGGATGAATCGGCTCCACCGGTACCAGAAGCGCTCCTCCTTCGGTGGTTCGACACGATGAGGAACCCGACGCCGAAGTGGCCGGATGGCGAAACTGGCGACGAACAACACGATCGCCAGCACGAAGCCGCCCAGGAACACCACGCCCTGGCCCGTCACGATGCCGAGGATCGTTCCCACGAGTGCGAGAACGACCGCACCCAGTGCAGCCCAAGTGGTTTCGTCGATCCGCGTGCCGACCCAACCCAACAGTGCGGGCAGCAAGGTGAGCGAACCCGCCATCACCATGAGTACTCCGAGCGACGAAGCCGCAGCCACACCCTGGACGAAGTTCAACCCCATCAGGAACAGGCCCATCAACGAGATGATCACCGTGATGCCGGCGAACAACACGGCACGTCCACTCGTGTCGAGCGAGTCGACGATCGCTTCCTCGACCGACATACCGGCGTGCAGGTTCTCCCGATAGCGCGTCACGATGAACAGCGCGTAGTCGATGCCCACACCGATACCGATCATCGCGACCATCGCGGTGGTGAAGTCCGGCATCGAGATGACATTGCTCCCGAGCGACACCAGCGCCGATGCGACGCCCAACCCGAACAGCGCGGTACCGATCGGCAGTCCCATCGCCAGCACCGAACCGAACGCCACGATCAGGATGATGACGGCGGCGATCAATCCGTAGGCCTCGCTCTCCGGCATGGCGAACTCGGCGAAGAGGTCGCCGCCGTACTCGATCTCGAGGCCCGGCACCGCCGCGAGTTCGTCGCCGTGATCGATGATGTCGTTGCCGACGTCCTGGAGTTCCTCGAACGTGCGACTGTCACGGATGTCGAGTTGGGCGAATGCGATCGTGCCGTCGCTGCTGACCTGCTCGGGGCTGTCGTACGGGCTGGTGACCGTGATGTCGCCCTTCGACGTGGCGTAGGCGAAGATGTCGTCGAGGGTGGCTCGTACGGCGGCGTCGTCGAAACCCACCTCGCTCCGTGCCACGATCTGTGCGGTGAACCCCGCGCGATCGGGGCTGTTCGCCTCGAGCACGTCCTGCACCTGCTTCGACTCACTGTCGGGCAGCGTGAAGTCGGTGCGATAGTCGGGTCCGACACCGGCGGCGATGATGTTCACGCCGACCAGCAACGCCAGCCAGGTCCCGATCACGATCCAGCGATGACGCACGCAGCGGGTCGCCAGGCGGGCCAAGATGCCCGGGGGTGGGTGCGTATCCGGTGATGTCACGTTCCATCCTCCTCGAACGGTCAACAGCGTCCGCTTGCACCATTAGAACCGAAGTACGCAGAAAAGTCATCCGGCAGTCAGCGGAGCGCCGGCGAGCCGTGCGGTCGTCGGTGCCGTGGATCGGCATCGGGTTCGGCGCCACGTCCGAGATGCATCGGCGCAGGGGATCTGTCGAGATCTCGATTCGAGAACTCGGTTCATGGTCACGTGTCGGGGATGTCGCCGGTCCACTCGCCCGAATCGTCGTCGGGCATCACGAGGTCCCAGCGGTCGAGGCAGTCCTCGCATCGATACGCAACGATGTCGCCGCTCAGCCAGACCCCGTCTTCGCGGGGCGCAGAGAGCAGGAAGCATCGCCCGCCGCAGTCGATGCACGTGATCATCTGGTCGGGCTGCAGCATGACTTCAGTATGGCGAGACCGAGCACGAACAGAACTGGCACCCGTAACCTGGGCGGATGCGTGTCGTCGCCGGAGAGTACCGAGGTCGCAAGATCGTCGCCCCAGACGGCAACGACACGAGACCCACCACCGACAAGGTGCGCGAGGCTGTGTTCAACGCGCTCTGGTCGCTCGACCTCGTGCGTGACGCTCACGTCGTCGACCTGTATGCCGGGAGCGGCGCAATCGGCATCGAAGCGCTCTCGCGCGGTGCAGACCACTGCACGTTCGTCGAGCGCGACCGCCGAGCGCTCGGCGCTCTGCACGAGAATCTCGAGGCGCTCGGTCTGGGCGACCAGTCGAACGTCGTCGCCGGCGACGTCATGGCCGTTGCCCGCGCCGTCGACGCCGACATCGTCTTCGCCGATCCTCCATACGGGTTCGACGCATGGCCCCAGCTTCTCGGGCTGATCACTGCACCGTTCGTGGTCGCCGAATCCGGCCACAGGACGGCCGAGGTGGCCGGATGGTCGATCACTCGTCAGAAGCGGTACGGCAGAACCTGGATCACCTTCTTCGAGCGAGTCGATGCAACGACCGAAGCGCCTGAGATCGCCGATCAGGGCATCGATCGGGCGTCCGACGCACCGTTGTAGCGTGGACAGCTCATGGCACGAGTTCTCATTCCCGGCAGTTTCGATCCGGTCCATCTCGGTCATCTCGACGTGATCGATCAGGCGGTCGAGTTGTTCGGCGACGTCGTGGTCGCCGTGATGCACAATCTCGAGAAGCCGAGTGGCCTCTTCACGCCGGCCGAGCGGGTCGAGTTGATCGAAGCGTGCCTTACCGATCTCGCTTCGGTGGAGGTGCGAGCCATCACCGGGCTGGCGGTCCAGGCAGCGGCAGCAGTGAATGCCGATTTCATCGTGAAGGGCTTGCGGACGCCGGCCGATTTCGACATCGAGCAGCAGATGGCGCACAACAATTACCGTGTCACCGGCATTCGCACGGTCTACCTGCCGTGCAGTCCGGACTACGGCTACATCAGCAGTCGGTTCGTGCGCGAGATCGCGGGGCACGGAGAGAACGTCGATCATCTCGTACGGTCACCCGTGGCAGCCGCGCTGAGCGATAGATTCACAAGTCCCGCTCCGTGAGAAGGCCCCAATGAGCTACGACGACCGCACCGGCGGCGACTACGACGACTACGACGACGTCGACGACGAATATCCCGAAGACGGCCAGGCATACGTCGGCGACGCCGAAACACTGCTGCGTCGCGCCGTCGACATCATCGCCACTGCCCCCACGATGCCGCTCTCGTCGTCGCCTCGTATCGATCGCGACGAGATCATCGAGCTCCTCGAAGAGGCTCTGAGCCGAATGCCCGAGGAGATTCGTCAGGCGCGCTGGATGCTCAAGGAGAAGCAGGACTTCATCAACAAGACCCGGCGCGAGGCCGACGAGTTGCTCGAGGCGGCTCGTGTGCAGGCTGAGCGTATGGTTCAGCGAACCGAAGTGGTGCGAGCTGCAGAGCAGCGCGCTCGGCAGGTGATGGAGACCGCCGACAACGATTCTCGTCGATTGAAGCTCGAGACCGAGGACTTTCTCGATCAGCGGCTCGGAAGCTTCGAGATCCTGCTCGACAAACTCGGTCGGACGGTCGCCGCAGGTCGCCAGCGTCTCTCCATCGGCGATCCGGCCGCAGTGCTCGACGAAACGGACGAGGACGTCGAAGATCCGACGAAGGGGTTCTTCGACCAGGACCGAGGATGACCAGGTCCGTTCCGGCTCGTGCGTTGTTGGTGAACACGGTCGAACTCCTGCGTCAGCCGGGCAACTTCCGGGAACTCGTCGTCGAGCTCACCGCCGCCGATCTCGGCATCGACGACGAACACGTCGCCGGACCGATCAGCTCCGAATTGAGACTCGATGCCACCGTCGACGGCATCACGGTGAGCGGTACCGTGGCCACGCCGTACGCGAACGTCTGCCGACGGTGCCTCAACGCCGTCCGAGGAGTGTCGGTGTCCGAAGTCGACGAGCTCTATCAGCAGAACGTCACCGATGCCGACGCCTACCAACTCGACGGCGATCAACTCGATCTCGCGCCGGTCGTTCGCGAGTACGCCCTGATCGATCTACCGGAGGCGCCGTTGTGCCGAGACGACTGCGCCGGGATCTGTCCCGCCTGCGGGATCGACCGGAACCAGAGCACCTGTGAGTGCGACACGACGGTTCGAGACGATCGTTGGGCCGCCCTCGACGAGTTGCGTCTCGACGACGACTGAGCCATCCCGTGAGATCGGGGCCCAGATCGACGGTGGGCAACGCCCGGATCGCCGATATCTTGGAGCAGCCCGCTCCGAGGTCCCATCTCGGTTCGCAACGATCGCACGGAGAGCCCAACGATGGCAGTTCCCAAGAAGAAAACATCGAAGTCGAAGTCGCGTAGTCGCCGCGCCAGCGCTTGGAAGCTCAACGCTCCGGCGCGCAGCACATGTCCGCGATGCGGCAACGCCAAGACGCCGCACACGGTGTGCCCGTCGTGCGGCTGGTACAAGAACCGCGTCGTCATCGACGTTGCCTAGCTTGGGCAGCACCGCGACGATGATGCCCATTGCCGTCGATGCAATGGGTGGCGACCACGCCCCCGACGTTGTCGTCGCAGCCGCCCTCACGGCGGCACGGGCCGGTACACCCGTCGTCCTGGTCGGCCCGGCCGATCTCGGCGACCGCGTCGATATCGCCGATCTCCCGCTGATCGAGGCGAGTGAGATCATCGACATGGACGACGATCCCGCCAAGGCGGTTCGTCGCAAGAAGGACTCCACGCTGGTGCGGGCCGCCGAAGCGGTACGCGAGGGTCGAGCGAGCGCGATGGTGTCCGCCGGGAACACCGGCGCCACGATGGCATCGGCGCTGCTGCGCATGGGCCGCATCAAGGGCGTCAGCCGACCCGCTATCGCAACCGTCATCCCGGTTCCCGGCGCCACGCCAACTGTGTTGCTCGACGCCGGCGCCAACGCCGAGGTCCAGGCCGACTGGCTGGTGCAATTCGGCCAGATGGGCTCGGTGTTCTCACGCCTGCGTCTCGGTGTCGACAACCCGAAGGTCGGTCTGCTGTCGATCGGCGAGGAACCCGGCAAGGGTGACGCGCTCCGGAAAGAAGCCTTCCCGCTCATGGTCGACGCGTCCGGCATGAACTTCGTCGGCAACGTCGAGGGCCGCGACGTGATGAGCGACCTCGCCGACGTCATCGTCACCGATGGTTTCACCGGCAACGTCGTGCTCAAGACCCTCGAAGGCGGTATGCGAGCCATCATTCGAGCGTTGCTCGAGGCATTCAATTCCGAACCGCACTATCAGGCGCATGCCGAGGCGCTGATGCCAGCGCTGCTACCGCTGTACGAGACGCTCGATGCCGAGACCTACGGAGGCGCGATGCTCCTGGGCGTCGACGGCGTCTGCATCATCTCGCACGGCTCGTCCAGCGAACGCGCCCTCGTCAATGCCATCGGAGTCGCCCGCGAGATGGTCGAGGCCGACGTGGTCGGCGCGATTCGCTCGGCGATCACCGCCGACTGACGCAACGAGGCGTGGCGCCCGATCGGTAGACTCCGGCGGATGCCCGCAGAAACGCACGTGGAACACGGACCGATCGGCCGCGACGAGATCTTCGAGATCGTTCGCGACAGCCTCGCCGACATCTTGGAGATCGATCCTTCGACGATCAGCGAAGGGCAGTCGTTCAGCGACGACCTGGAAGCCGACTCCCTGGCGCTGATCGAACTCGTCGAAGCGCTCGAAGAAGAGCTCTCCGACCGCACGGTCGGTTTCCGCATCGAAGACGAAGACCTCGAAGATCTGAAGACGGTCCGCGATGCCGTCGACTATGTGCACGGGCGCGTCGGCGAAAAGTGACGTGAACGAACTCGAGCGTCGACTCGGGCACGGGTTCACCGATTCGACGCTGCTGGCAAGGGCATTGTCGCATCGGTCGTGGGTCGCTGAGTCCGACGACGATCACAGCAACGAGCGCCTCGAGTTCCTCGGTGATGCGGTACTCGGGTGGGTGGTCGCTGACATCGCGTTCCGACAGTTCGTCGAACTCCCCGAGGGTGACCTCACGGACCTTCGCAAGAGCGTGGTGAACGCCACGGCGTTGGCCGAAGTTGCGAGCGAGTTACGCCTGGGCGACCATCTGCTGCTCGGCAAGGGCGAAGACGCCGCCGGGGGCCGCGAAAAGGTGTCGATCATGTCCGACGCGATGGAGGCGGTGCTGGGCGCCGTGTATCTCGATGCCGGCGCCGACGCGGCATACCGAGTGATCGCCCGCCTCTTCTCGCCGCGCATCCAGGCGGCGGTCGACACGCTCGACCAGCTCGATCACAAGTCGGCGCTCCAGGAGCTCTGCGCTCGCCGAGGTCTGTCCACGCCGAGCTATGTCGTCGACTCGGAGGGCCCCGACCACGAGAAGGTCTTCACGGCGGCCGTTCTGGTCGACTCCGAAACCGTCGGGCGGGGCGTGGGTCGTTCGAAGAAGGCGGCTGAGCAGGCCGCCGCCGACAAGGCCTTCGCGGCGTTGACCGACGACTGAGACGTGGCGATCGAAGTCCGTTCACTCCGTTCCCGCCGAACCGGTCTGCATGCCTGAGCTTCCCGAGGTCGAAACCGTCCGGCGTGGGCTCGATCGCTTTGCCGTGGGCCGTCGCGTCAACGCCGTCGAGGTCGGTCGCGAGCGAACCGTCAGGCGGACGTCGCGCGAGGCGTTGATCGCCGGGCTCACCGGCGTGACGCTCACGGCGTCGTGCCGTCGTGGCAAGTACCTGCTGATGCCACTCGACAGCGGGGACGAGTTGATGATCCATCTCCGTATGAGCGGGCAGGTTCTCGTTGCGCCGGCCGACACGCAGCGCCCGGTGCACACTCACGTGGTGATGCATCTCGACGACGGAAACGAGCTGTGGTTCGTCGATCCCCGAACCTTCGGCGAAGTGGTCGTGTTCGACCCGGAAAACGTCGATGTCGAGCTCCCCGAGTTGGCGAAGCTGGGACTCGACCCCGTCGTCGACGACTTGTCGCTCCGCGCCCTTCGGGTCATCCTCCGCGGGCGGTCGCGCCAGCTCAAGCAGGTGCTGCTCGATCAACACCTCATCGCCGGCATCGGAAACATCTATGCCGACGAGATACTGCATCGCGCACGGCTTCGTCCCGATCGTCCATCAGACGGTCTGACGACTCGCGCCGAGGCACGGCTGCACGCCGGCATCCACGATGTGCTGAGCGCAGCCATTCGAGCAGGTGGCTCGACGTTGGCCGATGCCCAATACGTCGATCTGTTCGGGACCGGTGGCTCGTATCAGCACGAACATCTCGTGTACGCACGGGGAGGCGAGCGATGCCAGACATGTGGCGTGGGTCGGATCAAACGAGTGATGATCGGGCAACGCTCGACGCACTTCTGTCCGGTCTGTCAGCGATGACGCAGAAGCTGGGGGAGAGGCACCCGCGCCTTGTAGCGTCGTCAACACCGTGTTTCTGAAGAGTCTCACCCTCAAGGGCTTCAAGTCGTTCGCCGATTCGACCGTTCTGGCGCTCGAACCAGGCGTCACCGTCGTCGTCGGACCGAATGGTTCGGGCAAGTCGAACGTCGTCGATGCGATCGCCTGGGTACTCGGCGCGCAGGCACCCAAATCGGTTCGGTCGCAGAAGATGGACGACGTCATCTTCGCCGGAACCGAGAAGCGCGCCGCCCTGGGCCGAGCCGAGGTGGGTCTCACCATCGACAACTCCACCGGCATGCTGCCGCTCGAGTTCAGCGAGGTCACCGTCACTCGCACGCTCTTCCGCACCGGCGAGAGCGAGTACTCCATCAACGGCGTGCCGTGTCGACTCCTCGACGTGCAAGAGCTCCTGTCCGACGCAGGCGTGGGTCGTCAGCAGCACGTGATCGTGAGCCAAGGACAGATCGACGCGGTGCTCAACGCGCGCCCGGAAGAGCGCCGGGCGATCATCGAGGAGGCGGCGGGGGTGTTGAAGTACCGGAAGCGCAAGGAGAAGGCTGAACGCCGTCTCGACGCGACCGAAGCCAACCTGCTCCGCGTGCAAGACCTCATTCGTGAGGTCCGTCGACAACTCAAACCGCTCGAACGTCAGGCAGATGCGGCCCGCCGCCACGACGGACTCGTCGCCGAACTCACTGCGTTGCGCATCTTCGTTGCCGGTCGTGAGATTTCGAGCTTGCGGGGCAAACTCACCACTCTGGCCGCCGATCGCATCGACGGTCAGCGGGCTGAGGGCGAGTTGAAGGCACTCCTTGCCAGGGTCGACACGTCGATCATGGCCATCGAATCCGAGCTGACGGCACGTGGCGCCAACGACGTGGGTGATCGACTCCGTCGCGTCGAACAACTTCGTGAACGGGCGCGAGGGTTGGCCGGGATACTTGCCGAGCGTCGCCGTTCGATGGAACGAGACCGCGGCCAGTTGCTCGATGCCGGCGTGATCGCCTCGCTCGAAGCCGACGCCGCCCGATTCGCGACCGAACTCACCGAGGTCATCGCCGGCATGGAGGCGCTTGCGCCCGAGGTCGAGCGTCTCGTGAACGACGAAGAGCTGTTCGATGTCGAGCGAAGCCAGATGTCGGAGGTGCTCTCCACCGACGACGGTGGAGCACGCGCCGCCAGCGCCGCCGCCGAGGTGCGCGGAGAACTCCGAACCGTTCGCGTGGGGCTCGAGCGCAGCGAGAGCGAGTTGCGGCGTGCTACGTCACGCACTGCACAGCTCGATGCGCAGCTCGCCGAACTCACAGCAGAGATCGATCGTCTCCGTGAGGACTGCAGCGATGCGGAAGGCGTGGAGGGACCGCTGGTCGTCGAGGTCGAGTTGGCAGAATCTGCCCGCGCGGCCGCCGAGGCGGAAACGGAGACGTGCACCGCCGCCCGCAACGAGGCCGCTGAGGCGGCGTCGCGGTGGTCCGCTCGCGTCGAGGCGCTGCAGATGGCGCTCGACGCTGCTCATGCGCGGGCCGGCGCAGAGCGACTCGCCGATGTCGACGGTGTGCTCGGCACACTCCTCGATCTCGTCGAGATCGACCAGGGTTGGGAACTGTCGGTCGAGGCGGCCCTCGGTGAGGCGCTGACCGGGGTGGTCGTGAACGACGCTGCGGCAGCTCGTGGCGCGTTGCGTGCACTCGGCGATTCCGACACGAGTGGCGCTGTACTGGCTCTCGGTGTTCGAGCCGCTGCCGGCCGGCCGCCGTCGGTCGGCGAGCCCGTCCGCAATCACGTTCGTTCGGGGCGACCAGGAGTCGCCACATTGCTCGATGGTCTGCTCGGTGGTGCGGTACGTGTCGACGACATCGAATCGGCTGTCGATGCTGCGGTCCAGTTCCCGGAAGCTGTGGTCGTCACCGCGAGCGGCGATCGGTTCGGGCTGTCGGGTTGGCGCGTCGGCGCCGCCGCAGGAGGGACCACCGCATCGGCGCTCGACGACGCGAAGGAGCGGTCCGAATCAGCAACGAACGCGCTCGCGGCTGCCGAAGCCGCGCTGCGTTCCGCGCTCGGCAACCTCGACGACGCTCGGCGCTCCGAAGCCGACGTCATTCGTCGACTCGACCAGAACGACGCCACCTTCACGGCCGCATCCGAAGCGCTGGCCAGAGTGTACGGGCGACGACGCGAGTCGCAGGCCGAACTCGACACGCTGACGGCCACCAAGGAAGAACTCAGCCGCCACATTGCCGGTGAGCAGTCCCGCGTCGTCGAACTCGAGTCGGCGCTGCCCACGCTCGACGCCGACGAGCAGGCCGAGCTCGACGCAGCGCGTGCACGAGGTGAGGCCCGCTCCGATCTCGAAACGCGCGCCGCGGTGCTCGGCTCTCGACGCCGCGACCTCGAAGTACGTAACGCGGGCCTCCACGAGCGCAAGCAGTTCCTCGAGAACCGTATGACCGAGACCGAGCGACGCCTCGACGCCGACCGCGAAGCGCGTGCAGTCGCCGAAGACCGTCGCACGCAGATCGAGCGGGCGCTCGTGGCGGTCGACCGGCTGACGGCGCTCGTGGAATCGCGTCGTTCGATCATCGAGGTCGAACACGGCGCGTTGGCCGAACAGCGTCGACGGCAGAGCGACGAACTCCGGAGCCTCACGACCGAGCTCGATCGCCTCCGCAAGGAACGCACCGACGCCGAACGGCGGCTCGACGAGACTCGTGAGAAATCTCGTCGGTGCGAGATCGACGAGGCCGAAGCAAAGCTGCGGCTGGAGACCTCGATCGAAACGCTTCGCCGTGACCTCGATGTCGAGCCCGCGGTCGCTGAAGGTGTCGAGATGCCCGAGCTGCCCGACGGTGCAACACCCGCCGGCCGTGTTCGTGAGCTCGATCGCGAGGTGCGATTGCTCGGTCCGATCAACCCGCTCGCGCTCGAGGAGTTCAACGAGTTGCAGCAGCGCCACACGTTCCTCGACGAACAGCTCGAAGACGTTCGGTCGACGCGACGAGACCTCAGCCGCGTGATCAAAGCTGTCGACCAGGAGATCCAGAACGTGTTCGCCGGTGCCTTCGCCGATGTCGCGGCCAACTTCACCCAGCTGTTCGCAACACTTTTCCCCGGTGGCAACGGCAAGCTCCGCCTCACCGAACCGGACGACTTGCTGAACACCGGCATCGAGGTCGAGGCCAAACCCTCGGGCAAGAACGTGAAGAAGCTGTCGCTGTTGTCGGGCGGCGAGCGGAGCCTCACCGCGCTTGCATATCTGTTCGCGGTGTTCAGGAGCCGACCGTCGCCCTTCTACGTGATGGACGAGGTCGAGGCGGCCCTCGACGACGTCAACCTGCATCGTTTTCTGGGCCTCATCGACGAGTTCCGCAAGGAAGCTCAGCTGCTCATCGTGTCGCACCAGAAGCGCACCATGGAGGCGGCCGACGTGCTCTACGGCGTGACGATGAAAGCCGGCGGGTCGTCGAAGGTCGTCAGTGAGAAGATCAGCGCCACGCGCTGACTCGTCGCAGGGCCGCTCGTCCCGGCGACAGGCTCATGCCAGGCGCTGGAACCAGAACAGGCTCAGGAGTGATCCGAGCAGGAGCGTCACGATGGCGCC
>JBBKWQ010000072.1:0-2650 GCA_037969115.1 Ilumatobacteraceae bacterium
CTCGATGTGGCGGCTGAAGCCACACTGTCATCGTGTCGAAGATCGACTCGAAGCCGAGGCGCCGATAGAGCCTGTTCGTCATGGCGTTGGCGGCCTGCGTGTTCAGCATGATCACGTCAACCGATGATCGCGAAAGCTGATCGGCCGACACAGCAGCTGTGAGAGCCGAGGCGTAGCCGTGGCCTCGAAACTCGGGCGGCGTATAGACGCCGCCGATCCGTACCGCGCCGTACCGCTCCAACGTGGCCCACAACTGGGCGACCGGTCGCCCGTTGATGCTCCAAGTCCAGACCCGGCCCTGATCGATCGCCGCCGCTACCTGCGGCGTCGGATCGTCGACTCGTGGATGGCCGATTTCGGCTCCAAAGGCGATCGACCAGCGCACTGCCAGCGCGACATCTTCAAGAGTTGCCGTGCCGAGATGCCCCGACACGGGCGGGTGTCGAAGCTCGGCCAGACGGTAGACGCGAAAAGCTTCGTCGGTTTCGAACGCCCCGCCGGTTTGCTCGGACCAGCGTCCGGCGACGTTCACGACCTCGCCGACTTCGCCCATCACAGTGAATCGATCCGCTTCGCTTTCCGTGGTCGACACAGCATCGGCGAGCAACTCGGCCGCACCACGCCGCAAACGCGTGAGCGTCCACCCGGTTCCCCACCACAGCGCAGCGCCAAGGGTGATGTCGGCGTTGTGAGCGCGAAGCAATCGAGCAGGCACGTCCGAACGCAGACTGGCGGCGACCATGTTGCAGCCGACCGGGTCAGCGGCGAACAGGTCGTTGCAGCGTTCGAGCGCGAGATCTGCGTCGATGATCGTGTCCACGTTGCCAATCCGGGCGACTCCCACGTCGCAACCGTGACACACGCGGCCTGGGAGCTTCCAACGGCTTTACCGGACGGCCGCCGCTCAATGGACGATTAGTGTGAGCGTCCGCTCGAGATCGTCGACTGACACGACTCCGGCAGTTGAACCGGCAGGGCGGGCAGTGACCAGAACCCTTCGTACGGTTGACGAACGCCGCTCATAGAGCACTCACAACACCGGTGCCCCTGCCGGCCGAGGGCGTCTCACACGGCGATCGTCATGCGAGACGGGATTTCACCCGGGCCAGCCCGCTTCGGGGCGAAGGTTGCGCGATTGACGAAGAGCGCGGTCGTGGTTCGGCGGATAGTTACGTCAGCCCGAGTTTTCGAGCGCTCCGTTCGAGGAGTTGATAGACGCCGTACCCGACGATGGCGAAGAGCGCTGCAGGCAGGATCCACAGCGCAGCGACCGCAGCAACGAGGCTTGCACCGCGTTGTTTCCCCCACAGCACTGACGAGGCGAACCGGAGCACTCCGGCGATGCGGAGGAGCAGCCACGTGTCGGCGAGCTGGCCCCAGTCGAACAGCCACGAGCCGACAGCGCTCACGAACTGCTTGCCAGCATCCGTTCTTTACGTTGTCGCGCGAACGGTCGACACCGTCGTCTTCGCAATCAACATCGTAGTCATCGACGCAACCGATCCTGAACTCGTCGAGTCGTCCCCGCAGCTCATGATCGACCGAGCACGCTCCAAATAGACGGTGCCGCAAGCGGCTTTCAGGAGTGTCAGGTCCACCATCAGAGCGCCTCAGATGACGATCCTCATATGAGGCGTCGTCGTCCGGCGTGCGGGGCGGATCTTTGGGTTAGTCCCGCTCGACCCTTCGTAGTCCTTGGTCCGGCGTCCATGACTCGACGACCAGCTTGGCGGCCTCAGTGCGCGCAGCGTCGCGATCGTCTTGTGACGACCGGCATCGAACAGTTGACGCACCCGCCCGGCGAAGTCCGACTCCGCCTGCTCGGTCGCCTTCCACGCCGGCACATCGCGCAGCGTACCCGCATGTCCAAACCGGTCTGGGCGAACCCACCAGGACGGCATCCTTTGGTTGCCGTGAGGCTGCGCGCTGGTCAGCCCCGCCTCGACAGAGGCGACAGCGCAAGCGGCGTGGAGGTGTAGGGGCGAAGGTCTGGTCGCGCACGATTGCGCGCTCGCTACGTTCCGCGGTTCGCAAATCGGTCACTCGAGATGGCGACGTGGGCCGGACTGATCGCCCCGTTCGTCCCCGGCGGGATCGGCGTGGCTCGACTCAATGTCGGCCAGCCCAGCGAAGTAGTTCACCATCGCGTCGTCGTTGATCTGGACAGCTTTTCGCACCGTTGCACGAACAGTGCGTTCCGGTCCGTTGTCCGATGGTACGGGCCACCGCCGACTGAACACACCATCGGTGTGCCTCATTCGTGCTGAGAACACGGCCGAAAAGGTCGTCCTCGGCACAACAGCGCACAACACCACGACCGTCGAAAGTACGTGCTGACCGTGCAAACACATCACATGCAGGCACGATGAACTCGAGCCCCCGTCTCACATCGCTGAGACAAAGGACCGGAGCAAGCAACGTCGCGAGAATTCGAGCACACGGCCGAGGGTGCCCGCACTCGACACAACAGCATCCTGAACGGAGCCAAGATCGTCATGGACCACCAGCAACCCGATGAACAGAAGACGACGACGACGAGACATTCGGGGCACGATGAGGTCGCGGGCAGTCTGTCCCTGCCCGGGGCGGTGTCGCTCGGCACCGGCGTCATGATCGGCGCAGGCATCTTCGCGCTCACCGGCCAAGCAGC
>JBBKWQ010000073.1:0-2974 GCA_037969115.1 Ilumatobacteraceae bacterium
CTCCCTGAGGTGCGACGACCTGCCGCGGCCGACGATCATGATCCGGCCTCCACGACCAGATGTGCTCGATGGCTGGCGGCTTCGACGAGCGCGGCGTTTGGTTCGTCGGATGCGTGGACGAAGTCGGCCGCTTGTGCGGGTGTCTTGCCGAACCGCACGTGACGATCGACGAGGCGTCCGACTCGAACGCTGGTATCGATCTCGAGATGCGCGACCGTGTCGAAGAGCCCGCGCAATTCGAACCACGGATCCGATTCGAGCAGGAGATAGTTGCCTTCGACGACCACGATCGCCGACGAGGCCGGCACCTGAATTCGGTCCGGGCGTGGCTCGTCGGAGTGCCGGTCGAAGTCTGGAAGCAAGAGGTCGTTGTCGGCGCGACGAATGTCGCCGACTGCCTCGATGAATCCCCTGGCGTCGAACGTCTCCGGCGCGCCCTTGACCGAACGAAGGCCGCGGCGATCGAGTTCCGCATTGGGGAGGTGGAATCCATCCATCGGCACTACCACCACGTCGAGCTCGCCTGCGAGTTGTTCGGTGATCGTCGACTTGCCACTCCCGGGGGCACCCGCGAGACCGAACAGGAACCGATGCGAGGTGGAGTCAGCTTGGGTTCTGATCCATGCGGCAAGTTCGTTCGCAGGAACCTTCGGGCGTGCCACGCGACGCTCCGGGTCAGGCTGCTGCGGCGCCGGTCATGATCGCGACCGCGTCGGCCATCGGGTGCGATTGCGGCGTGACCGCGGCTGCTCGCTTTCCGAGCCGCTGGATGTGGATGCGGTCGGCGACTTCGAAGACGTGCGGGAGGAAGTCAGCGGTTGCCTCGACCTCGTCCGGTTGAAAGCCCGAAGCTGATTTGTTGCAGCGTGTCTTCGGTGCCGGCGAAGCCTTCGTTGGGAACGAACTCATCTGGGCCGAAGTCGACATCGACGTCATCGGGTGTTCCGAAGATTCCGTCGGGCCCGAGCCCAATGGTCCCCGCAAGGTTGCCGCCCTGGTCCATGATGTTTGCATCGGAGTTGAACTGATCGGTGTGGAAATTGGCGAAGAAGTGCCCGGCCTCGTGTGCGGTGATGTTGCCAACGGCGACACCGATCAGGTCGATGATCGTGGCTCCGGGGTCGCGTGGAATGTTCTTGAGGTCGACCTCGGGCTCGGGGAACGGGCCCGTTCCGCTCAGGAGGTCCAGCAGGATCACGGCAGACTCCTCGCTTTCGAAGTCACCGACGTCGATCGATTGCGCGAGACCGATCGTGTCCAACCCGAATTCGTCGATCGTGCCGCCGACCACGAGCCGGCTGACGTAGGGGTCGCCCCACGGGTCGGCGTGGTCGCGGCTGTTCAGGATCTCGATGTCGAACGCGCCGGGTCCGTCGCCGGCATCACGATCGCCGTTGCCGCCATCGCTGCGGAGATCATGCGACAGGGTTTCTTCGACGGTGGACAGGATCGCGTCGATCACCGCGTCCTCATCGGTCGGTGAGAGTCCCCAGGCGGGGAGGAACGAGCTGAGTGGAGACAGCGAGACCTCGTTTGGCGGGCCTCCGAGGGTCGCGGTGTTGAGCGCTGCTCCGTCGAAGTCGACGAAGATGGCCTGTGTCGCGTTGCCCGTTCGTTCCTTGGCCGGGCGAAACACCCGGAGGTCAACGACGTAGTCGGACCCGGCGATGACGCCGAGCGCGTAGCGACCGTCGGCGGGTGCGACGTGCGAGACCGTTGCGTTCCCGCCGCCAGGAAGACCGGAGACTGCTGGAGCGATGAATGACACGTCTTGCGACGATCCCATCACGAGGCTCGAGTTCGAGTCGTACAGCTCGAGCCGTATTGCGCCGCCCGACGACGACGCGCCCACGACATCTCCAGCGCGCAGGTCGAAGCTGTAGTAGTCGGTCTCGGTCAAGGGCAGCGCGAGTGTGACGTCGTAGACGCCTTCGCTGCCGACTTCGCCGGTGACACTGGGGCTCGCTGGATCGGTCGGGTCGACCGGCACGAACGACCCGAATCCGGCGACCGAGACGAAATAGTCGCCGTCGACGGGGACCGTGAAGCTCAAGAAGCTGTCGAACGAGGAGCCGTCGTCGTCGTTGATGGCGATTTCGAACGGTGCGAGCGCAGGGTTCCACACCGCCACGAATGGGTCGAGATCACCGAAGGGGTCCGGCGTGTCGATGTCGACCGTCAACGTCTGCCCGGCAATGAGCCCAGGCACCCTGAAGAAGTCGAAATCTACATCGCCGTACGGGGCCGGCTCATCGCCGATGGTGCCGCTTCCGGTCGCCGAATCACCGGCAGCCAGTGCGACGTCGGTGGCCGTTCCCAACGAGCCGTCCAATTCAGTGATCGTGATCGCTGACACCGACCCGCTCAAGAGTCCCGTCGTCCCAGCGATCTCCGCTGCGGGCCGCTTGCCGGCACTCGAACCGAACTTGGCGATGTGCTCGGATGCGCCCGGCACGTCATTCGAGCTGCCGCCAGGAGCCTCACGTTCACGCACGCGCAGACCTTGCCGGGGTGCGCCCGGAGCCTCCTTGCCGGCGCGCTGCTTTCCTGCCGCATTTAGATACAAGTTCCAGGCCGCGAGGTCACCAGCGTCGGCGGTCGCTCGGAACGCAACATAGGGATTCGCCGTGGCCGGCGGTTCGAGGCGCATCACATACGCCTCCTTCTCGGCAGGCGTTGCGGCGCCGGGCCGGGATGGCGGACCAGCCGAGGCTGACGCGGTTGCGACGAGCACCGCACTCCCGATGAGCGCAGCACTGAACCAGATTGCAGATCGGCGTCGCAGGACGCCCCGAGCCTTGGGTCGATCGAGTTCCGTGCGCATCCGTGCCCTCCCGAGGCCATCGACGACAAGTGGTGTGTTTGAGTCGACATCGACCGCGTTGTCGCGTTCGGTCGACTTGATCGAAGTTAGTGGAGGACCTCCCGCCTGTCGAACGGACAGCCAAGCCGCGACGCTGGCCGGCCGCATAGT